>NZ_CP022221.1:6893707-7199746 GCF_004114935.1 Bradyrhizobium zhanjiangense
GGCGCGATCACGGGCCATGTCGGCCTCGTCGCCACGGAGTTCTCCTACCGCAAGGACGAGGAGATTTATGGCGAGGACGAGCCGGCCGAATATGTCTATCAGGTCATCACCGGCGCGGTGCGCAGCTACAAGCTTCTCTCCGACGGCCGCCGCCAGATCGGTGCCTTCCATCTTCCCGGCGACGTGTTCGGGCTCGAATCCGGCGCCACTCACCGCCTCGCCGCCGAAGCCATCATCGACACCACCGTGCGCCTCGTGAAGCGCGCCAGCCTCGAGAAGGCCGCCGGCATCGACGTCCAGGTCGCCCGCAAGCTCTGGGCCATGACGGCTTCCGAGCTGCGCCACGCCGAGGACCACATGCTGCTGCTGGGGCGCAAGACCGCGATGGAGCGCGTTGCGACCTTCCTGCTCGAAATGGACCGCCGCCTCGCCGTTGCTGGCATGATGGCGCTGCCGATGTGCCGCCGCGACATCGGCGACTATCTCGGCCTCACGCTCGAGACCGTGTCGCGAGCGCTGTCGCAGCTTCACACCCAGGGCATCCTGGGCTTCTCCGGCGCCCGCCAAATCGTGCTGCGCAACCGCCAGCGCCTGCACAATCTGGACGCCTGATCTCTCTTTCGTCCCCCACCTACTTGGCCGGCTGAATTCGTTCAGCCGGCCATCTCTTTGGTCGCGGTCATACCCGCGCGCCGCGTCTCCGGCATCACGAACAAAATCAGCAGAAGCCCCGTGGCGGCGATGCCGGACAGTCCGATGAAGGCGGTGGCGTTGCCGAACTTGTCGCTGACATAGCCGCCAAGCGCGGTGCTCAAGGACGCACCGATGCCGGTCGCCGTGCCGACGATGCCCTGCGCCAGGTTGAAGTGGCCGCTGCCGAATGCGACGTCGGCGACGATCAGCGGAATCATCACCGCGAACACGGCCGCGGTGAGGCCGTCGAACACCTGCACCAGCACGAGCAGATAGGGATCGCGCACGGTTGCGAACAACAGGCCGCGAACCGTCAGCGCGCCGAATCCGATCAGGAGCAGCGGCCGCCGGCCCCAGAGTTGCGCCTTGCGTCCAATGCTCGGTGACAGCAGCGCCACGATCGCTTGCGGAACGACAATGCAAAAGGCGACGAGCACCGTCGCCCACTGGCTCGACCGCGCCGTCACCGCGCTCGCCATCAGCGGCATCATCGCGGCATTCGCGAGCTGCAACAAGAGCACGCTCAGCGCGAACACGATCAGCGGACGCTGCCGGATCAGGTGCCAGACATTGGTGTCGCCGCGATCCGCGGCTTCAGGCGGCATCTCGCCGTGACAGCGTCTAATGTCGACCTCGTGCTCGCGGATGCGCGAAAGCGCGATCAGGGTCGGGATCGCGAGCAGGAAGGTAACCAGGAAGACCGAGCGGCTCGACAGCAGGTAGCCGGCGGTGCCCATCACCGCCGCCGCGACGCCGTTGCCGAGCGAGGCAAAGCGGGCATTGCGGCCGAGACGCTCGCCGATCGCGATCGGGCCGACGAGGCCGAGGCTGATCGCCGCAATCGCCGGCCCCAGCACGCAACTCGCCATCGCATGCAGGGTGGCGGCGGTCACCACGACGGGGAAGATCGGCATCGCGGCGTAGGCAAGCGCGCAGCAGCCGATGGTGGCAATCGCAAGGGCGGCCACCAGCCGTTCCGATTTGGCCGCATCGATGATCGCGCCGCCCGGCATCTGCCCGATCAGGGCGACGATGCCGCCGATCGACAGCACGAGGCCGATCTCGACCTGGGTCCATTTCTGCGTCGTCAGATAAACCGCGATGAACGGACCGAATCCGGTCTGCACATCGGCGAGGAAGAAGATGAACCAGTCGAGCCCGCGCAGGCTCTGGCGCGACGGTGCCGGAAGGCCTGCAGCCGGCGGTGCGGCGACGTTGTTCTGGTCAACGCGGCCGTCGCGATCTGCATGTTTCGGCTTCCTTGACAACAGCACAGGCGGTCAGCCCTCCGGACACCTCACTGAATCGCTTGCAGCGGTTGAAGGCTGCCGGACGCGCCGAGCACGACGATCGGCGTGTCTTCCTTGTATTCCGGCGCGGCCGCGACCTGCGCCTTGGTCAATTCGAGCGTGATGCTGTCCTTCTTGTTGGCGATCTTGCCGAAGCGCAGCGCGTTCCAGTCCACCACGATCTTGCGGCTGCCGACGCCGAGGAAGCCGCCGAAATCGATCGCCGCCGCGCGCACATGACCGGTGCGATCGACGATGACGTCGACGATGCGGCCCATGTCTTCACCGGCGGCGCTGCGCACGTCGCGGCCGAGGACGCCATGCGCCTCGCTTGCGCCGATGATGGTCACCGAGGGCGGCGGGGCGGCATCCTTGGGGGTGACCGGAACGGTCGAGGCCGGCGGCTGTGCCGTCGGCGGCGCATTCGCTTCGCTCGCGCCCGCGGGTTGATCTTCCGCGGCGTGCGAGGTCGCCACCGCCAGGCCCGAGACGATGGCTATGCCCAGGATTAGCGCTCCGATCGCACGCATCGCACCCTCCTCACGGCGCGCCGCTAGCGCGCCAGCACGATCGAGACCTGGATCTGGCCGCGCGTGCGCAACACCTCCAGCGCCACGTCGTCGCCGTGGCGGCTGACGCGCAGATCCACGCTGGACCCGCCCAGACGCAGATCGCGCAGGATCACCTCGTTCAGAAACGTCGGCAGATGCGGATTGCGCAGGCGAATCTCACAGCGTGCCACGTCGAACTCGATGCCCAGCGCCGCTTCCAGCAGCGTGAACGGCGTCGCGCTGGCCCAGGCCTGCGGCGCGCAGGCGACCGGATAGAGCGTCGGGCCGCGCCGCTTCTCGCGCCGGAAACCGCAGAACAATTCGGGCAGCCGGCGCAGGTCCATGTAGGTCGCCGCGTCGAACAGCCCCTTGAAGACATGTGCCACCGAATGTTTGAGGCCGTAGCGCGCGAGCCCGAGCGCGATCAGCGCGTTGTCGTGCGGCCAGATCGAGCCGTCATGATAGGACATCGGGTTGTAGCGCACCTCGCCTTGCGCGACGGTGCGGATGCCCCAGCCCGAATAGAAATGCGGCCGCATCAGATCGGCGGCGACGAGACGGGCGCGATCCTCGCGGATCATGCCGCTGAACAGCACCTGCCCGGCATTCGAGGTCCGCACCTTGCAGGGGCGCTTCCTGCCGTCGAGGGCGAGCGCATAGGTGCCGAGCTCCTCGCACCAGAACGCCTTCTCGAAGCGCTCGGCCAGCGCCTTGGCTTCGGCCTCGAGCTGGCGCACGCGGTCCGGCTTGCCGAGCCGCAGCGCGCAGCGCGCGGCGAGCTGCTTGGCCGCGTAGACGTAGCCCTGGACCTCGGCGAGCGCGATGTTGCCTTCCGCGAGCTGGCCGTCGGCATGGAAGATCGCGTCGTAGGAATCCTTCCAGCCCTGGTTGGCCAGCCCCTTTTCCGTCGCGCGCTGGTATTCGACGAAGCCGTCCTGATCGGGATCGCCAGGACCGTCGATCCAGGCGAGCCCCGCCTCGATCGCCGGCCACAGCTCGATCAACGTGGCCTCGTCTCCAGTGCGCTCGAAATAGCTTCCGGCGAGCAGGACGAACAGCGCGGTCGAATCGACGCTGCCGTAATATTGGGAGAACGGCACCTCGCCCAGCGCCGCCATCTCGCCGCCGCGCATCTCGTGCAGGATCTTTCCGGGCGCGGCGTCGGCGAGCGGATCGATCGCCTTCGCCTGGAAATGCGCGAGCCGTCTGAGCACGCCCTTGGCGACGCGCGGATCGATCCAGAGCATCTGTAGCGCAGTGATCAGGCCGTCGCGGCCGAACGTCGTCGAGTACCAGGGTATGCCGGCATAGGGATAACGCCCCTGCGGGGTCTCCGTCATCAGCATGTTGAGGTCGGCCATGGCCTGGCACAGCACCTCGTTGAAGATGTTGTTGGAGGTCTCGATGCTGGCGGCGCCCATGGTCGACTGCCGCATCTCGCGGCGGTGCGCCAGGAGGCCCTGGAAGAACCGCGCCGGCTTTTCCGTCACCGGCCGGTTGCAGGAGACGGCGACGAACAGCGATCTGGCCTCGTGCGGGTCGAGCTCGAGCTGCCATGTCGCGGCATTGACCGACAGCCGCGTCGGGCGCGGGTCGAAATGCAGGCCGGTGGTGCGCTCGGCGTCGTCGAGGCCGCGATACCCGAACAGCACGTCGGTCGGGCCGAGCAACCGGCTCGTGCCTGTCCCGCGGCGCGGGCGCCGCTCGCCGCGGACCTCGAACAGGTCGGCGAAGTCGTTGTCGAACAGCAGCGTCAACTCGAAGCTGGCGCGCGCGTCGCCGTGGTTCTGCACGCCGATGCGTTGATAGGCGGCACCGCGCCACAGGAAGATCGTGCGCACGATGTGCAGCAGATCCTTTTGAAACACGAGGCGGCCCTGACGGTATATGTCGGGATTGGTCAGATCGACTGTCAACGCCGAATTGTCGTCGCGCAGATTCGAGCCGAGCAGCAGCGGCTGGAGATCGTCGAGCACGAGCTCCAGCCGCGCCAGATAGCGCGTGTCGTGGTGAAACAGCCCGTCCGGCCCGCCCGCCGAAGCGCCGATGTCGCCGTGGCTGTCGAGCACGATGAAGGTGTCGTCGTGCTTGAGGGACCGCCGCGGCCGGGCGGCGGGTCCCGTCATCGGAATGTAGAACGTCTGCTCCGCGACGGCTTCCGCCGCCTGCGATATCGAAATGATCTGGGTTACGGTTTCGGCTGCCATGAGCTGCTCCCCTGCGCCTTGATTCGAAACGCAACCAACGAACGCGACTGCTGGATCTACGCGGCGAACTTCGAGAGCCGGCTCATCTCCTGCGTCACCAGCTCACGGTAGGGACCGTGAGCCTGCATCAGCCGGTCGGGCGCGCCGTCCTCGATGATCTTACCGGCCTTGAGCACCACCACGCGATCAAAATTGCGCAGCGTCGCCAGGCGGTGCGCGATCGCAATCACCGTGCGGCCGCGCATCAGCCGCGACAGCGCCTCGCGGATCGCCTCCTCGGATTCGCTGTCAAGCGCTGCGGTCGCCTCGTCGAGCAGCAGGATCGGCGCGTCCTTGAGGAAGGCGCGCGCAATCGCGATGCGTTGGCGCTGGCCGCCCGACATCTTCACACCGCGGTCGCCGACCATGGTGTCGAGGCCGTCGGGCAGACTCTCGACGAAATCGCAGCGCGCCGCGATCGCCGCGCGCAGCACCTCGTCATCGGTCGCGTTCGGGCGACCATAGCGGATATTCTCGCGGATGGAACGATGAAACAAGGAGATATCCTGCGGCACGACCGAGATCGCCTCGCGCAGGCTCAGCTGCGTCACCTTCGAGATGTCCTGTCCGTCGATGGTGATGCTGCCCTCGTCGGTATCGTAGAAGCGCTGGAGCAGCGTGAACAGCGTCGATTTGCCGCCGCCGGACTGGCCGACCAGACCGACACGCTGGCCGGGCTGCAAGCGCAGGCTGAACCGCTCAAAGATCTTCTCGCCGCCGGGATAGCCGAAGGTGACGTTGTTGTACGCGATCGCGGCGCCGCTCTTGACGAGGGGCTCGGCCTCGGGGTGATCGCGCAGTTCGTGCGGCACCAGCAGCGTGGCGATCGCCTCGGTCAGCCGCGCGACGTGCTGGGTGACGTCGACCAGCGCCACCGCGAGGTCGCGCGTGGCATTGAGAATGGATAGGCCGAGGGTGCAGACCAGCACGACGTCGCCGGTGGTCGCCTCACCCCGCTGCCACAACGTGATCGCCCAGGCCATCAGCGCCACCGTCAGCACGACGGTCACGCCGGCATGCGTGAGCCGCAGCTTCTCCAGATAGCGCAGGCTGCGGCCGCGCGCGGTGAGCTCCCGGTTCACCGTCGCATCGAAGCGCTCATGCTCGTGGCTGATGCCGCAGAAAGCGCGCACCAGCGGCATGTTGCTGATCACGTCGATCATCTCGCCGTCGACCACGGCCGCCTTGTCGGCGAAATCGTCATGCAGCGGCTTGCCGGCGGCGGCCAGGTGGAACATCGCGATCACCATGCCACCGGCGATCACGATCAGGCCGAGCGCCATATAGGGACTCACGGTTCCAATCAACATGATTGCCGCAACTGTGGCAATACAGGGCGGCAGCACGTTCCAGACGAACATGTTCTCGACCGTAAACACCGCGTTCGAGGTCGCCGTGATGCGGCTCGTCAGCATGCCCGGCATGCGATCGGAGAAGTAGCTCGGCGCGTGACCGGTCAGATGACGAAATATGTCACGGCGTAAATCACCCGTGACCCGGACGAAGGTGAAGCTCGCCGTCCAGCTCGCGATCCGCCACAGGAAGTTGTCGGCGGCGATCAGCGACATGAGTAAAATGAATGCCAGCCATACGCTGCCACCATGTGATGGTCCGGCGGACAGACTGTCGACCAGGGATTTGACGCCATACTGCGTGCCCACGGAGCAGGCAACGGCTGCCACGACAGCGGTCAGGATCACCAGATGCGACGCAAGACGACGCCGGAGATAGCGCAGGACAAAGGCAAATGGCCTGCGCGCGTATCCAGAAAGCTGATCCATATGGCTACCGACCCCGTCGTGATGATTTTCGGATGTTGTTTACCGATCGAACTGAACATCGACCGCTTCGCCTCGGTTCCCGGGCGGGGCGATCACGACATGCGGATGCGGACGATCTGAGAAGATGTGATGGCAGCATCGAGACGGCCCCGCACGTGTCGAATATGTAACGTTTGGAGGAAGGAACTTCGCAAGTGCGGGAACGTTCCCTTGTCTGGCATTGCCGGTGCCGTACTGGCGGGGGCTCTTCGATCATGATCGCACAAAGGAGATGGTGAGATGCGCATCGCGCAGGTTGCTCCGTTGACGGAGGCTGTTCCACCCAAGCTGTATGGCGGCACCGAGCGGGTGGTGCATTGGTTGACGGAAGAGCTGGTGGCCCTTGGACACGATGTGACGCTGTTCGCCAGCGGCGACTCGCAAACCTCGGCAAAGCTGGATGCATTATGGCCGCGGGCACTCCGTCTCGACGGTTCCGTGCGCGATCCCAATGCGCTGCACATGGTGCTCCTGGAGCGGGTGCGGCAGAAATGTGACGATGAGGAGTTCGACTTCCTCCACTTCCATCTGGATTATTATCCGTGGTCGCTGTTCCACCGGCAGCCGACGCCGTTCGTGACCACGCTGCACGGCCGGCTGGACCTGCCGGAGCACCAGCCGGTCTTCAACACCTTCACCAAGATGCCCGTCATTTCGATCTCCAATGCGCAGCGGCGACCGGTGCCGCAGGCAAACTGGGTGACGACGATCCACCACGGCCTGCCGGAGAATCTGCTGACGCCGAAGCTGGCTCGCCAAGAGTATCTCGCCGTGCTCGGCCGCATCGCGCCGGAGAAAGGCGTCGACCGCGCCATCAAGATCGCGACCCATTGCGGCATCCCGCTAAAGATCGCCGCCAAGGTCGATCGCGCCGACCAGGATTACTATGATGAGCTGATCCGGCCGATGATCGAGAACAATCCTCTGGTGGAGTTCATCGGCGAGATCAGCGATCACGAGAAATCGGACTTCCTGAGCGGCGCGCTCGGCCTCTTGCTGCCGATCGACTGGCCAGAGCCGTTCGGCCTCGTGATGATCGAAGCCATGGCCTGCGGAACGCCGGTCGTCGCCTTCAACCGCGGCTCGGCGCCGGAGATCATCGACGAAGGCCTGACCGGCTTCGTGGTCGAGGACGTCATCAGCGCGGCAGGGGTGATCAAGCGCCTGCCGCAGCTCGACCGCGCCGCGATCCGCAAGCAGTTCGAGACGCGCTTCACGGCGCGGCGCATGGCACTGGACTATCTCGCCGCCTATCGCAGCCTGACCGAGGAACAAGCACCGCGGATCAAGCTGGTGAGCAGCGCGGAGTAGCGGACGCAATCTCCACTGTCGTCCCGGCCTTCGCCGGGACGACACGGGCGCAATACCCCCAACTCTATCACCCCGTCATTGCGAGCGCAGCGAAGCAATCCAGAACCTTTCCGCGGCAACAGTCTGGATTGCTTCGTCGCAAGGGCTCCTCGCAATGACGGAGAAATGTGCGGCGTCACCGGCGCCCTACACCACCCCCGCCCGCTTTGGCTCGACGATCTCGAACATGCGCGGGAATTCGTCCATCAGGCCCATCAGTTCGGCGAGCCGCATCGGATTACCTGATAGCTTGATCTTGCCGGCGGCGATCGCCTCCGGAAAGCTCGTCTGTTTCGCGATGACTTCGTCGAGCGTCGAGCGCGCCAGCGTGAAGCTGGCATCGGCGCCGTCCGCCTGCGCGCCCTCGGTATAGGTCAGCGCAGAGTTCTCCAAATTGAGAACGAAGGTCTCGCCGGTGTCGGAAAAACGCCAGTTCAGCACGATGTGCTTGCCTTCCGCTTTCGGGCCGTTGAGGCGGATGCCGAGCACGTCCCAGAGCTGCGAGGTGCGCAATGCGGCCAGCGTCTCGCGCGGCATCGGCGGGCGCGCCGACACCTTCGGCATGCCCTGGCGCAATTCCTGGGCGCCGAACAGATAGGCGTTGCGCCAGGTCGCGCTTTCGGCGGCATAACCGAGCTGCTCGAGCGTATCCGCCAGCAACGCGCGCGCCGCCTGATTGTCCGGCTCGGCGAAGACGAGATGGCCGAGCGCCTGCGCGACGAAACGAAACTCGCCCTTGTCGAAATCCGTCCGCGCCCGCGCCAGAATGGCATCCGCGCCACCCATGTACTCGACATACTTCCTGCCTGACTCCACTGGCGGCAGCGGGTCGAGATTGACCGGATTGGCGTCGTACCAGCCGAGATATTTCTGGTAGATCGCCTTCACATTATGCCGGATGTGGCCGTAATAGCCGCGGCCGTGCCAGGCGGCCTCCAGGCTCTTCGGCAGCTGGATCGTCTCGGCGATCTCGGCGGCGGTGAGGCCGTGGTTCATCAGGCGGATGGTCTGGTCGTGCGCGAATTTGTAGAGGTCGCGCTGCTGCCGGATCATGGTGCCGATCCGATCCCTCCCCCACACCGGCCAGTGATGCTGGCCGCACATCGCCTCGGCCTTGCCGTCCCAGAGCAGCAGGGCCTCGCCCAGATATTTCGACCAGGCCAGCGCGTCGCGCACGTCGGCGCCGCGGAACGGCAGCAGATTGTGGAAATTGTGGGTGCAGTTCTCGGCGAGGTTCAGAAGCTTGTAGCGCGGGACGAAGAAATGCATCTCCGCCGGCGCTTCGCTGTTGGGCGCCATCTGGAATTCGAACTCGACGCCGTCGATGACGCGCCTCTCGCCGGTGGCAATGATCAAATCGGTCGGGCGCAGCAGCGCGACCGAGCCTGCCGCCATCGACTTGCCGAGGCCGCAATCCACCTGCCCGCGCGCGCCCTTGGCGAGGAACGGGCCGAACTGGTACTGCGCCCGGCGCAGCATCGCCGGTCCAGCGATGATGTTCTCGGAGACGGCGTGCTCCACGAAAAGGTTCGGCGCGATGATCGGCACGCGGCTAGTCGCCAGCGCATCCTCCTCCAGCACACCGCGCGCGCCGCCCCAATGATCGGTGTGGGTGTGCGTGAAGATGACGGCCGCGACCGGGCGCTTGCCACGATGCCTGAAGTAAAGATCGAGCGCGGCGCGCGCGCCCTCGATCGAGGTCAGGGTATCCACGACGATGACGCCACTGTCGCCCTCGATCAGCGTCATGTTGGCGATGTCGAGGCCGCGCACCTGATAGACGCCCGGCACGACCTCGAACAGGCCGTGATGCATGTTGAGCCGCGACTGCCGCCACAGGCTCGGATTGACTGTGGGCGGCGCTTCTTGCTCGGCGAGGAAGCCATAGGGCGCAAGGCTCCAGACCGTCCGCCCCTGCGGATGTGTGACCGTCGCGTTCTCGATCGTGCCGAGAAAGCCGCGCGCCGCATCGTCGAAATCCCGCGTGTCGGAGAACGGCAGCGCGTTCAGCATGGCCTCGTGTTGCGCGATGACGGACGGCGTTGCGCTTTTCGGCTCGCTGCTGGATTCTGTCATATCTATTCTCCGGCCTGTCGCGGCCATCTAACCGCATCTCGCGGTTGATTGCCATCGGAGGAAGGAGCGAACCGTAGCCCGGATGGAGTGAAGCGCAATCCGGGGTTTCGATCCAGACGCGGGAAAGTCCCGGATTACGCTTGCGCTCCATCCGGGCTACGATTTGCCCTCTCCCCAGAACGAGACGGGGTTAAGCCGCTACATCCCCAATAGCGTCGGCAGCCACAACGACAGGCCGGGCCAATAGGTCACGATCACCAGGAACGTCAGCATGGTCAACAGCCAAGGCCACACCGCGACGGTGAGCTCGGTGATGCCCATCTTGGCGATGCCTGAGGCGACGTAGAGATTGAGGCCGACGGGCGGATGGCACAGCCCCACCTCCATGTTGACCGTCATCAGGATGCCGAAATGGATCGGGTCGATGCCGAGCTTGACCGCGACCGGAAACAGGATCGGCGCCATGATCAGGATGATCGAGGACGGCTCCATCACGTTGCCCGCCAGCAGCAGCAACAGATTGACGACGAGCAGGAAGCCGATCCACCCCAAGCCCTGGTCGATCATCCATTGCGCCAGCGCCTGCGGCACGTTCTCGTAGGTCATCAGGAACGAGAACAGCACGGCGTTGGTGATGATGTAGAGCAGCATCGCCGAAAGGTTCGCCGATGACAGCAGCACCCGCGGCACGTCGCGCAGCTTCAGATCCTTGTAGATGAACACCGCGACGATGAAGGCGTAGACCGCGCTGACGGCCGCAGCTTCGGTCGGCGTGAACAAGCCGCTGTAGATGCCGCCGATCACGATCACGATCAGCAGGATGCCCCAGATCGACTTGCGGAACGCATCCAGACGCTGGAGGAACGTGGCCTTCGGCATCCGCGGATAGTCGTTGCGCCAGGCACGATAGAACGTTGTGGCGCCGAGCAGCGTGGCGAGGACGAATCCCGGCACAATGCCGGCGATGAAGAGCTTGCCGACCGAGCTGTTGGTGGAGACGGCGTAGAGAACCATCGGGATCGACGGCGGAATGAGAATGCCGAGCGAGCCCGATGTCGTGATCACCCCCGCCCCGAACCGCTTCGGAAACCCTTGCGCGACCATCGCAGGCAGGATCACCGAACCGATCGCCACCACGGTCGCCGGCGACGAGCCGGAAATTGCCGCGAACAGCGCGCAAGCGACCACGCCCGACAAAGCGAGACCGCCGTACCAATGGCCGACCAGCGCGGTCGCGAACGTGATCATCCGGCGCGCCACGCCGCCATGGGTCAGGAAGTTGCCGGCAAGGATGAAGAACGGGATCGCCATGATCTCGAAATTCTCGATGCCGGTGAACAGCTTCAGCGCCACCGATTCCGTTCGCACATCGGTCAGCGTGAACATGAAGCTGAGCACGGTGAGACCCAGCGCGATCGAGATCGGCATGCCCGTCAGCATCAACGAGAGCAGAAGTGCGAACACGATGACGACGCGCAGGCCATGCGGCAGCGTGATGACGTGGCCGGCATGCGCAAAGCACAGGGCGACGATCAGGACCGGCAGCAGCATCAGGATCCAGCCGAGCGGGCTACGCTCGTCCCGGACAACCTGGCTGGGTGTGACCGGGGCCGGATGCACCGGGTCCGCCTCGACGCCCTCGACGCCCGCCATGTCGTGATGCGGCAGCTCGCCGGTGCGGTAGAACGACCACGCGACCTGGAGGAAGCGGAAGCACATCAAGCCGGAGCCGAGCGGGATGGTGAGATACACCACCCACATCGGCGCTTCGAGATCGTTGGACTGCTGGCCGGTCTGCCACATCTGGTTGACGAACGCGGCGCCGAAATAGCTCACGATGGCGGTGAAGAGCGCGCCGCACAACAGCCCGAAGGTGATGACGCGGCGGCGCGATCCGCCCGGAAGGATGTTGACGAGCACGTCGACGCCGACATGGATGCCGGTGCGCACGCCGTAGGCGGCGCCGAACTTCGCCATCCAGATGAACATGTAGATGCAGAGCTCTTGCGCCCAGGACAGGTCGAGCGAGGCAAGCCAGCTGAACGTCGCGCGCGCGGGAACGGCGAGGAAGGCCAGATTGCGGGCTTCCGCCCATCTGGCGATATCGATCGACAGGCCGGCGCCGTAACGATGCAGCACCGCGACGAAGATGAGCGACGTCGCAGCCGCGATCATCGTCGCGATCAGCCATTCCTCGAGATGATCGAGCACACGGTTCAGCACACGCAGCAACTTAGTCCCCCCAGCATTGGCTCGTCCATTCAAGAGCGAAACGGCCGGGAGTGCGATCACCCCCGACCGTTGTTATTGTTCTTAGTAGGGCGCGGCCGTCAGTTCATCTTGACGTCGAGTTCCTTGGCAAGGAGATCGAGCACCTCCTGCCCGACCCGTCCCTTCGCCCATTTGTAGGTCGGCTGCATCGCCTCCTGCCACGCCTTGCGATCGGCGTCGGTGAGATAATGCAGATTGGTCTTGCCCGTCTTCTTGATCTCGGCCAGCGCGTCCTCGTTCTCCTGGCGCGCGATCGAGTTGGTGTAGTCGGTCGCCTCCGCCATCGCCTTGTCAAGCTGGGTGCGGATGTCGGGCGGCAGGCCCGACCAGAATTTCGCGTTGACGATGACGGCATATTGCAGATGCGCGTGATAGGACACGGTGATGTCCTTCTGCACCTCGTAGAACTTCTGCGTCAGGTAGTTGGACGGCGTGTTCTCGCAGCCGTCGACCACGCCCGTCTGCAGCGCCTGGTAGACTTCGGAGAACGCCATGATCTGCGGGATCGAACCCATGATGCGAAGATATTGGTCGGCGATCTTCGATCCGGAGATGCGGAATTTAAGCCCCTGGAAATCGGTCGGCTTCAGCAAGGGGCGGTTGGCGGAGAGCATGTGGAAGCCGTTGTCCCAATAAGCGAGCCCGGTGATGCCCTTGGCCTCGAGCTTCTGGAACAGCCATTTGCCGACCGTGCCTTTCATCGCGTTGGCGTAGGTCTGTTCATCCCTGAACAGCCAGGGCAGGTCGAGCGCCTCGAATTCCTTGATGCCGAGCGGCGCGAATTTCGCGGTCGACGGCGCGAGCATCTGCACCGAGCCGAGTTGAAGTGCCTCGATCTCCTCCTTGTCCTTGTAGAGCGTGGAGTTCGGGTAGACTTCGACCTTGACCTTGCCGTCGGTGTATTTCTCGGCGAGCTCCTTGAACTTCAGCGCGCCCTTGCCCTTCGGGGTGTCGTTGGCGACGACGTGGCTGAACTTGATGACGATGGGATTCTGGGCCTGGGCGACGGCAGGGGCCAAGAGAATAGCCGCGGCGGCGACTGCAAGAAGCAGCTTGCGCATAAAGTAACCTCCCAACAACCTGTCTAAACTGGGTCTTTTTGTTTTTCAGGTCAGTAGTGGCAGCAATCCGCCACCCGAACAACTAGACCTAAGCCCAATTTGCTGCAGCCAAGCTAACTTGACCGCTGCCGGATGCGCAACCCGGCACCCGCTTCAGTCCAAGGAAACGAGCGCTTTTGCCGCATTGCGGCAGTGCCATCAGTTTTTGCGCTGGGCGACCATGAAGAGGCGCCGGAACGGGAACAGCGTCTGCCCCGCCGCATTCTTCGGATAGGCCTTTGCGACGCGCATCCCATAGGCCGCTTCGAACGCAGCCTTCTCATCACCCTGCAAGACATCGAGATAGCGCGTCAGCCAGGTCCCCTTGGTCCACTCCTTCACGGGGTTCTCGCCTTCGAGCACTTGCAGATATTCAGTTTCCCAGATGTCGATATTTTGCGAGAGCGGCGCGAGCAGGTCGTGATAGAAGGCCGGCCCTTCGACCGGCGGCGGGGTGACGAGATGCTCGACCTTGGACCGCCAGGGACCGTTCAGCGCGGTCTCGCCGATCAGCACATGCGACGGCGCGGTAAAATTGCGCGGCATCTGCACCGCAAGCACTCCGCCGGGCGTGACCTTCTCCATCACCGACGGAAACAGTGCCGCGTGATTGGGCAGCCAGTGCAGTGCGGCATTGGAATAGATCAAGTCATACCGCTTCGCGGGACGCCAATGTCCGAGGTCCTCATGCGACCATTCCACGTCGGGCGCGGCCTTGCGGCCGGCCGCGACCATCTCGGCCGAACCCTCGACGCCGGTCACGGCGGCCTCCGGCCAGCGCTCCCTGATCAGTTTTGTCACATTGCCGGCGCCGGCGCCGAGATCGGCGATCGCGCGTGGGCCGAAATCCGGAATCCGCATCAACAGGTCGACGGCGGGCCGGAGCCGGTGACCGGAGAACTTCAGATATTGCTGCGGATCCCAGACCATCGCTGATGCCTTTTCTTTTTCGTGTTTCCTTCGCCGAAGCTCTTGGTTACCACTGCTCGTCCCGGTCGGGCAATTCGCAAAGCCCGCGGGACTCGGCAGGAAACGAAAGCAACAGCCAAGAAACAACAAGAGAGCGTGTGACCATGGACCTCGGGCTCAAATCGAAAACCGCAGTCGTCACGGGCGCAAGCATCGGCATCGGCCGCGCCATCGCCAAGGGCCTTGCTGCCGAAGGCGTGCGCGTCGTTGGCGTCGCGCGGCGGACCGATCTGCTCGCCGAGCTGGTGAAAGAGGTCGGCGGCGGGCTGATAACGCCGTTCGAGCAGGACGTGATGGCGAAGGACGCCGCGGAGAGGATCGCGGCGTTTGCAATCAAGGAGCTCGGCCATGTCGACATCCTCGTCAACAATGCCGGTGGCAGCCGTCCCCTCCCCGTCGATGCGCCCGACAGCAAATGGGACGAGGCCATCGCGCTGAATTTCACCAGCTACCGCCGCATCGCGCATGCGCTGCTGCCGCAGATGATCGAACGCAAATGGGGCCGCATCGTCAACATCACCGGAAAGTCCGAGCCGGAAGGCCTCAACGCCGCCTTTGCCGCGAAAGCCGCCGTGCACGCCTGGGCCAAGGGCTTGTCGCGCGAGATCGGCGCGCACGGCATCACCGTCAACTGCATCCCGCCCGGCCGCATCATGAGCGAGCAGATCCGCCGCAACTACCCGCCGGATTATCGCGAGCGCTTCGCGGAGGAAGAGATCCCAGTCGGCTATTGGGGCGAGCCGGAGGATCTCGCGGCGCTCGCGGTGTTCCTGGCCTCACCGGTGGCGCGCTACATCACGGGTACGGTGATCCCGGTGGACGGAGGACTAAGGCGGTATCAGTTCTAGGAGGCGGACTCCCGAATCCCAGGGCTATCGCATATGGATTTTAGGAGGACTTTTCGCGGGCTTGCTCCGCCTCTCGCGCTTGCGGGAGAGGCCGACGCGCTCGCAGAGCGCGGCGGGTGAGGGCTCTTGCCGCCCAGGGACAGCTCCGCATTTTTCGACAATCCCGCCGCGGAGACACCCCTCACCCCAGCCCTCCCCCGCAAGCGGGAGAGGGAGCCCAGTGCGGATGCCGCCGCAGCGTGGACACCATATGCGATTCCCCTGGCCCGAATCCGGTCGGCCCGAGAAAGGCACGCCATGTCCGGTTTGCCGCCGGACCTCACGGTTTGACGTAGCTCCAGCCCTGTTCCTGCAGCTCCATGACGCGGACGACACCGGATTTGACGACCGTGGCTTGTGGAATCAGGTTGATGTCCTTGTTCTCCGCTTTGCGCATGTTTTCCTGGGTGTTGCCGCAGGCTTTGAAGGAGATTTCGGGATGGCTCATCGCGAGCACCTCGATGCGCGGCTTCACCGGCGAGGTGTCATCGCGCAGCATGTGAAGGCCAGGACCGAAAGTGACGACCTCGATCGATACGGGTTCACCGAGACCGCGGTAGTATTGCGCGACGTTGGTCGCATTGTTGAGTGTGAGGTTCATCATCGCAGGTTCGTTGGAATTGACCTGCAGGATCAGCCGGTGCGGCTTCCTGGCGCTCTCGGCTTTCGTCGCCTCAGCCATCTTCGTGTTGTTCGCAGCTTCCTGCTTGATCGCCGGCTTGCTCACCTGCTTCTGTCGAGCCGGATGCTTTGGGTTGCTCGCTTGGCTCTTCTCACGCGCCTGCGGAATCAACTGGTTGTCCTGCTGCGCCTGCGCGCTTTGTCCGATCAGAAGCAGCATCGCCAGTCCGCTGATGACTGCCATCGCCCATTTTGGATTGATCATCTCGTATCTCCCATTTTCCCTGCCCATCACCTTGCTGGTCTGGCGACGGCATGGGGCCATTTGCATGCAGCCGCCATTTTCTTGCGCACATTTTCGAATCCGCTGAGCAGGAATTGTCCGTCTTGCACCGGACCAGCGCGGGTGAAAAGGCGCACAACGATGTGACCGTCGTCGGGTAGCGAGCTCAGCAACTTTACGACGTCGCCCCCGATAGCGACGCCGGAGCCGAATGAGGGCGACGATGCCGTGAGTTGCATTGGCGTATCCGCATTCAGCCGAAAAGAGATGACGTATTCGTTGGCACTGCGTGACAGCGCCGGTCCCGTGACTACGACTTCCGTGCGGCCTCTGCGGCAGTGGATTGCGAGTTGCATCGCGGCGCCATCAGAGCCGCTAACGGATGAGGTGGTGGCGGTGACGATCGGCAGATAATCCACCGGCGAAGTGGTCTCGCTGACCAGCCAGCCGTCATCTGCCCCCCGCCGACTTGGCGGTGGGATCTTACGTGATAAGTCTTGCAGACATTCCAGCCGGGCTTGCCCCTCCATCGCCGAACAAGCCCGAAGTGTTTCCATGGGATCGCCAGTGTTTTGCGCGTAAGCGATTCCGCAGGCGACATTCAAGGCGACGGCGAGCCGAGGAGCGGCAGTCTTCATGGCCCCGCCTGTACGCTGCGCGCCTTGCGATCCAGCCATTCCTGCGCGGCTTGGAAGCGGGTAAGCCCGGGAACGGATGCCGCGAGATTGATCGACCGCCATTTCGGATCGAAGCCCGGAGCCTGCAGGCGGTCGATTCGCGAGAACAGGTACTCGACAAGGCGTGCCACACGTTGATAGCGATTGGAGCGTGGCGGCCAGTTGAACGCAACGAGCGCCGTCGGCACCGCGATGGTCGAGACCCGCTCGCCTTGCTTGATCAGATTGGGATACTCATTGGGGTCCAAGGTCGCTGGCAGATAATAGTCCTCGAACTTCCTGTCGTAGTGCACCGGGAGGAACTTGAATCCGGCCTCCCAGCGGCCCTTTACGAAGGCGTCGACGGGTTTCGACGTGATGAACACGACGGCCGACATCTCGCCTTTGCGCATCTGTTCCAGGGCGACCTGATGCGGAATGAATGTCTTGTCGACGTCGATGCCGAGACGGCTGAAGATCAGTGGTCCTGAATAGGCAGCTGCGGTGCCCAGGGTATTGAAGTTCACCTTCTTGCCGGCAAGATCCTGCAGGCTCGCGATTTCCGGTCGCACGAAAATGTGCAGCTCGGATGGAAAGAGATTGAGCAGATACGTGATGCGGCTTCGGATCTGCGGTGCCTGAGCCTGATATTCTTCGAGCGCGTCGGAATTGATGATGGCGGTATCGACGCCACGCAAATAGAGCAGCGCATTCAGATTGTCGGTGGCGCCCCGGGTGACGATCGGCAGAAGATGCAGGTCTGCTCCGTCGTCGACGACGCGCGCCATTTCGGCGGCGAGGCGGATCGGCGCTCCCTCGAGCAGGCCGCCGGCGAGCCCGACCGTCCAGGCATTCATCCGGTCCTTTTCATTCTCTTGCGGGAGCGGCCGTCGGACGAGCTGAGCATCGGCCCTGGTATTTCTCGCGGTTTGCGCTTCCAAGCAGGCCGTTTGAAGCATCATCGCAACCGGCACCAACCAAGTGAGCAGGAGCAACGAGAGTGACTTTGGCGCCTTGTTCATGTCGTTCCCTTCTGAATCAGCCACCACAACCTTTCGTCCCGCCGAAATGCAACGAGCCCATTCTCAGCGCTGCAGCGCATCCAGCCGTTCCTTCGCTTCGCGAATACCGCCCCGGTGTGCTTTCGCGTAGAGCTCACGAGCCTTGGCCGCTTCGCCGCGCGTTCCATAGGTACCCCAGGCGGCTAAAATCGCCGGATCATATGTCTCCGCGAGCATGAAACTTGCCTGCGCAATGTCCTTCTCGGCCGCGAGCTCGAGGACGATGCGCGCCGCACCGATATTTCCCTGGTCGAGCAAAGCCCTGGCGCGCGGGATCAATCTGGCCTCCGCCTCGTTTTGGTTTGCGGCTGTCGGCGGCTCCGCTGCGGTCACTTCCACGTTCTGCGTCGCCGGCAAGATCGGGGCTTCATTTGCTTGCTCCACCGGAAGGCGCGCATCGGTGGGGGCCCATGCCGATGCGCGGTCTCTTTGCTTGGCTTCGGTCGCGCTCCGCTCCTGTTGCAGCGACTGCCGCAGTTCAGCAATCTCTCGGTCTGCGGCCTGTCTCTGCTGCGAAGCCGCATCGTTCGCCTCGCGCAATTGCACGTTTCGGGTTTCGATCTCACGGCGCGTTTCAGCGAGTTCTCTTTCCAGCGTGGCGGCGTGCGCCTGGGCCTCTTCGAGAGCGCGACGTTGTTGTTCGGCATTGGCCATTGCCGCCTTCGCCGCTTTGGCCTCGGCGACAAGGTCGGCGTTCTTCCGCTGCTCATCTTGCAAAGACTGCCGCAGCTCTGCGATCTCCCGCTCCGTCGCCTCCGTTTGTTCCGCGGCCGCAGCTTCCGCCATGAGCGATCCGCGAGGAATTCCGGCAAGTTCGCTCGCGAGTGCGGCGGCGCGTGCCTGCGCCTCGTGGCGTTCTTGCTCCGCGCTCGCCGCTGCTGCCTGCGCGCTGTTCGCCTGCTTCACGAGGAGGCCGCTTCTTTGCCGCGCCTGTTGTAGGGACTGCTGCAGTTCTGCGATCTCTCCCGCCGCCGCCTCTCTCTGCTGCGCGGCCACATCGTCCGCGTTGCGGGATTGTGCCTTACCGGCATCGATCTCGCGGCGGGCTCCGGCAAGTTCGTTCGCGAGCTCGGCGCTGTGGGCTTGCTCCTGTTGAAGTGATTTCCGCAGCTCCTCACCGGCGAGTTCCGCCGTCTGCGTGCGCTGGACTGCCTCGTCGAGCTCTCTGTTCGCCTCGGCCAGCTCGTTGGCGAGCGCTTCAATGCGCGGAGCCTCTTCGTCCAGCCGCGGCTGTGGTCGCACCACGCTTGCCGGCTCCGCCTGCATCAGGGCTCCGGCCGTTTCGCGCTGAAGGAGAGCTAGCGATCCGGTCGTGATTTCCGGCCGCTGATTGAGGCTGAGGGCGCTCTCGTCGCCGGCGCGCGTCATGTCCGGAAAGGGTTGCGGGTGGAATGGCTCGAACACCCCGAGCAAGGAAGCCCCAACGAGGATGACGGGAACAAAAATTGCCACCGCCACAAGCCAACCGCCCGATCGTTCCTCCTCTGGATCGACATCCTCGATCACGGGACACCAATGGGTCGGCGCAGGATTGATTGGAGAGCCGTCCTGCCAAACCCATTTGCCTGCCTCCGATGACCAATGGCCGACCTCAACAGCCCCGGTCGCATCTTCCACCCAGATGCCTTCTCCGTTCCTCGGTGCAGTCTCAATTGGTCGGCGCATGGATCACGCCTCCCTCGACAGCAACTCCAATGGAGCGAATGGCCCAGCCTGTTCGCATGGTTACAGTCCTCGATCAGAACACGCTTAGATCGAAATAACTGTCTATAATTATTAAATAATTAAATATATTAACTATATAATTTTGACCCTGCGCAAAAGTCAAATTAAATCAACCGGTACGGCACAGCCGGCACCGGAGCATCGGCCGAAGCACGCCTGGTCCATCCCGACGGAACTTCAGTTCGAAGGCCGCGCCGCGGTTCTGGCGCGCTGTTCAACATCGCCATCAACAGATGAATGCGCGCTCTGTCTTCCCGTTAGGGAAGAGGTCCCCTCTCCTGGCGCGGTCGTGCGAATTCATAGGCTAACGGCGAAGTAGATGTGCCGCTCGGCCACATCGCAATCGAGATAACAGGCAGGCCCGCACCTCGGGTGATCGCGGCGGCATCGACCGCAGACAAGCGACGATTTGCGATCAGGTTCGGCGCTGACGCTGCCCTGGACTACACGGGCGAGAGGTGGCGCGATGAGCTCAACGAGCTGACGTCGTCCGGATCAGTTGACGACAGCGAGCATCCGGTCAGTTGGGCGCGTGGCGATGAGATGAGCGGATGCGCTGAACTTGCTCGCGAAGCGGACATCGCGCATTCAAGCGAACCTATCCGGGCCTTGTGACCCCTCGCTGGCAGCATAGCATTTTGCCGGTGTTTTGCCCGACGTGTCAACGTCGCGGCGACGACGGGTGTCATCCCGGGTGCAGTTTGAAAATCCCTTGTCGATCAAGCCCATCTCTACTGTGCATGGGGTTGTTTTCGCACTTTTTGTCTGAGCGCACAGCCGCGGACGGCGCGCATACACTGCATGCGTGCTTGTCTCTGTGGCAGGCCGCCCGGCCGTAGTACATGCCGAAAGCCCCTTTTGGCCACGCCGCCGGAGCAACACGCCAGGCAATGACAATAAGAGAATGACAATCACGTTACCTGCCGCGGCGCGCGAGCCCGATCACACCACGTCCGATGGCGTGTCGGCCGCGCAGCGGCGCTGGGCCATCGCGGCGATCTTCACCGCGCTCGCGATGGCTTCGCTCGACACCGCAATCGCCAACATCGCCCTGCCTGCGATTGCCGCCGACTTGCATGTCACGCCGGAGCAATCGGTCTGGGTCGTCAACGTCTATCAGATCGCGCTGGTGGCGACGCTGTTGCCGCTCGGCGCGCTCGGCGAGATCGTCGGTCACCAGCGCATCTATCTCGGCGGCCTGATCCTGTTCACCGTCGCCTCGCTGCTCTGCGCGGTGGCGTGGTCGCTGGACAGCCTGCTTCTCGCGCGCACGCTGCAGGGCTTGGGGGCCAGCGGCATCATGAGCGTCAACACGGCGCTGGTGCGCTTCGTCTATCCGGGCCGGATGCTGGGCCGCGGATTCGGCCACAACGCGCTGGTGGTCGCGACCGCCTTCACCTTCGGACCCTCGATCGCCTCCGCCATCCTCGCGCTCGGCCCGTGGCCGTGGCTGTTCGCCGTCAACATCCCGTTCGGCCTCGTCGCGATCGGCATCGGCTTTGCGATGCTGCCGAACACACCGCGCGCCGATCACGGCTTTGACTTTCTCGGCGCGGTCCTGGCGTCGGCCTGCCTTGGCCTTTTCATCACCGGCATCGGCAGCGCCGCGCACAATTTGTCGCCGGTGGCCGTGGGCATCGAGCTGGTCTCGGCGCTCGCGCTCGGCTTCATCCTGACGCGCCGCCACGCCGACCATCCCGCGCCGATGCTGCCGATCGACCTGTTCAGCCAGCCGATGTTCGCGCTGTCGGCGGCGACGGCGGTGTGCTCCTTTGCCGTGCAGGGCCTCGCCTTCGTCTCGCTGCCGTTCTACTTCGAGGACGTGCTCGGGCGCTCGCAGGTCGAGACCGGCTTCTTCATGACGCCATGGCCGCTGGTGGTCGGCATCATGGCGCCGATCGCCGGACGCCTGTCCGACCGCCACGCGGTCGGCCTGCTCGGCGGCATCGGCCTCGTGCTGCTCGGCCTCGGCATGGCGCTGCTCGCGATGCTGCCGGCCAATCCCGCCATTGCCGACATCATCTGGCGGATGGTGATCTGCGGCATGGGGTTCGGCTTCTTCCAGGCGCCGAACATGAAGGCGGTGATGTCGAGCGCGCCGCCGCATCGCAGCGGCAGCGCCTCCGGCATCGTCGCCACCGCGCGCCTGACCGGCCAGACCGCCGGCGCCGCGCTCGCCGCGGCCTGCTTCGCACTCGCGGGCCACGACGGCGCGACATTGGCGCTGGCGCTCGGCGCAGGCTTTGCCGCGCTCGGCAGCGTGATGAGCTTCCTGCGACTGGCAGTGAAGTAACCGCTCAAGCCAGGTGTCAGGCCGCCGTCACGTCGGCAGTCGCCGAAGCGACGGTTTCGTTGTCCAGCGCCGCCAAGCGCTCATCGATGGCAGCGATGACCTTGCGCGAAAACGGTCCGAGATGGGCGTAGGCGGCGATCATCTGCACGGCGATGCGTGCCGATGACGTGTCGCGCTTGGCGCAGTTCATGAAGGTCTGCCACAGCGGCCCGCGCGCCTCGGGAAGGGCGCTGACCACACGATGCACCGTCTCCATCGCGCCGAGCTTGGCACGGATGTCACCTTCCGCGAGCTCGTGGCGCTGCCGCGAGCGGTCGAGCAGCGTCATCAAGCGGTCGACGCGTCCTGCATAGGCAGCCGGGCTGTAGATGTGCTCAAGCACCCGCTTGTAGTCCATCAGGATGTCGCGCAGCGGGCGCACCGGATCGAAGTTGATCCCGGCCGTGCACTGATCGGCGCCGATGGTCGGCGCCACATCGTGGCCCGCGTGGAGCCGGCCTTCACGCTCGAGGCGGCGCGTCAGCTGCGTGTTCGGCAAGGCATAGAGCAGGCCGACCATGCTGACGGGGATCGCGGCCTCCTCGATGAACTCGATCATGGACTCCGCCATCGAGACCTTCTCACTGTCGAAGCCGACGATGAAACCCGCAGTGACGAGAATGCCGGCGGCGTAGATCTTGTGGATGCTCTCGGCGATGTTGCGCCGGGTGTTCTGCTTCTTCCGCATCGCGACCAGGGTCGCCGGATCCGGACTTTCGATGCCGACGAAGATGCCGAAGAAATTGGCCGCCCCCATCAGCTCCAAGAGCTCCGGATCGTCGGCGAGGTTGACCGAGGCTTCGGTGGAGAATTCGAACGGATAGCCGTGGGCGCGCTGCCACTCGGCGAGCTGGGGCAGGAACAGCCGCAGCGACTTCTTGTTGCCGATGAAATTGTCGTCGACGAAATCGAGATGGCCCCGGTAGCCCATTTGGTAGAGCGTATCGAGCTCGCGCAGGATCTGCTCGTTCGTCTTGGTCCGTGGGACGCGTCCATAGAGCTCGATGATGTCGCAGAACTCGCAGGTGAACGGACATCCGCGGGAATACTGCACACCGAGATAGAGATAGTCGTCGAACTTGAGCAGGTCGAAACGCGGCACCGGCGTCTTGGTGACATCGGCCTGGAATTTCGGCGCGGTGAAGACGCCGGACCGTGCGCCGCTGTCCCAGGCTGTGATGAATTGGTCGATGACGCTCTCGGCCTCGCCGAGCACCCGGAAGTCGGCCCGCTCGTAGATGTGGGGGCTCGAGGTGGGATCGGGCCCGCCGACCACCACCGGCTTGCCAGCCGCGCGGCAGAGCTCGATCAGACGCAGCGTGTCGGCCTGCTGCGGCAGCATTCCGCCGGTGAAGACGACGTCGGCCCAGGCGAGATCGTCTTCGCCAAGGGGCGCCGTGTTGCAATCGATCAGCCGGACCGTCCAGCTCTCGGGCAGCATCGCGGCAACGGTGATCAGGCCCAGAGGGGCGGCAGGGCGCTTGACGCCCAACACTTTGCAGGATTCGCCAAAGGTCCAGAAGGACTCCGCCGAGAACAGCGGGTAGAGCATCAGCACGTTGCAGGGACTCGGCACGTTCATGGAACTCCTGTTGGCGGCGGCGCAGTGTATCAAAGCGCCTGCGTCTTGCACCCCGGCAAAAGGGACAAACTGTCGCCGCTGTGCAGCGGCGATGCGGCCCGGAACCAGCGTTCACGGCCGGACGTCGCCTCAAGCCGTGGATTGGCGCCCACGGAAGAGGTGCCAACCCGAATCGATTGAGAAGGGATGAGGCAAAACAACGCCCCGGTCCATACTTTCAAGCAGGAGGGCCATGCATCCCGGCCACCCCGCGGACTCTTGATTTGAACGGTTCCAGTTTGCCGGACACATTGCGCCGCTGAGTTCAATCGGTGGATTGGGCCAATCAGGGGACTTGCGATGGCAAACCTAACAATCAACGGAAAAACCTTCACACTCGACGTGGAGCCGGATACGCCGCTGCTCTGGGCGATCCGCGAGAATGCCGGCCTGACCGGCACCAAATATGGTTGCGGCATTGCACAATGCGGCGCCTGCACGATTCACATCGACGGCGTCGCGATGCGCTCCTGCGGCGTTTCGGTCAGCGAGGCCGAGGGCAAGAAGATCACCACGATCGAAGGGCTCGCATCCGGGAATTCGCTGCACAAGGTGCAGGAAGCCTGGATCGCCCAGGACGTGCCGCAATGCGGCTATTGCCAAAGCGGCATGATCATGGCGGTCGCGGCACTATTGAACGAGAAGCCGAAGCCGACCGACGCCGACATCGACGAGGCCATCACCAATATCTGCCGCTGCGGCACCTTCCAGCAGGTGCGCGAGGCGATCCACACGATCGCAAGCGCGTAAGGAAATCCCACATGAACAAGCATGTTTCGCCGCGGCTCAACCGCCGCGCCTTCGTCATCGGCACGGCCGCGGTCGGTGCCGGTCTCGCAATCGGCTTCGACCTTCCTTTCGGCGGCCCCGCCGTGGTCCGCGCCGCAGGCGGCTCGCCCGAGGTCGGCGCCTGGGTCGTGGTCCGGCCCGACGACACCATCGTGATCCGCATCGCCCGCTCCGAGATGGGCCAGGGCTCGCTCACCGGCCTCGCCCAGCTCGTCGCCGAGGAGCTCGAATGCGACTGGACCAAGGTCACGACCGAATATCCGACGCCCGGCCAGAGCGTCGCCCGCAAGCGTGTCTGGGGCGATTTCTCGACCGGCGGCAGCCGCGGCATCCGCTCCTCGCAGGACTATGTCCGCAAGGGCGGCGCCACCGCGCGCGTGATGCTGATCCACGCCGCCGCCGATGCGTGGAAAGTGCCGGCATCCGAATGCACGGCCGCGAACAGCGTCATCACCCATACGCCCTCGGGCAGGACCACGACCTACGGCAAGGTCGCCGAGGCTGCGGCGAAGCTGACGCCGCCGGCGGACGTCAAGCTGAAGGATCCGAAGGACTGGAAGCTGATCGGCAAGGGCGTGAACCGGCTCGACACCGCCGACAAGACCACCGGCGCCATGACCTACGGCATCGACGTCAAGCTGCCGGGCATGCTCAACGCCGCGATCAAGGACTGCCCGGTGTTCGGCGGCAAGCTGAAGAGTTTTGACGAGTCCAAGATCTCCAGCATGAAGGGCGTCAAGAAGGTCGTCAAGGTCGGGGACACCGCGGTCGCCGTCGTTGCCGACACCTGGTGGCACGCCAAGACCGCGCTGGAGGCGCTGCCGATCGTCTGGGATGAGGGCGACAACGCCAAGGTCTCCAGCGAGTCGATTGCGAAATGGCTGACTGAAGGCCTCGACGACGCACAGCCGGCCTATGTCGGCAACAAGAATGGCGACGCGAAGGCCGCGATCGCCAGTGCCGCCAAGAAGATCGAGGCCGTCTACAGCTATCCCTACCAGAACCACGCCACGATGGAGCCGATGAACGCCACCGCGCTCTACACGGCGGACAAATGTGAGGTCTGGTGCGGCACGCAGAATGGCGAGGCGGCCTTCGCGGCGGTGCTGGAGGCGTCGGGCTTGCCGGCGGAAAAGTGCGACGTGCACAAAGTGATGCTCGGCGGCGGCTTCGGCCGGCGCGGCCAGACCGACTATGTCCGTCAGGCGGTCATGATCGCCAAGCAAATGCCGGGCACACCGATCAAGCTGTTGTGGTCGCGCGAAGAGGACATGGCGCACGGCCGGTATCATCCGATCACCCAGTGCAAGATGACCGGCGCGTTCGACGCCAACAACAATCTGGTCGCGCTGCACTACCGCCTGTCCGGGCAGTCAATCCTGTTCTCGCTGCGCCCCGAAGCGCTGCAGAACGGCATGGATCCGGCCGCATTCCAGGGCGTCGCCCAATCCGGCGAGGCCGCGTTCGGCTATTCAGTGCCGAACCTGTTGATCGAGCATGCGATGCGCAACCCGCACGTTCCGCCCGGCTTCTGGCGCGGCGTTAACGTCAATCACAACGCGATCTACATGGAATGCTTCATGGACGAGCTGGCCCAGGCCGCTGGCCAGGACCCGCTCGAATTCCGCCGCAAGCTGATGGGCAATCACCCCAAGCACCTCGCGGTGCTCAATGCCGTCGCCGAGAAGATCGGCTGGACCACGCCGGCACCGCAGGGCGTCTATCGCGGCATCGCCCAGGTCATGGGTTATGGCAGCTACGTCGCCGGCGCGGCCGAAATCTCGGTGACCGACGGCAGCAAGATCAAGGTGCATCGCATCGTCGCCTCCACCGATCCCGGCTATATCGTCAATCCGGCGCAGGTGGAGCGGCAGATCGCGGGCTCCTTCGTCTATGGCCTCTCCGCGCTGTTCTACGGCGGCTGCACCGTCAAGGATGGCAAGATCGAGCAAACCAACTTCGACACCTACAACTCGATGCGCATCAACGAGATGCCGAAAGTGGAAACGGTGATGGTGCCGAGCGGCGGGTTCTGGGGCGGCGTCGGCGAGCCGACCATCGGCGTCGCGGCGCCCGCGGTGCTCAACGCCTACTTCGCGGCGACGGGCAAGCGCATCCGCTCGGTGCCGCTGCGCGACCAGAACATCACCTTCGCTTAAGAGAGCGCTGCGGCTGCCACAATGGCAGCCGCAGCATTTTTCCGGACAAGACTCATGAACGCGTCGGTGACACGGCGGAATGCCATCCTCGGCATCACCGCCGCGGCCACATCGCTCGCCGCACCTTCGATCCTGCGCGCGCAATCGGCGGGCCGCATTGTCGTGGTCGGCGGCGGCTTTGGCGGCGCGACTTGCGCCCGCGCACTCAAGCGCGCTGACGCGAAATTGCAGATTACCCTGATCGAGCCGAACAGGACTTTCATCTCCTGCCCCTTCAGCAACGAGGTAATCGCGGGCCTGCGCGATATGGAAGCGCAGCAGTTCGGTTACGATAAGCTCGCCGCCGAGGGCATCAGCGTCGTCGCTCAGGCTGCGACGACCATCGACACGCAAAAGCGCAGCGTGACGGCCGCCGATGGCGAAGCGTTTGGTTATGACCGTCTCGTGCTCTCGCCCGGTATCGACTTCCATGTCGAGGCTCTGCCCGGCTACGACGACGCTGCGTCGGAAAAGATGCCCCACGCCTGGAAAGCTGGTCCGCAGACACTGCTGCTGCGCAGGCAGTTGGAGGCGATGGCGGACGGTGGCACGGTCGCGATTGCGATCCCGGCCAATCCCTCGCGTTGCCCGCCGGCACCTTACGAGCGCGCCAGCCTGATCGCGCATTATCTCAAGACCACGAAGCCACGCTCGAAAGTCCTGATCCTCGATGCCAAGGACGCCTTCTCCCAGCAGCGGCTATTCGAGAGAGCTTGGAAAGAGCTCTACGGCGACATGATCGAGCGCGTCGCGCTGTCGCAAGGCGGCCGCGTCACCTCGGTCGATGCGGCGAGCAAGACCATCGTCACCGAGTTCGGCAACTACACGCCTGACGTTGCCAACGTCATTCCGCCGCAGCGCGCCGGGCGCATTGCCGAGATCGCAGGCGCTGCGGATGCCACCGGCTGGTGCCCGATTGATCCTGTCACTTTCGAATCGAAGCTCGTCAAAGACATCCACGTCATCGGCGACGCCTGCCTCGGCGGCGGCATTCCCAAATCGGCTTCCGCTGCAAGCGCGCAAGGCAAGGCTTGCGCCGCCGCGATCATCGCTTTGCTCGCGGGCCGCACGCCGGAAGCGCCGCGGCTGACGGGCGTCTGCTACACCACCGTCGCACCTGGCTACGGCTTTTCGCTTGCCGGCAACTACCAGCCGAAAGGCGACATCTTCGCCGAGGTCGAAGGCGGCGCGACCAGCCCGGTCGATGCCCCGCGCGAGCTGCGCACCCGCGAGGCAGCCGAGGCGGAGCACTGGTTTCAAACCATTACGGCGGATTGTTTTGGCTAATGCAATGGTGAGACGAAGCTGTCACCACCAATCCGGTGCGCTCCCTCCCCCGCCTGCGGGGGAGTGCTGGGGAGAGGGTTTCTACACAATCGAGAACCCCCAAGAGGAAAGAGCCCTCACCCGCGCCTTCGGCGCGACCTCTCCCGCAAGCGGGAGAGGTAAGTGGAGCTCGCGGCTAGATTTCTCGTCACACAACCGATTGATTGTCGCTGCGCTGGTCGCAGCAAATCTTACACTTGCGGGTGGTGCGACTGCCAAAGACCTAGTGCCTTACAAGATCGTTAGCGATGGCATTCCGGCTTCCCTCACGGGCTCGCCGGGCGATGCCGCGCGCGGACGCGCGCTGGTGCTGGCACGCACGACGACTTGCATCCTCTGCCATTCCGGTCCCTTCCCGGAAACGCGTTTCCAAGGTGATCTTGCGCCCGATCTCACCGGTGCCGGGAACCGCTGGACGGCGAGCCAGTTACGGCTTCGGCTGGTCGATGCGTCGCGCTTCAACCCGCAGACCATCATGCCGTCCTACTATCGCAAGGATGACCTCGTGCGTGTTGGACGCAGTTTCGCCGGCAAGCCAATATTATCGGCTGCGGAGATCGAGGACATCGTGGCCTTTCTTGCAACGCTTCGGGACTAGGACTGATCATGCCGACCACGCGACGCCAATTCTTGAGCCTTGCCGGCAGCGTGACGGCCGCCGGCGCGATCCCAATCATCGCGCTGCGGCCGCTCGAGGCGACGCCGGCGATGCTCACCACCGCGATCCGCAATATCGTCGGTGAGGCACAAATTCGCACCGGCAAGGTCAAGCTCGACATTCCACCGCTGGTCGAGAACGGCAACACGGTGCCGATGACGGTGAGCGTCGCAAGCCCGATGACGGCGGACGATTACGTCAAGACCATCCACGTCTTCAACGAGAAGAACCCGCAGCCGAACATCGGCAATTTCCATCTCGGCCCTTCGTCCGGCCGCGCCCAGGTCTCGACCCGGATCCGGCTCGCCGACAGCCAGAAGGTGGTGGCGATCGCGCGTCTGTCCGACGATACCTTCTGGCAGGTCGCCGCCGACGTCGTCGTGACGTTGGCCGCCTGCACCGAGGAGATCAACTGATGGCCGCCCTCATCAACGCTCCCGCAAAGGCCAAACGCGGCGAGATCATCGAGATCCGCACGCTGACCTCGCACATCATGGAGACCGGCTTCCGCCACACCGCGGACGGCAAGCTGGTGCCGCGCGACATCATCACGAGCTTCACCTGCCGCTACAACGGCGCCGAGATCTTTCGCGCCGATCTCTTTCCCGCGATCGCCGCGAATCCATATTTGTCGTTCTTCACGGTAGCCAAGGAGAGCGGCAAGTTCGAGTTCGAATGGATCGGCGACAACGGCTATTCGTCCACCGCATCAGCATCGATCATCGTCGAATGAAGTCTTGGCGCGCGATAGCGGTGGCGGCGCTGACCGCCACAGTCCCTGCCCTCCTCGCAGGTGAAATCCCGCCCGAGGCGCGCCGCTCCGGCTATTCCTTCATGGGACCCGACACGCGCGCGATGCAGGATGATGATACGTCCAATCCGGGCATGCTGTTCGTGCTCGACGGTCAGGCACTGTGGGGAAAGAAGACCGGCAGTGCAGAGAAATCCTGCGCAGATTGCCATGGCGATGCACGTAGCAGCATGAATGGTGTCGCGGCGCGCTATCCGGCTTTCGACAAGGCGCTCGGCCGTCCCGTCACGCTCGACCAGCGCATCAACCTCTGTCGCGACAATCACCAGCAGGCGACGCCGCTGCCCTATGAGAGCCGCGACCTGCTGGCGTTGTCCGCCTTCGTCGCCCATCAATCGCGCGGCGTTCCGATCACCGCTGGCGATGATCCGCAGGTAAAACCCTTCATCGAACAGGGCCGCGACCTCTTCATGCAGCGCGAGGGCCAGCTCAATCTCGCCTGCGCCAATTGCCATGACGACAATTTCGACAAACGCCTTGCCGGCGCGCCGATCACGCAGGGACAGCCGACCGGCTATCCGCTCTACCGCCTGGAATGGCAGACGCTGGGTTCGCTGGAGCGGCGGTTGCGCAGCTGCATGACCGGGGTGCGCGCTCAGGCTTATGATTACGGTTCGCCCGAGCTTGTCGCGCTCGAGCTTTATCTGATGTCGCGAGGGCGCGGCCTGCCGATCGAGACGCCCGCGGTGCGGCCGTAGGCGATAACGGCCTGGACTGGCTGTCGTCTAAGCCGTCGAAGCCTTCATCGCCTCCAGGACTGCGGCCGAGCTAGCGACCCAGCCGAAGATACCGCCCTGGGCCTTGATCATCTTCAGGCCCATCTCGTGAAACTCGGGAAAGTAGGATGCGCAGCCGTCGGAGATGACGACGCAGCGATAGCCGCGGTCGTTGGCCTCACGCACGGTGGTGTTGACGCAGACTTCCGTGGTGACGCCGCACACCAGCAAATTCTCGATGCCGTATTTCTCCAAGACGTTGCCGAGCTCGGTGGCGTAGAATGCACCCTTGCCCGGCTTGTCGATCACGATCTCGCTGTCGAGCGGATAGAGCTCGGGAATGATGTCGTGGCCGGCCTCGCCGCGGATGAGGATGCGCCCCATCGGGCCGGGATCGCCGATGCGCAACGACGGCGCACCGCGCTCGACCTTCGCCGGCGGCGCGTCGGAGAGATCGGGGAGATGGCCTTCCCGGGTGTGGATCACCAGCATGCCGGTGTCGCGCGCGGCCTTTAGCACCGCGCCGATCGGCTTCACCGCGCGCCCGAGCTGACTGACGTCGTTGCCCAGCGTCTCGCCGAAGCCGCCGGGCTCGAGAAAATCGCGCTGCATGTCGATGATGAGAAGCGCGGTGGCGGGCCAGTCGAGCGTGATCGGCTCGGGCTCGGCGCTGATGACGCCCTTTGTCGGCTTGGCTGAGTTCAACATGACGCAGGCCCCGCGAGAACTCTCTTGGCCAGGAGTTCTGCAAGCGCCGTGCCATTGTGTACAATTGCGATGGGGCGCGGGCAGCGATGGAATTTGCTGTTTAGTCAGTCGGTTACGTCGAGTGTCGACGTCTGCTTATTCCCTGTGCGACGGCTTTGCGGCGTGCATTTGCTCAAGGGATGAGCGGGGAAGGACGGTCTTCTTTCCTTCTCCCTTGTGGGAGAAGGTGGCGCGAAGCGCCGGATGAGGGGCCTCTATCCGCACGCACCATTAGTGAGCGTCACTCGCGGAGAGAGACCCCTCACCCGTCTCGCCGCTATCGCGGCGAGCCACCCTCTCCCACAAGGGGAGAGGGTGAAGCGTCATCGCTCGTCACGCCCCGTACAGCCGCCGATACTCGTCCTCATACGGCGCATACGACTCCTTCAGCGTCGCCATGTTCAGCAGCATGGTCGCTACCATCGTGCCCGCCTTGTCGAACACACGCGTCTTGGCCCAGGCGCTCTCCGTGCGGCGGCTGCCGGAGAGCGCGACCACCTCCCGCTCGACCTCATAGTCCTCATCGACGAAGAGCGGCCCCCGCACCAGCCTGATCTCCTGATCGGCGAACAGGCCGACCGCCGGGCCCTTGGCCGGCAGCGGATCGTCCTTGGAGCGGTACTGGAACAGCACGCTCAGCATCTCCATCGGGATAACAGGCTTGCGCCACGGATTGTCGGTGCCGGAATAGTACGGCGAGTTTTCGGTAATCACGGCGAGCTTCTGCCGGAGAGAGAACGGATAGAGGTCGCCCATGATCTGGTCGAACGCCATCCGCACCGTCTGCCGCCTGCTCGTCTGCGCCACCTTTACGTCGCGCAGGATCACGGGATCGGCGAGCGGCTTGAGCTCGCCAAGGCGTGCTTCGAGCGCGGTCGCTGCGTGCGGCTCGCCGACCGAGGCTGTGCCGCGCAGCACCTCGGTGCCATCGCGCTTGACCATCTGGATCTGGCATTGGCGGGTAGCAGGCAGCGGCTTCGACAGGATCGCCTGCACCTCCTCACCCTCATAGCAGACGCTGCGGTAATGCGCGGAGAGGCACCCCGTTTCGAACCAGGCGCGTCCCCACAGCCGTTCGCCGAGCGGCGCGAACTGGCTGAAATGCGTCGGCCCCTCGATGGTGCCGCCCTTGAAGCCGAGCTTCTGTGCGGTTGCGTCGTCATGGATCGAGGCGTGCGCGTCGTAAGTTTGCGCTTGCAGCATCTGGCGCGGCCGGCGCCACGGCCCGATCAGGGCCTCGGCCGTCTCAGTGATCTCGGTGTCGAATGCGTTTGCAGCCATGGTGTTCTCCACAAGCAGCCATGACTAGCAGGAGCGCCACGGATGCGGCCAGCGATATTGACTTCGCCCGTGCATGCTTTTGACTGTCACAATTCGCGTCGCGCCGCCGCAATCCTTCCCGCAGCGCAAACCCCACACCCGAACGAGAGCCGAGGACTTCCGAAATGACGCTGATGCAGGTCGAGCTGGACGATAAATACCGGCTCGAATCGAAGCGGATCTTCCTGTCCGGCACCCAGGCCCTGGTCCGCTTGCCGATGTTGCAGCGCGAACGCGACCGGCTCCAGGGCCTCAACACCGGCGGCTTCATCTCGGGTTATCGCGGTTCCCCACTCGGCATGTACGACCACGCGCTGTGGCGCGCGAAGTCTTTCCTCCAGCAGCATGACATAGCCTTCGTCCCCGGCCTGAACGAGGATCTGGCCGCGACCGCCGTCTGGGGCAGCCAGCAGGTCGGCCTGTTTCCCGGCGCCAAGGTCGATGGCGTGTTCGGCATCTGGTACGGCAAGGGGCCGGGCGTCGATCGCTCGGTCGATGCGCTCAAGCACGCCAACGCAGCGGGCACCTCGCTCAATGGCGGCGTGCTGGCGCTGGCCGGCGACGACCATGGCTGCCAGTCCTCGACGCTGGCGCATCAGAGCGAGCAGGTGTTCGCCGCGGCGCTGATCCCCGTGATCAATCCCGCCACGCTCCAGGATTATCTCGACCTCGGCCTCTACGGCTTTGCGTTGTCGCGCTTCTCCGGCTGCTGGGTCGGCTTCAAGGCGATCAGCGAGACCGTGGAGAGTTCGGCATCGATCTACAGCGATCCCGAACGCATCAAGATCGTGCTCCCCGACGATTTCGAGATGCCGCCCGGCGGCCTCAACATCCGCTGGCCGGATCCACCGCTGGACGCCGAGAGGCGCCTGTTCGGCCCGAAAATGGAAGCGGTGCAGGCTTTCGCCCGCGCCAACCAGCTCGACCGCATCGTGCTCGATTCCAAGCCCGCGCGGCTCGGCATCGTCGCCACCGGCAAGGCCTATCTCGACCTGCGCCAGGCGCTCGCCGACTTGGGGATCACCGACAAGGACGCGCAGGATCTCGGCCTGCGCATCTACAAGGTCGCGATGACCTGGCCGCTGGAGGAAAGCGGCGCCAAGCGTTTCGCCGAGGGCCTTCAGGAGGTCCTCGTGGTCGAGGAGAAGCGCGGCTTCATCGAAGACCAGCTCATGCGCATCCTCTACAACATCGATGCGTCCAGGCGCCCGACCGTCACGGGCAAGCGTGACGAGCGCGGCGCACCGCTGCTGCCGAGCGAGGGCGAGCTGACGCCGACCATCGTCGCCTCTGCGCTGGTGGCGCGCTTACGTAAGCTCGGCCACCACAGCCCGGTGCTGGAGCAGCGCCTGGCGCGGCTCGAGGCGTTCGACAACCCTGTCACCACCAGCGCGCCAATCAAGCTCGCGCGCACGCCGTTCTTCTGCTCGGGCTGCCCGCACAACTCCTCGACACGCGTGCCCGAAGGAAGCCGCGCCATGGCCGGCATCGGCTGCCACGGCATGGCCCTGAGCATGCCGACCCGCCGCACCGATTTGATCTCGCACATGGGCGCCGAAGGTGTGAACTGGATCGGGCAATCGCCCTTCACCACCGAGAAGCACATCTTCCAGAATCTGGGCGACGGCACCTATACCCACTCAGGTCTTCTCGCGCTACGCGCCGCTTCCGCCGCCGGCATCAACATCACCTACAAGATCCTCTACAATGACGCCGTCGCCATGACCGGCGGCCAACCGGCCGAAGGCAGCTTCAACGTCGCGCAAATCGCGCATCAGGTCTGGGCCGAAGGCGTCAAGCGTCTTGCGATCGTCTCGGACGATCCGAGCAAATATCCGCAAGGAAATTACTTCCCGCACGGCGCGACCATCCATCACCGCCGCGAGCTCGACGCCGTGCAGCGCGAGCTGCGCGACATCAAGGGTCTCACGGTCATCATCTACGACCAGACTTGCGCCGCCGAAAAGCGCCGCCGCCGCAAGCGCGGGCTCTATCCCGATCCCGCCAAACGCGCTTTCATCAACGAGCTCGTCTGCGAAGGCTGCGGCGATTGCTCTCAGGCCTCCAACTGCGTCTCGGTACAACCGCTGGAGACCGAGTTCGGCCGCAAGCGTCAGATCGACCAGTCGAACTGCAACAAGGACTTTTCCTGCGTCGAGGGCTTTTGCCCGAGTTTTGTCACCGTGCATGGCGGCAGCCTGAAGCGCGTGAAGACGTCAGCGGTCGATTCCGGCCAGCTGTTCGCCGACCTGCCGCTACCGCCGGCGCGCGAGCTGGACGGTCCCTACAACATCCTCGTCACCGGCATCGGTGGCACCGGCGTCATCACCATCGGCGCGCTGCTCGGCATGGCCGCCCATGTCGACGGCCGCGGCTGCTCGGCGCTCGACTTCACCGGCCTGTCGCAGAAAAACGGCGCCGTGATGAGCCATGTCCGCATCGCGCCGAAGCCGGAAGACATCTCCGCCGTCCGCATCACCACCGGCGGCGCCGACGTCATCCTCGGCTGCGACATGATCGTCTCAGCCGGTCCCACTGCGCTGAGCCGCGCCGAGCGCGGCGTGACCAGGGCCTATATCAACGCCGACCTGCAGCCGACCGCGAGCTTCGTGCAAAACCCCGATCTCGATTTCGAGATGGGCGCGATGCAAACCGTGCTGCGCGACGCGATCGGCGACAAGAACCTCGACATCATCGACGCGACAGGCATTGCCGCCGCGCTGATGGGCGATAGCATCGCGACCAATCCCTTCATGCTCGGCTTCGCCTTCCAGAAGGGCGCGATCCCGCTGTCGCTGGAGGCCCTGCTCCGCGCCATTGAGATCAACGGCGCCGCGATCGAGATGAACAAGCTCGCCTTCACCTGGGGCCGTCTCGCCGCCCACGACATGTCGCGGGTGCGCAGCGTGCTCCAATTCAAGAACAGAGCGGCCGCGCCGACGAAGTCCCTCGACGATGTCATTGCGACCCGCGCCGAGTTCCTGACTGGCTATCAGGATAAGGCCTATGCCGAGCGCTACCTCGCAGCTGTCGCCAAGGTGCGCAAGGCGGAGAGCGCGGCCTCGCCGCGCTCCACGGAACTGACGCAGGCCGTCGCAAAGAACCTGTTCAAGCTGATGGCCTACAAGGACGAGTATGAGGTCGCGCGGCTCTATACCGACGGCAGCTTTGCCAAGAAGGTGTCGGAAAAATTCGACGGCGACTTCACGCTGAAATACCACCTGGCGCCACCGATCTTTGCGAAGCGCGATAACGCGACGGGCCGGCTCCAGAAGCAGGAGTTCGGCGGCTGGATGATCCACGCTTTCCGCGTTCTCGCGAGGCTCAAATTCCTGCGCGGCACCGCGTTCGATCCGTTCGGCCGCACCGAGGAGCGCAAGACAGAGCGCAAGCTGATCGAGAATTATCTCGGCATGATCGATCAGCGGATTGCGAGACTGAAGGCCGAGCAGATCCCGCTGCTGGCACAGCTTGCGCGCGTGCCGGAGACGATCCGCGGCTTCGGTCACGTCAAGGAAGCCAACATCAAGCAGGCGGCGGCCGAGACAGCACGGCTGGAGGCGGAACTGGAGAACAGCCGCTTTGCGGCGGCTGCGGAATGACGGGAAGCGTGAGCTGTCTCTACGCCGTCATTGCGAGGAGCTCGCGACAAAATTGCGTAGCAATTTTGCGCTGATGCGACGAAGCAATCCAGAGTCTTTCCGCAGAGGTAACCTGGATTGCTTCGCTACGCTCGCAATGACGAGATTGTGGAATGCGCTCGCCACACACTCGGTGTCATCGCCAGGCTTGACCGGGCGATCCAGTACTCCGAGACAGTTGTGATTAAGCCCATAAGCCGCGGCGTACTGGATGCCCCGCCTTCGCGGAGCATGACTGCGGTGGAGATGGCTAGACCGACGTCGTGGCAACGCTTGATGCGATCGACGCTACACCACCCTCCGCCAAATGCCGCCCCGCGATGTACCCGAACGTCAGCGCTGGCCCCAGCGTGATGCCCGGGCCCGGACAGTTGCCGTTCATGATCGAGGCCATGTCGTTGCCGCAGGCATAGAGGCCGACGATCGGCGTGCCATCCGCGCGCAGCACGCGCGCCTGCGCATCGACCTTCATTCCGATCGCGGTGCCGAGATCGGCCGGATGGATGCGCATCGCGAAGAATGGCGCGCGGATAATTGGCGCGACGCAAGGATTTGGCTTGTGAGCGGCATCGCCGAGATGACGCTGGTAGATGGTGCTGCCGCGGCCGAATTCGGGATCGCGGCCCTCTTTCGCACCGGCATTGTAGGCCGCGATCGTCGCCGCGAGCGTGGACGGTTTGATGTCGATCTTCGCCGCGAGCTGCGCAACGTCAGGCGCCTCGATCAACTCGCCGCTCGCCACATAGCGCCGATAATTGCGCGTGAACGGCTTGATACGGCCGAGACCGTAGCTCCACAGGAACTCGCGGTCGCAGATGAGGTAAAACGGCCGGTCCGGCTCGCCATTGCCGTCGCGCAGCATGGCGAGCACGAATTCGTGGTAGGACAGCGCCTCGTTGACGAAGCGCCGGCCTGCGGCGTTGACGGCGATCACACCGGGCTTGGCGCGATCGGTCACCATGTGCGGGAAGACGCCACGGCTGCCGTCGGCACGGCGGAACAACGAGGCCGGCACCCAATAGGCCCGGCTGGTCGCGTCCGTGTTGAGCGCGGCACCGGCAGCAGCCGCAAGCCGAAGCCCGTCGCCTGTCCCTGATGGGTTGGTGGCCGAAACCAAACCGGCAGCGGCCGGGAAGAACCGTTTGCGCAAGCGCGCATCGTGCGAGAAGCCGCCGGTCGCGAGCACCACGCCGCGGCGCGCCGCGATCAGGCGATCGCGGGCGCCGTGTCGGATCACCACACCGGCCACGCGATCGCCTTGCATCGACAAATCCTCGACATCGGCGCTGAAGAGGATTTCGACCCGCCGCGCCAGAAGCGAGGCATACAGCCGCGCGGCGAGCGCATTGCCGAGATGCAACGTGGTGCCGCGCGGCGCGCGCAAGCGCTGCCATGCATACGCTGAAACCAGCCGCGCTGTGCGTAACGTCGATCGCAGTGATTTTCCGACCCGGCGCAGATGCGAAATGTCGAGACCGTTGACCATCATCCCGCCGAACAGCGTGAATTCCGGCAGCGGCGGCCGTAAGCGCGCAAAAGCCTTGCCAAGCCGCGTGCCGTCGAACGCCACCGGCTCCAGCACGCGGCCGCCGGACGTCGCACCCAGCCGCTCCGGATAATAGTCCGGATAGGCTTTCACCGGCCGGAGCCGCAATTCGGTGTTGGCTTCGAGATAGCCGATAGCTTCCGGTCCGCGCGCGAGGAAGGCGGCGCGCAGGCCGGCATTGGCCGGCTCGGGCACCGTGCTCGACAGATACTGCACGGCGTCCGCGACGCTGTCGGACAGCCCCGCCTCCTTCATCTTGGGATTGGCGGGGATCCAGACCATGCCGCCGGACCATGCGGTGGTGCCGCCGACGAAGGCGGTCTTCTCGATCACCAGCACGCGCAGCCCTTCGGCGGCCGCAACGGCCGCCGCCGTCATGCCGCCGGCACCGGCGCCGATGACAACGACATCGTAGGTCTCATGTGCCGGCATCATGCGGCAAGGTTCCGGGAGCGAGGCATGATCCCGTCATACCTCGCTCACCGGCCCGCAGCTAGCGCGCCTTCTTGCGCTCGACCGGGTCGATGTCGATCGCCCGCAGGCGTCCGAGCCGCAATACGTCCATGGCCAGCCGCCGGCCGATGCGGTCGCGGTCGAGCACGCGGATCAGGTCGTCGACGCCGTTGATCTCGACACCGTCGAGCCTGACGACGACATCGCCGGGCAACAGGCCCGCTTTCGCGGCCGGGCCGTCCGGCTCGATCTGCATCAAGAGCGCGCCCATCTTGTTCTCGACACCGGCCAGCACGGCATGCCGCCGCGGGACCGGCGCGGTTTGCCCGGCAACGCCGATATAGGCGCGGCGGACGTAACCGTGGCGGATGATCTCCGACAGCACGAATTGCGCGGTGTTGCTGGCGACCGCAAAGCAGATGCCTTGCGCACCGTTGATGATGGCGGTGTTGATGCCGATCACCTCGGCATTCGAGGACACCAGCGGGCCGCCGGAATTGCCCGGGTTGAGCGCGGCATCGGTCTGGATCACGTCCTCGATGGTGCGCCCGCTGACCGAACGGATCGAGCGGCCGAGCGCCGAGACCACGCCGGCGGTCACGGTCGATTCGAAGCCGAGCGGATTGCCGATCGCGATCACGAGTTGACCGCGCCGCAGGTTCTTGGAATTGCCCAGCGCAGCATAGGGCAAATGGCGCACGCCATTGGCGCGCAGCAGCGCAAGGTCAGTGTCGGGATCGACGCCGAGCACCTGGGCATCGCCGACATGGCCCTCGACGTCGCGCAGCCGGATCTCCTTGGAGGAGCCGACCACATGGCTGTTGGTGAGGACGAGTCCGTCCGGCGAGATCACGATGCCCGAGCCGAGCCCACCGCGCTCGCGGCCGTTCGGCACTTTCGGCCCGGTCTCGACCCGCACGACCGCCGGGCCGACGCGATCGGTCACGTCGATCACGGCATTGGAATAGGCGTCCAGCAAGGCCCGGTCATCGGCCGGGGCAGACGCCGTCGTTCGCGATGACGATGCGTCACCGGCGATATCTGAGGTGAAGTCCAACATGGCAAGAGTCCTTGAGGCTCACACAGATGGTGGCCTGTTCCCTCCAGCGCAAGTGGCCCAACCGGGGCGCAGGGCTGGGCTGCTAGGGGGCCCGCCTCAGCGAGCCGCCTCTTGCCTTGACCGGATCGAGCAGCGACCAGTCTCCATCCGGGAGCACATGGCCTTTGGGGAATGGCGCGCGCAGCTCGAGCCCGAGCGAGCCCAGCACGCGGTCGTCGCGGTAGTAGCATTGCAGCACGACGCGGACGAGCGTTGCGGCGGCGACGCCGCCAGAGCTGCGGAACTGCTGCGCAACGCCATCGCGCGCGGCAGGCTCGAGATCGGCAAGCGGCATCCCCGCGAGCCGCGCCAGATGATCTAGCGCTGCCACCACCAGCTTGGTGTCGCGGCCGAGCGTGGCCAGCATGTCGGCCTGGATGATGTCGTCATCGGCGCCCGGGACGCGGTATTCCTCGCTCGCCGGAATGATCATCGCGGCGATCGTGCGCAAGTCCTTGCGCTGCCGAGGCGTGAGGGTGAGCTGATCAGTCATTGGGGCCTCGCGTCGGAACGTTGCGGCTAAGGTGACGGTGCGCTCCCTCCCCCGCTTGCGGGGGAGGGTTGGGGAGAGGGTGTCTCCGCAAAGAGACGCCTCCAGAGGAAAGAGCCCTCACCCGCCGCGCTCTTCGAGCGCGTCGACCTCTCCCGCACGCGGGCGAGGTGCAGCGAGTTCGTGGCGGGTTCGGTGCATCCATCACGCGCCTCAGTCGAACAAATTGGCGAGGCGCTGCTTCATCTGATCGGCGATGTAGAGCCCGAGGGCCTGGATGGTGGACGTCGGGTTCACCCCACCCGAGGTCACGAAGATGCTGCCGTCGACGATGAAGAGGTTCTTCACGTCGTGCGAACGGCCCCATTCGTTGACGACCGAGCGTTCGGGATCGGTGCCCATACGCGCGGTGCCGAGCAGGTGCCAGCCGCCCCACGGAATCGGCGAATTGATGCAGATGTCGGCCGCCCCCGCCGTTTCGAGAACCTCGCGGCCGCGGGCCAGCGCATGCTCCATCATCTTCCGGCTGTTCTCACTGATCGTATAGTCGATCTTCGGCGCGGGAATGCCGTGACTGTCCTTCAGCACGGGATCGAGCGTGACGCGATTGTGCTCTTCGGGCAGGTCCTCGCAGATCGCGGAGAAACCCAGCCGATGGCCATTGAGCTTGCGAAAGACGCGATGGTGATCGGCGCCCCAGGGCAGAATGCCCTTCTGCTCGCTGACGACGGCCTCGAACACCGGCCCTGCCCCGCGTACGAACTGCACGCCGTAGCCGCGCACGAAGCCGCGCGACAGGTCCGTATCGTACCACTGCTTGCTCCACAGGCAGGTCGGCGGCGCGCGGTTGGAATCCGTCGGCTCCTTCACATAGCCGTAGATCTGCGCATAGGGATGGAACATCAGGTTCTTGCCGACGAGGCCGGACGAATTGGCAAGGCCGTTCGGGAAGCGCCCCGAGGCCGAGTTCAGCAGCAGTCGCGGCGTGCCGACGCCGTTGCAGGCGATGATGACGACGTGCGCGGGCTGAAACTGCTCGACGCCGTCCTTGTCGTAATAGACCACGCCCGAGGCCATGCCGTTCTCGTCGGTGGTGATCTCACGCACCCGGCAATGGGTGTGCAGCTCGACGCCGGCGCGGATCGCATGCGGCCAATAGGTGATGTCGGTGGAAGACTTTGCGCCTTGCGCGCAGGCCGGCGTGCAATGGCCGAGATTGATGCAGCGCGCCCGGCCCTCGTAATCCATGGTCGCGACCGTCGTGTCGGACGGCCACCAGTGCCAGCCGCGCCTGTTCATGGCCTTGGCGATGATGGCGCCTGACAATCCGAGCGGCTGCTGCGGCATCGGCGGATGCGTCAGCGGCGAAAGCGGATCGCCTGACAGGCCCGACGTGCCCATCATCCGGTCGTTCTCCTCGAAGAACGGAGTCAGCGCGTCGTAGTCGATCGGCCAGTCGTCGGCGACGCCGTCGAGCGTCTTCACCTTGAAATCGGACGGATGCAGCCGCGGCCAGTGCGCGGTGTACATCACCGTCGAGCCGCCCACCGCGTTGTAGTTGACGACCTTGATCGGCGAATTGTCGTCATTGATCGGGTAGTCCTCGGGCCGGCCGCGAACGTTGGGGCTCGATGACCATTCGCCGTAGAACTTAGCCTCCCAGTCGCGGCCTGTGCTGGGATATTCCGCCGGATTCATCCAGCCGCCCTGCTCAAGGCAGAGAATGTGCATCTTGGTCTCGGCCAGCGACCACGCCACCGCCGCGCCCGAAGCGCCAGCGCCGACGATCAGGACGTCCACGGGGTCTTTCATTGCAACCTTATCCTCCCCCTCGCCGCTTCCGGGCGATTCGGCCTCTGCAGTCCGCAAGGCCCGCGAACGATAGGATCAGAGCAATGGCTGAGTAAAGCCGCGAGGCCGGAATGTCGCACTTCGCAGGGCGCAGACCATTGGTATCGCCACATCCGGATGCTAGGAACAGGGCGCACGAGCCATCGATAGCGAGATCGTATGTCCATCCGAAATTTCTTTGCCCCCGCCCGCGCTTTTGCGCTCGTTTCGTTTTTCGCCTTGTCCGGATTTCTGGGCTCGTCGGGGCCGGTCTCCGCGCTGACTGCCGCCGCGACGGTCCGCGACGGCAACTCGATCCAGCTCGGCGACGTCACCTACCGGCTCGACGGCGTCGACGCACCCGAGCTGGACCAGGTCTGCATCGACGATCACGCCGATTCCTGGACCTGCGGCATCGAGGCTCGTGACCAACTGGCGAAGCTGATCGGCAAACGGACGGTGCGCTGTGACGACGTCGGACCGGAAAAGAGTTTTGGCAAGCGGCACCGCGCCATCTGCACGGCCGAGAGCGACAAGGCCAGCTTGAACGAGCAGCTGATCAAGCTCGGCTTTGCCCTCGCGCGCGAGCCGATCAAGGCCAACGTCAAGCCGGCGGCCACCGAAGCCAAGACGGCGGCGGTCGGGATCTGGAAGGGCTGCTTTGTTGCACCGCAAGATTTCCGTGCCGGCAAGAAGGACGGCGCGCTCCTCGGCGCCGCGTGCCGCCCAGACCGCGACAAGGAGATCCGCGCCGTGCTGTTCCCGGAGGAGCTGACGATGCCGCCGAGTTGCAGCATCAAGGGCAAGCTCGCGGTGCGCGCACGCGTCACCGGCAATATCGGCATCTATCATTTGCGGGGCTGCCCGAGCTATCCGGCGACCACCAAGCCCGACCGCTGGTTCTGCTCGGAGGATGACGCGCAGGCCGCCGGCTTCCGCAGGGCCTACAACTGCCGTCGGCCGAAGTGAAAAATTCCTTCACACATCCGTGAGTGGTAGTCCGAGACCGTATTGATCCGGAATTGAACTCGATCGAGGGTTGCGCCATTTATATTCGTACGCAAGCGCCTTGCGCGAGCGTTTCCTTGGCAGCAATCCGACTTCGGTCCGATTGTCTTGCTCGGGCGTTTCCTCCCTAGACTTGGGCCGCTTGTCATCACAAGCGGCTCTTCTTTTTTGGGCGGGGCCCTAACTCCGCATCTGCATGATCTGGTCCATCGGCGGCATGTTGGCGTTCAGATGCGCCATGATCCAGACCGTGCCGCCGACCACGAGGAAGACGACCAGAAGACCGAAGGCGAGAGCCAGCACGTTGTTGGTATTGTCGGGGCCGGTGGTGATGTGCAGGAAGAACACGAGGTGCACACCCATCTGTGCGATCGCGAGCACGATCAGCGCCACGGGGATGGACGGCTGCCAGACCAGATCGGTGCCGGCGATGAAGAACGACGTCGCCGTGAGCAGCAGGGCCAGGACAAGACCGACAACGTAACCGAGGATGCGGACGCCGACACTGTGTTGCTCTTCCTCGCCGGGCGCGAGGTCGTGTTTGACCAACTCATGCGTCTGATCGCTCATGGCGCACTCCCAAGCAGGTAGACCACGGAAAACACGGCGACCCAGATGATGTCGAGCGCGTGCCAGAACAGCGCAAAGCACATCATCCGCCGCTGGATGTCGGCACGAAAGCCCTTGGCGAACACCTGCGCCATCATGGTGAGCAGCCACAACACGCCGGCAGAGACGTGGAGGCCATGGCATCCGACCAGCGAGAAGAACGCGGTCAGGAACGCGCTACGCGACGGGCCATAGCCACGAGCGACGAGGTCGGCGAATTCGCGGAACTCGATGGTGAGGAATATGAGGCCGAGCGCGCAGGTCACGGCCATGCCGAGATAGAACCAGAACCGGTTGCGCACGTCGGCGGCAATGCTGGCCATGCCGCAGGTAAAGCTCGACAGCAACAGGCAGACCGTCTCGATCGCGACGTTCTTCTGGTCGAAGATCTCGGAGCCCTTCGGGCCGCCGGCGGTCTGGCCGGCCAGCACGGCGTAGGCCGCAAAGAAACAGGAGAACATCACGATGTCGGAGAGCAGGAAGATCCAGAAGCCGTAGGCGGTCACGATCCGCTTCGGCGCGGGTCCGGTATGCTCGATGACGACACCGATGTGATGGGGATCGGCATGGGCGTGGCCAGCGGTCGCGGTCATCGACATCAGATGGCCCCCGCCATGCTGACGAGCCTGCGCCGTTCCTCCAGATTGACGCGGTCGATGCGGGCGACCCGATCGGCCGGGATGACGTATTCGTCATGGTCGCGCCAGGCGAACAGGACGAAGGTCGCGAAGGCGCCGAGGCCGCCCAAAATCACCATCCACCAGATGTGCCAGATCAGCGCGAAGCCCATGATGGTGGCGAAGAACGCGCAGACGAAGCCGGTCGGCGAATTCCGGGGCATCTCGATGTCCTGATATTCCGGCTCTTCGTGCTCGAGCAGTTGCTGCTTGGCATGGGCCTTCATCTCCCAATAGGCGTCCTCGCCGCGCACATCGGGATTGAACGCGAAGTTGAACACCGGCGGCGGCGACGAGGTCGCCCATTCCAGCGAACGGCCGTCCCAGGGATCGCCGGTGCGGTCGCGCAGGGCCTCGCGGTCGCGGATGCTGACGACGAGCTGCATGATCTGGCAGATCACGCCGATCGTCAGCACCGCCATGCCGACCGCCGCCACCAGCATCCACGGCCGCCAGACCGCGACATCGTAATGCTGCATGCGGCGCGTCATGCCAAGCATGCCGGCGACATAGAGCGGCATGAAGGTGATGAAGAAGCCGAGGAAGGTAAACCAGAACGCAGCCTTGCCCCAGCGTTCGTCGAGGCGGAAACCGAACGCCTTCGGAAACCAATATTCGAAGCCGGCGAAAGCGCCGAACAGCACGCCGCCGATGATGACGTTGTGGAAGTGCGCCACCAGGAACATGCTGTTGTGAAGCATGAAATCGGCCGGCGGCACCGCGAGCAGGACGCCCGTCAATCCGCCGACGATGAACGTCACCATGAAGCCGACCGCCCACAGCATCGGCGTCGCGAAGCGAATGCGTCCGCCATACATCGTGAACAGCCAATTGTAGATCTTCACCCCCGTCGGCACCGCGATGATCATGCTGGCGATGCCGAAGATGGCGTTGACGTCGGGCCCCGCTCCCATCGTGAAGAAATGATGCAGCCATACCATGAAGGAGATGACGCAGATCGCCATGGTGGCCAGCACCATCGAGCGATAGCCGAACAGTGCCTTTCCGGAGAAGGTCGAGACCACCTCGGAGAAGATGCCGAAGGCCGGCAGCACCAGGATGTAGACCTCGGGATGGCCCCAGGCCCAGATCAAATTCATGAACATCATGACGTTGCCGCCGGCCTCGTTGGTGAAGAAGTGGAAGCCGAGGTAGCGGTCGAGCAGCAGCATCGCCAGCGTGGCGGTGAGGATCGGGAACGCCGCGACGATGAGGAGATTCGAGGCCAGCGTGGTCCAGCAGAACATCGGCATGCGGAGATAGTTCATGCCTTTGGTGCGCAGCTTCAGCACGGTGGTGACGAGATTGATGCCGGCGACCAGCGTGCCGACGCCGGAGATCTGGAGTGACCAGGCGTAGTAATCGACGCCGACGCCGGGCGAGTAGGACAATTCCGAGAGCGGCGGAAAGGCGAGCCAGCCGGTGCGCGCGAATTCGCCGACCACGAGCGAGATATTGACCAGCAGCGCGCCGGTCGCGGTCAGCCAGAAGCCGACGGAATTGAGCGTCGGGAAGGCGACATCGCGCACGCCGAGCTGGAGCGGCACGATCAGGTTCATCAGCCCGATCACGAACGGCATCGCCACGAAGAAGATCATGATGGTGCCGTGCGCCGAAAAGATCTGGTTGTAGTGCTCGGGCGGCAGATAGCCTTGCGACTGGTAGGCGACGGCCTGCTGGATTCGCATCATGATGGCGTCGCTGCCGCCGCGCAGCAGCATCACCGAGGCCAGCAGCACATACATGACTCCGATGCGCTTGTGGTCGACGCTGGTGATCCATTCGCGCCAGAGATAGGGCAGATGACCCTTGATCACGACCCAGGCCAGCACGCCCAGGATTGCGACCAGCACCACCGCGCCCGCGACGAGCGGAATCGGCTGATCGAACGGAATGGCGGACCAGTCGAGCTTACCGAGCATCGTGACCTCCACTGTGCGACCGGCCCGCTTCGGATGCGAGCTCCGGTCCAGGACCCGGCGGAATATGCTGGGTCGCGATCAGGTCGAACAGACGCGGATCTTCGAGCCGATAGGTCGGCCGCCCCGTCTCGACGCTTTGCTGCATCAGCTTTGTGTAACTGTCCGCATTCAGCACGGCGTCCGTCTTCGCCGTGGTCGCCACCCACTCCGGAAAGGCGAGCGGCGAGATCACGTTGACGTCGAACATCATATCGGGGAAGCCGTCGCCGGAGAAATGCGCCGACAGGCCCTGCAGCTTGCCCTCGTTGTCGGCGCGCAGGTTCAGCTTCGTCACCATGCCGTTCATGGTGTAGATCATGCTGCCGAGCTGCGGGATGAAGAACGTGTTCATCACGCTCGACGACGTCAGCTGGAAATTCAGCTCGGCGCCCGCCGGTACGGTCAGCGTATTGACCGTGGCGATGCGCTGATCCGGATAGATGAACAGCCATTTCCAGTCGAGCGAGACGGCCTGGATCCGCACCCGGCTGCCGGTGCCTGGCACGGGCGCTGCGGGATCGAGCTGATGCGAGCCGATCCAGGCGACGCCGCCGAGCAGGATGACGGTGAGCGCAGGGATCGCCCACACCACCATCTCGACGCGGCCGGAATAGACGAAGTCGGGCTGGAAACGCGCTTTCGGATTGGACGCGCGAAACCAGAACGCGAAGCCGAGGATCGCAACGATGGTCGGCACCACGATCACGAGCATGATGAAGACGGAATCGACCAGGATGGTGCTGTTGGCCGCAGCCACAGGCCCTTGCGGATCGAACAGATTCATCGGCGAGCCACTGGCGGTTGGGAAGCCCCGGGACAGAGCCTAGCGCGGGAAAGGCTCCGCAACAAACGCGATTGCCTGAAAACGGTTCCTGAACCGCAAAGGGTCAGCCATGCGCGATCGGCCGGGCGCAACATGCAATTCCACGTGATCTCAATGACATGAACGCAGAGGCGCGCCCTTCTCTCCGATTGGGGCGATTGCTAATCTGCACGAAAATACTGAATGAACCGACCGAGCCCGGGAGTGAACCGAGATGCGCTTGAAGGACAAGGTTGCGATCGTCGTCGGCGCCGGCCAGAGCCCCGGCGAGGGCATGGGCAACGGCCGCGCCACCGCGCTTACCTTCGCGCGCGAGGGGGCCAAGGTCTTGTGCGTCGATCACCAGCTGGAATCGGCGCAGGAAACGGTTGCGATGATCACCGCGGAGCAGGGCACGGCCGCAGCCTTTAAGGCCGATGTGACCAAAGCCGCCGACATCAAAGCGATGGTCGCGGACGCGCAATCGCGCTGGGGCCGGATCGACGTGCTGCACAACAATGTTGGCGTCAGTCTCTCCGGCGGCGATGCCGAATTGCTGCAGCTGACCGAAGAGGCATTCGACCGCGTCGTCGCCATCAACCTGAAGAGCTGCATTCTCGCCGCGAAAGAGGTGATCCCGATCATGCGCGCGCAACGCAGCGGCGCCATCATCAACATCTCCTCGATGGCCGCGATCACGACCTACCCTTATGTCGCCTACAAGGCGACGAAGTCGGCGATGATCGCCTTCACCGAACAGCTCGCCTACCAGAACGCCGAATACGGCATCCGCGCCAACGTCATCCTGCCCGGCCTGATGAACACGCCGATGGCGGTCGATACCCGCGCCCGCGAATGGCACAAGACCCGCGCCGAAGTCGAAGCCGAACGCGACAGCAAGGTGCCGCTACGCAAGAAGATGGGCACCGGATGGGATGTCGCCAATGCGGCGCTGTTCCTGGCATCAGATGAAGCGAACTTCATTACGGGCGTGACACTGCCAGTGGATGGTGGGGCGAGCGTGAGGCGGGGGTGAGTGCCAAAGGGACGCTGCACTTACCCTCCCCTGGAGGGGGAGGGTCGCCACGCATGAAGCGCAGCGCAATGCGTAGCGGGGTGGGGTGACGGTCTCTCCGCATCGAACCCTGCCCGAGTGGAGAGATCACCCCACCCCGCTCGCGCTGCGCGCGACCGACCCTCCCCCTCCAGGGGAGGGTGCAGCGTCATTGCGGCACGCGCGTCACCCGCCAGATCGTGCCATTGCCGTCCTCCGACACCAGCAGCGATCCATCCTTCGCCACGGTCACTCCGACCGGCCGTCCCCACACCTCGGTGTCGCTCACCACGAACCCCGTGACGAAATCCTCGTACTCCCCGGTCGCCTTGCCGTCCTTCATCTTGATGCGGATCACCTTGTAGCCGGTGCGTTTCGATCTGTTCCAGGAGCCGTGCTGGGCGGCGAAGGCGTCGCCCTGGTACTCGGGCAGAAACTGCGTGCCCTGGTAGAAGGTCATGCCGAGCGAGGCCGAGTGCGGCTGGATCAGCACATCCGGCACCGTCACCTTGTCCTTGAGGTCCGGCCGCGCGCCGGCGTGGCGCGGGTCTTCGTTGCCTCCGATGTAGAACCAGGGCCAGCCGTAGAAACCGCCCTCCTTCACGCTGGTCACGTAGTCGGGCACCAGATCGTCGCCGAGGCCGTCGCGCTCGTTGGTCGAGCACCAGGGCAGACCGGTCTGCGGCTGGATCGCGAGGCCGACGCAGTTGCGGAGTCCGGTGGCGTAGATCTTCCGCTCCTTGCCGTCAGGATTGAACACCAGCACGGCGGCGCGCTCGGTCTCGCTGGCCCAGGCCGCGCCAAGCGGCTGCGCTTTTGACCACGCCTCCATCCCGCCCGGCGGCGTGCCCATGCCCTCTGCGACGTTGCTGAGCGAGCCGACCGACACCAGCATGCGCTTGTTGTCCGGCGTGAACACAATGTCGCGGGTGGAATGGCCGCCATCATGCGGCAGGCTTGCCACGATCGTTTCCGCCTTGCCGCGTGCCTTGAGATCGCCGGCCTGGTAGGGAAAGCGAACGACGCTGTCGGTGTTGGCGACATAGACCCATTGCGGGTTGTCGCCGTTCGGAAAAAAGGCGATGCCGAACGGCTGCCTCAGTCCGCTGGCAAACACCTCGTTGGTCACCTTGCCGCCATCGCCCGCGCGCAGCACGCGGATGTTGCCGGCCCGCGTCTCCGCGACAAAGACATCGCCATTCGGCGCGATCCGCACGACGCGTGGCGTGCGCAAGCCTTCGGCGAACAGCTCGATCTTGAATCCAGTCGGCACCTGGAGCGCAGCCTCGGGCGGACGCGGCACCACGCGCGCGGAGCTTGCAACCGACCGCGTCGCGCCGGGCCTGACCAGATCCTGTGGCCGGATCAACCTGACCGTGCCAGGCCTGTCGGCCCGCCAGTCGCCATAGGCGTCCTTGCCCTGCAACACCGGCTCACCTCGTGCGCTGGTCGCAGCCGCGACCAGCAATCCCGCGGACAGCGCAACGAACCATAGTCTGTTCTTCACGTCTCCCTCCCGGCCTGCACGTCTCAAACGTCAATATGCGACAACCAGCAACCGTTCTGCGGCAGGTCATGCGCCTGCCGAATTCCACGTCAGCTCATGCCCGTACGATGGGCATCAGCCGCGGCCCATCGTACTGGAAAATGCGGCTGATCGGTGCGACACATTGGCGGGGCGCGACCGGCGGTTGTTCAAAGCTGCGGCATTGGTGTCGCGGCTGATGGGGTGATCATGTGGGAATCCGTCATATCGGAATGGACGAGCCTGCTGCTGCGCTGGCTGCACGTGGTTGCCGCGATCGCCTGGATCGGCAGTTCATTCTATTTCATCGCCCTCGATCTCAGCCTCAGGCCCAAAAGCGACCTGCCTGATGGCGTGCAGGGCGAGGCCTGGCAGGTCCATGGCGGCGGCTTCTACCGGATCATGAAATATCTGGTCGCACCGAGCCAGATGCCAGACGAGCTGACCTGGTTCAAATGGGAGGCCTACACCACCTGGCTGTCCGGCTTCGCGCTGATGGTGGTGGTGTATTATCTCGAGGCCGATTTATTTCTGGTCGACAAGGCGATCCTCGACCTCACGCCATTCCAGGCCGGCCTGTTCAGCTTCTTTAGCCTCGCTCTGGCATGGCTGCTTTATGAGGCCGCGTGCCGCTCTGGGCTTGCGCAGCGCGAGCTGCCCTTCGCTATCGGCGGCTATTTGTTCCTGGTCGCGCTGACCTACGCCTTCACCCATGTGCTGAGCGGTCGTGGCGCCTTCAACCAGATCGGGGCGATCATCGGCACCATCATGGTCGCCAACGTCTTCGCGCTGATCATCCCGAACCAGAAGAAGATCGTGGCCAGCCTGATCGCGGGACAGGCGCCCGACCCGAAGCTCGGCAAGGCCAGCAAGGAACGCTCGGTCCACAACAACTATCTGACCTTGCCCGTGGTCGTGCTGATGATCAGCAACCACTATCCCCTTCTCTACGCCACGCGCTTCAACTGGATCATCGTCGCGATCATCCTGGCGCTCGGCCCCGTGATCCGCCATTTCTTCAACGCGCGGCATGCGGGGCGCAAATCGCCGTGGTGGGTGTGGGGCGTCGCAGCAATCGGCGTGATCGCGATCCTCTTCCTCTCCGCCGCCGGACCGCGCGACGTCAAGATCAGCGCGCTGCCGGCACAGCCGACGCTCGCCAATGTCGAGGAGATCGTGATGTCCCGCTGCAGCATGTGCCACGCGGCCGAGCCGGTCTGGGCCGGCATCGTCACTGCGCCGAAAGGCATATTGCTTGACGCGCCCGAGCACATCCATCGCAACATCCGCCTGATCGGGCGTGTCGCGGCCTGGTCCAATGCGATGCCGCCGGGCAATGTCACCGAGATGACCAGCGAGGAGCGCGCCATGCTCGCCGCCTATGTCGAGCAGGCGCATTGATGCCGTCCCGCGTCGGCACAGCATTTCGCGGAATGAAATTTCGCATCTCCCACTGAATTGAAAATGACTCGACCGTCTATCCGGCGTAGACAGGAGCCGTGGCCGCCGCCGCGGCCAAAGTCAGTTGCATGCGCAGGGAAAGAACAGTGGCTCTCAAGAACGTCATCGGTATCGACCACGCCGTGGTCATGGTGAAGGATCTCGACCAGGCCGCCGAGAATTACCGGCAGCTCGGCTTCACCGTCTCCCCGCGCGGCACCCACAGCGTCCATATGGGCACCGGCAACTACACCATCATGTTCGACCCCGACTATATGGAGCTGCTCGGCGTGCTCGCTGCGACCGAGCTCAATGCCCCGGCGCGCGCCTTTCTCGACGAGCACGGCGAAGGCATCGAGCGCATCGCCTTCACCGCAATCGATTCCGCCGCCGGCGCCGAGGAGATCCGCGCGCGCGGCCTGACGCCGATCGGCCCGACCGATTTCGAACGGCCGGTGACGCTGCCTGATGGCACGGTCTCGGCGGCGAGATTCCGTACCTTCATGTGGCCGACCGCGGAAGCGCCCGGCGGCGTGCGTATCTTCGCCTGCCAGCACAAGACGCGCGAGACAGTGTGGATTCCCGAATTGATGAAGCACGCTAATGCGGCGACGCGGATCAAGCAGACGCTGATCGCAACGCCCGAGCCCGCGAAGGAGGCCGCGCATCTCGGCCGGCTGATCGACCGCGAGCCGAAAACGGCTGCCGACGGCGCGGTCACCGTGCCCTCCGGCGGCGACCGTGCCGACTTTGTCTATCTGACGCTGGACCAGCTCGGCAAACGCTATCCCGGCGTGCCGCTCGCGGGCCTCTCAGAGCGCGGCGGCGCGGCGCTGGTGCTCATCAGCGGCGATCTCGCGGCCACCGAGAAGGCGCTGGGATCAGTCGCGGTGCGCAGCGGGGCTGCGATCTGCGTGCCGCCGGCCAAGGCCAACGGCACCCTGCTCGCCTTCATTGCCGGCTGATTTGAACTAATTCTTTAACGCGTATTTACCCGGCGGCTCTAGGATTCCTGGCAGTCCAAGCCGCCGGAGCCAAGCGCATGTTCAAAGAGGGATCGCCGATCGCCTATGACGCGCCGGCCGAGCTGAAGAAGTGGCCGTCGCTGAAGGGACAGAGGCAGAAGGACCGAGGCCCGCCCTATCTCGTCTACAACGGCACGCTCGCCGACTGTGTCCGCGAGCTGATGGGCAAGCCGATCAAAGGCATTTCGCTCTACGACATCATGACGAAGCCGCAACCGGCCTTCGACCAGACCGTGCTGTCGCCCGGCGATGCCGCCGAGATCGCGATGCGCAAGGATTTTCCGAAAGACTAATTCGAGGCGCGGCTGCCGGCCGTCTTGCCCTGCTGCCTCGAGGACGTATCCGTCGGCGCATCGAGGAAGACGACGGGTGTGCCGCGCTTCACGTTCTCGCCGAGCACACGCGCATCCCAATTGGTGAGCCTGATGCAGCCGTGAGACGCGGACTTGCTGACCCTGTCGGGCTCTGCCGTTCCATGAATGCCGTAGCCCTGCGCCGACAGTCCGATCCAGTACGAACCCACCGGATTGTTCGGCCCCGGCTTGATGTCGAACGGCCTCTTGGATTTGACACTCTTGAACTTGTACTCGGGATTGTAGTGATAGGTCGGCTGCTCGTGGGTGCCGGTCACCTTCAGCGTCCCCATCGGCGTCGGACGATCCGGACTGCCGATTGTCGCCGGGTAGAACGCGATGAGACGACCGGAGCCGTCGAACGCCTTCAACGTCGCTCGCGTCTTGTCGATCTCGACCCGCGCAATGCGCGGAAGCTCCCGTTGCGCCGGAACGTTGGCCACGACGATCGTCTCGCCGGATTTGTCGAAAGCCTTCCTTGGATTGAGCGTCTTCAATAGCTCTTCGCTCATGTGGAATTTTTCCGCGAGCCCTTCGAGCGGACTGGTGTAGCTCAGCGCCTCCAGTGACTTCATCTCGTCGAGCTTGGCCGGCAGCCTTTTTAGGAACGGCCCCTTCACGTCTGCGTCGGTGATCGTGTAGTCGACGACGACGGGACCTTCGCTCGCTGCGTTCAGCTGGTCCCACAGTTCCGGGGCAATCGTCTTGTCGAAGGCGATCCCGTTCTGCTCGGCGAACGCCTTCATCGCCTTCTGCGCGTTCTCGCCGAACTTGCCGTCGATCTGGCCGGGCGAGAATTGCGCACGATCGAGCAGGATCTGAAGCTTCGTCACCGAAGCGTTGAGCTTGTCGGTCGCCGGCTGCTTTTCGGGACGCGCAGCATCATTCACCGCCACTGCGTCGAGATTGCCCGCGAGTGCCGGGCAGAGGATCCAGAGCGACATCACCGCACCAAGCATCCATCGCATCATGATCGCTCGTCCCAATTCGCAAAGTGATCCGCAAAACCGCGGAGAGTTTCTCTTTGGGAACACCGTAGTAACACCGACGGAACCTGAGACCGCAGCTTTGCCGCAATCGCGCGGTTAAGAATTCCTTATCGCCGGCGCATCGCTGGCCGTTCATCCCACAGTTCGAGGTTGCCCCAGCAAATGCGATTTGTCGTCGCGGCTTGCGCCGCGTTCATGATTTTGATGTGCGACCTCGATCCGCCGGCGTCCCGGCAAACATCAGCATTCGACACCACTACTCTCCAGAACAATCATGCCTCGCCACTTGTTCCGGTGGTCGAACTCTTCCTCGCCAGCGTGCAGGCCATCGAGCTCGCCAATGCACACGCGGCCCTTGAGGAGAAAAGCGAGCCGCCGCGCGCGGCCGAAACCGTCGCCGAGGGTCCGGTTTCACCGACAGACCGATTCTGCCACGCGCTTCGCGAAGCCGCCGAGGCCAGCGGCATTCCGGTGCCTTTCTTCGCGCGCCTGATCTGGCAGGAGAGCCGCTTCAAGTCCAACGAGGTCAGCCACGCCGGCGCACAGGGCGTCGCGCAGTTCATGCCGGAAACGGCCGCCGAGGTCGGACTCGATGATCCCTTCGATCCCATGAAGGCGCTGCCGGCATCGGCAAAATTCCTGCGCAAGCTCCGTGACGATTTCGGCAATCTCGGCCTCGCCGCAGCCGCCTACAATGCAGGTCCCGGCCGCATCCAGAAGTGGCTTGCCAAGGAGAGCGAGCTGCCGCGCGAGACGCGCGACTATGTTCGCATCATCACCGGCACCAAGGCCGAGGACTGGACCGAGCGCGCGGAAGCGCTCGCAATCCGGATCGACTTGCCGCGCGAGGCGCCGTGCGAAGGCATCGGCAGCCTCTCGAAAGCCAGGGATGTCGCCTGGGTTCCGGTCAACCTGACGCCATCGGTCACGACCATCATTCGCAAAGCCGAACAGCTTGCCGCGCGACTGACGGCGAGCCGCGCCCGCAAGCGGTTCGCAACCATGCTTCGGAAGAACACTTCGGCGCACGGCAAGGCGCGCAGCATGATTGCAGCACGCGCGGCCGGCAACAGTGCGAAGGCCCGCGCCGTTCGCTTCGCATCGCGCGAACGGCCTTCCGGCTAGTTTTGGAGCCGCGCGAGCGCTAAAACGCTCCGTTCCACTTTCCCGGACAGGGGGGGATGGACCCTGTGTCTGCACGGAACTTGCGATGCCATTGAAGAGTGCCGGGATCATCGCCTATCGGAAGCGCCGCAGGGTCGAGGTGCTCCTCGTTCATCCTGGAGGGCCGTTCTGGCGCAACAAGGATCTCGGCGCATGGTCGATCCCGAAGGGCGAATATGCGGACGAAGAAGATGGGGAAATCGCCGCGCGGCGGGAGTTTGCCGAAGAGCTTGGGCTTGAGCTGTCCGTGCCGCTGATCGCGCTTGGAGAGGTCAAGCAGCGCGGCGGCAAGCTCGTCACCGCGTTTGCTGCCGAGCTCGACATCGATACGAGCAGCCTTCGCAGCAACACCTTCGAGATCGAATGGCCGCCCCGCAGCGGCAAACGGCAGACCTTCCCGGAGGTCGATCGTGCCGAATGGTTCACGCTCAAAGAGGCGCAGGAGAGGATCAATGCAGGACAACGCCCGCTGCTTGATCGGCTACAGCGACTGGCCGGCGGCGAATAGGCGCGTCGCTTACACCGGCTTATCGCGAGCTTTGAAGGCAGCCGCGAACGAGGTGCGCTCCCTCTCCCGCTTGCGGGAGAGGGTTGGGGAGAGGGGTGTCTCCACAACGGGACAATCCCCAAGAGGAAAGAGCCCTCACCCGGCGCTACGCGCCGACCTCTCCCGCAAGCGGGAGAGGTTAAGAAGAGCCGGCGGCGAATAGGCGCGTCGCGATGACGGCTATTTCGAGCAAAGCAGACTTTCCTACTCCGCCTTGATGTTCGCGGCCGCCACGACCTCGGCAAGCTCCTTCGTCTCCTTCGCGATCTTGGCGGCATACTCAGTCGGGCTGAGCACGCTGACCACGCCCTGCGAGCCGAGCTTCTCTTCAACCGCCGGATCCTTGGCAGCGGTGACGATCTCCCGGTGCAGCGTCTCCAGGATCGGCGCCGGCGTTGCCTTCGGCATGAAGAAGCCGACCCAGAACGAGATGTCGAAGCCGGGATAGCCGGCTTCCGCGACGGTGGGCACATCGGGCAGCGCCGGCAACCGCTCGGCTGAGGATACCGCGAGCGCGCGCAGCTTGCCGGCCTTGATCAGCGGCACGGCGGAAAGCGGATCGAACACCGCCAGCACCTCTTGCGCGAGCAGGCCGACCTCGGACGCCGATCCGCCGCGATAAGGCACGTGGATCATCTTGATGCCAGCCTTCTGGCTGAGCAGCTCCATGGCGAGATGGGCGAGATTGCCGTTGCCGCCCGAACCGTAAGCGAGCGCGCCGGGGGCGGCCTTCGCGGCGGCGACGAGATCGGCGACGGTCTTGATGCCGGCGGTCTTGGGATTCTCCGGATTGACCACGAGCACCAGCGGCGCCGAGACTACGGTCGTGAGCGGCGCGAAATCCTTCTCCGGATCGTAGCGGATATCTTTGAACAGCGTCTTGTTGAGCGTGATGGTGGACGAGTTGCAGGCGAGAATGGTGTAGCCGTCGCCTTCCGCACGCGCGACGCCTTCGGCGGCGATCATGCCGTTGGCACCGGCGCGGTTCTCGACCACGAAGGGCTGCCCGAGCTTGTTGCTTAAGCGATCGCCGATGATGCGCGCGACGACGTCGACCGGGCCGCCGGCGCTGAAGCCGACCATGATCTTGACCGGGCGCGCCGGATATTTCTGCGCGAGCGCCTGTGTCGTGACGCACAATCCGGCGACAATCGCCAACAGGCGAAGCGTTCGTTGCATTCGTTCCCTCCCCAGACCTCATCGCGCCGCTTGTGCATGCTTGTTGGTGCGACGCATTCGAAGGTCGATGATGAGCGGCGGCGCCGGAATTCGCAATCGCGTTTGCGCGTCGGCATTCCGCCGCGCGGCACGAAAGAGCAGCTCCGCAACAAAAAATGCGAAAAACAACCCCATGCACAGTAGCCGACCGTTGTCGAAACAAGGACTTGGGCAGGACAAGGCGAATTTCTGGTATTACGAATTCGAATTGACACGTCGGGCAAAACACCGGCATAATGGCATGATCGCAATAGCCGTGAGCGCCCAGGCCATTTCAGCCCTGCGCGGCTCGACCTGGTTGCACGTAAGCCCTTCATCGACATCTGAAAATCGCAATCACCGCGCGGCACGCGCGCGACCGGCTTCGCGCCGCAAGCGCTCGCGCCCGCAAAGGACCTTAGGACATGACGTCAACTCCCCATCGCACCGGCCCGTTACCGATCGCGACAACGGATCGGAGCGGACCGACGCCCCGGATCAAGCTCACCCGGCGGCGCCTGGAGATCCAACATCCCGACTCGCAAGCCGGCGAGCGGCTGCTGGCTGAGGCGCTCGGCGCCGTCGATCGCGACGCGCTGCACGGCATCCTCCAGCAATTGCTCAAGGCCAGCGTGATCGAGCAGAAGCCAAATGAGGCCAACCTCGCCTTCATGATCTCGATGATGAAGAGCATCGCACCCAGGGATTCGGTCGAGGCCATGCTGGTGGCGCAGATGGTGTCCGTCCACGTCGCGGCGATGCGCTCCGCCTGCCGCCTCGCCTTCACCGACCATCTGCAGCAGCAGGAAGGCGTCACCCGCGCATTGACCCGGCTGGCCCGCACTTTTGCAGCCCAGATCGAGGCCCTTAGCCGCCACCGCAGCAATGGCGAGCGCGCCATCACGGTGCAGAATGTGTCGGTGCAGGACGGCGGCAGCGCAATCGTGGGCAACGTCACGCAGCACGCGAACGTGATCGTGGCGGAGGCAAGCGCGACGGATAAGACTGCGAATGCAGAGAACGGCGCCAGCGCATGAGCCGCGATCACATCCGCAATACAGATGCCATGCAGTCGAGCCCACGCTGCGGCGCACGGACACGCAGCGGTACCGTCTGCCGCGCGCCGGCGAGGCAAGGAAAGGCCCGTTGCCGCATGCACGGCGGCGCACGGAGATCAGGCGCACCGAGGGGAAATCAGAATGCGCGGAAGCATGGCGCGTTCGCGCAAGACGGACTCGCGGAGCAGCGGGCGATCCGGGAGTTGCTGGGCGAGACAAGGAAGCTGCTGGCCGAGCTGAAGTCGGGCTAACCCACGGAGGGGCGGTAGCGATTCTCAGGAATTCGACAACTCAATGATCCATCAACGGTCCATATGTTCCCATACGGTCCGTCTGTGAGCCATTGCATCGCGGCGTCGGAACTTCCCGCACTGGCATCGCTTTGAATTCGACAAATGGAAGAATTCTCCATGACCTCCGAAACGGAACTGAAATTCCGCATTGCGCCGCGAAACTTATCGTCAGTGTTGCGGAAGGGCCGTTTGAGCGGGCGGCGCGGCGATCAGTGCGAACAGTCGCTCGCGTCGACCTACTACGATACGACCAAGCATAAGCTCAAACGCCATGGCGTGACGTTGCGCGTCCGCAAGATCGAGGGCCGCTACGTGCAGACCGTGAAAGCCGGCGGCGCGGGCAGCGTGACGCGGGGCGAATGGGAGCACGAGGTTTCCGGTGCAAACCCCGACCTGAGCAAGACGAGGCATACGCCGCTCCAGGAGCTTGCGACCCGAAAGCTCCCTCGCAAGCTAAAGCCGGTCTTCCGGACCGACATTCATCGCATGGCGCAGGCGCGACGCGTCAGGAAGAGCCAGATTGAACTTGCGGTCGACCGCGGTCGCATCAGCGCCGGACGCCATTCGCGGCCGGTTGCCGAGCTGGAGCTGGAACTGAAGTCCGGCCATGTTGCAGACCTGTTCCGCCTTGCCCGCGATGTCGAGCGCAGAACTGGGGCAGAGCTCGATCTGCGCTCGAAGGCCGAGCGAGGTTATCTGCTCGTCGCGGGCAGTGGCGGCGGCGCGCAGCGCGCCGAGCCGATCGCGCTGAAGGCTGGGCTGTCGCCGCGCGAGGCCTTCCGGATCATCGCGCATTCGACGCTGCGTCACGTCACGGCGAATGCCGATCCGGTGCGTGACATGGACGCCGAAGGAGTCCATCAGATGCGCGTCGGCCTGCGGCGCCTGCGGGCGGCTATCTCGCTGTTCGCCGATATCTTGCCGCGCGCGAGCACTGCGCGGATCAAGGCCGAGCTGAAATGGCTCACGGGCGAACTGGCGCCTGCGCGTGAAATCGACGTGTTCCTGAACGAGAGCATCCGGCCGATCACCGAGCAGGACGTGCCGCGACGCGGCGCCCGCGCGATCCGCAAGAGGTTCTCCGGGCAACGACAGGCGGCATTCGAGCGCGCACGCGAGGCGGTGATGTCGGGGCGTTACCGCCGCCTGCTGATCGACGTGATCGAGTGGATCGAAGGCAGACGGCCTCACACCGATGACGATGGCGCGATCGCTGCCTACGCTGCGGAGATTCTCGATCGGCGGATCCGGAAGGCGCGCAAGCAGGGCAATCGACTGAACGATCTCGATCCGATGCAGCGTCACAAGCTGCGGATCAAGATCAAGAAGATTCGTTACGCCGTGGATTTCTTCGAGAGCCTCTACAGCGATGGCGACCAGAACGAGCTCGCAGCCCTGTCCGACCGGCTGAAGCAGATTCAATCCGCGCTGGGATCGCTGAACGACTTCATGGCGCATCGCGAGCTGGCGACGGAGGCCGCATTGACGGCGCCGCCTGCGCACCGCCGCGCCCAGGCTTTCGCAGCGGGCTTCATCGTCGGTGCGGAACGCAAGGCCGCGGACGGCCTGATGAAGGACGCAGCAAAGGAGCTGCATCGGTTGCGCCGGCTGCGCGCGGCGCCGAATGGACGAGCGTAGGAGAACCGACATGGGATCCGATGTGGCTTGGGTCGGCAATTGGCGAAATCAATTCGGCTCCATCTTGCGCATCACTGACGATGCGAACGGCCGCATAGCGGGGAATTTCGAGACCGCGCTCGAAGACAGCGGCTTTTACGGGCAAGCGGTGCCGGTCACCGGGTTTCACAGGGGCAATTGCATCGCCTTTGTCGCGGTGGGCTCGTCTGCGACGGGCGACCGGGCCGTCTCCTATACCGGACTGCTGCGTCACGGAAAGATGGAGACCGCCTGGTTCGTGGTCGCAGACCAGGCGCTGAGCGCGTCCAGGGAGGGCGAGCCGGCGAAGCTGAAACCGGTGAATTGGTGGCGCGCCGTGACCACGAACGTCGATACGTTCGAACGGAGCTACGGCCCATCATAAATCGTGTCCGCTTCGCTCTGCTTACGGCGCACAGCGGACTTTCTCGTGAATTCCAACCGCGTTGCGCGAAAACTCCCCGCCTACTGTCCGTCCACGGTGAAGGCGAGCAGCACGTTTCCGGGCGCCGTACCATAATTGGTGTAGCCCGAGTTGACGTAGAGGATGCCCCCGGCGATCACCGGTCCCGGTCCATCGAGCGAGCCGCCATGCGCCGACACGCCGTTTACGGTCGCATAGTCCCGCATGGTGTCGACGTCCCAGATGATCTCGCCGCTCTTGGCGGCATAGGCCCGCAGGTGGCCGTCCAGTCCGCCGGAGAACACAACACCAGGAATGGCGGTTACCGCAGCCGACTGCGCAGGGCTGCATCCCGGCCGATCTCCGCAGCCCGGATGTGCCGTGTGCCAGACGATCTCGCCCGTCGCCTGGTTCATCGCATACAGCCCGCCGCCCTGACTTGGATCGAGCTTCATGGGTAGCCCGAAGACCGATTTCTGCGCGCCGGCGGCGGCCGGCGGTACGGCCTTCATGCCGACATCCGACACCGCGACATAGACGTTCGCATCATCCGCAGCCGAGCCCCATTGCACGCCGCCGAGCGTGCTGCCGAGCCCCACCCGGCGCTGCCAGATGATGGCTCCATCGCGGTCCGGATCGAGCGCGTACACCATGCCGGATTTCTGGCCGGCAATGAGCGCACGACGTCCGTCAGGTAGATCGACCAGCATCGGAGAGGAGCCGAAATCGAAATCGGGACCCTTGGTGCCGGGGCAGTTAGCGCGATACTGGCTGCTGCACGCGACGTTGTAGGCATCACCCTCGGTCAGCTGCCGCGACCAGGCGAGCCGTCCGGTGCCCAGATCGAAGGCCACAAACGCGTCGGAGGTCGTGGAAGCCGGGTCCAGATAACTGTCGCCCGTCGTCGCGTAGATCCGACTTGTCTTGAGGTCGACGGTCGGCGACGACCAGATGGCGCCGCCAGAGGGTCCGAAGAGTTGGACGCCGATCTCGTTGAGGCGGATTGGCTGGGCCGGCGGGCTGACATAGCCGCGCCACAGCACCTCGCCGGTCCTGGCGTCGAGCGCGGCGATCAGACCGCGGAAGGTGCAGCAAGAATAGCGTGGGTCGATCGCCAATACCTCTTCGACGGAGGAGACTGGCACATAAAGCACATTATTGACCAATGTCGGCGCGCCCGTGATCACGGCCCCCGCATGCGCATCGATACGTCGCCTCCACAGCAGCTTTCCGCTCTCGGCATCGAGCGCATAAGTCTCACCGCGTTGATCGCCGAAATAGGCGGTCGTGCCCCGCTCATCCTCGCCGATGGTGATCGCGGTGCGTACGCCGAAGCCGGCGTCGAACACCCAGCGCTGGCAGCCAAGTCTGGCATCCAGCGCATAGACCTTGCCGCCCGCACTGCCCACGAAGACCCGGCCGCCCCAAACCGTCGGCTGCGCGTAGGCTCTGGTATCGCCGGGAAAGCCGAACGCCCATTTGAGCTTCAGGCGCGGAACATCGTCCGGCGAAAGCTGGGCCATGGCAGCGGGTTGAAACCGGTGTTGAGCGATGTCGACGCCCCAGCCGTTCCAGCGCGGCAACGAAGCGTCCGCCAGCGCGGGGCCCCGCTCACCGCACGTGGAATCCGGCAGTGGTTGCTGCTGCTCCGGCGCTGTCCCGACGAGATAGCGAACGATGGCCTGAATTTCGCGTTGGCTCAGGTCGCGCCCCTGCTGGCTCATCATGCCGAACATCAAGGCAAAGCTCATCCGCTCAGGCCTGAATTGCCGCAGCGCGTTGGCGTCAGGCGCGCGTGCCACGCCACCCTCGTGGCACGATGCGCAGCGCGTGCGGTAGAGCGCCTCGCCACGCGAGTTTAGCGCCTCCTCCGCATGATCCGGAAGCACGCCAGTGAGCAATATGCCCACTCCAAGCAGGAGGCGTGCGGAGAGCGTGCATCCAGAGCGGCGCCTGGCCGTACCCGTCATTCTCGCCTCCCTCGCATAATTGAAGCGTGCTTCGGCAACAGAAGATCAGCGCGCGGTCGTCAACGCGTACCACGAATGAACAACCGAAGCGAGCTTGAGCGATCCAGGATTACCGGAGGCGGTCATCTCCCGATACGGTCCTGTGACGGGCCGCCCGCGCCGCGGCTTATCCGCTTGCCGCGGCGTCTGCCTCGTAGGCGCTTCGGGAAGTACCCGAAACGGCGGTTCTCGGGCGCAAACGGGACGTTGGCAGGAAGGGTGAGGGTCCGCAGAGAGCCAATTTCGGCGGATTCATCGGGACTTTAGGCGGATTGATGTCCGCGCTAGCGCGGCGTGATCTCATTGACGGCAGCAATCTGCAGCCCAGCCTCGTTCAGCGCTTCAGTGATCTGCTTGGCCAGCAGCTTGGCTTCTTCGGTTCCGATTTGGACGTCAGGATGTCCCTTGAAGAACGCGCAAACCGTCGTGGCGATGATGGTATTCACCTGGTGCGGATCATCCATTTTCTGCACGCGAAATTGCGAATGACGTCACCGGATCGCCGGTGCGTCAGCCTGCAGGACCGAGACGGTCATCGCAAGCCAAAGACGAAAGAATGGCCGCGATCACAACGACAAGCCCTATGAGGTAAATCAGGCCGTTCATCGCAATTCTCCTCTTCGACTTGATGACTTGAATTTATTCGAGGGTCGTGGGCGTATCCTTGGCATTACACTGCTGAACGGTCAGCTTCTCGATCTCCACTTCCTTCTCTATGGCCGTTAGAGAGTTGCCGATCTTGTCGACGATCCTGACCAGATCGGTATTGGAGATGCGAAGCCGCCTGCGTACGGACTTGACCTGCACTGCGTTCGTAAGATCGAGCGTTGTGCGAATGGGCCGTGGCGGTCTTGAGGACAGCATGAGTAGATCTCCTGACCGAGGTAAGAGCGACGATGTCTTTTTTGTTCCTATCGTCCGCCGACCGAAGGTCCCGAACGGCGATGAGTACGGCGAGGCGGCGATGGCAGCCGTCGCGGGCACCGCGGAGCCAGCTACGACAGGTTGAGATGGCCGACCTTATCCGCGCGGCGTAGCGCCATGGCCCGCTACCGCGCCGCGAACGGTTTCGAGGGTGGCGCGTTGCAACGCGGCTCGCCTCTCGGCAATGGCGTTGCTCAAGAGGTCGAGCACCAGCTCAAATGCCGCCAGCTCCTCCCCCTCGATAGCGCCGTCATCGTAGCACTCGAGCGTTTCAGCGATGATGGCGTCGGCCTCACGCTGCAGGGCCAGAAGCTCCTGATTGGATTCCGCGGTCCGCGCGCTGGACACCATGGCCAGGATTCTCTTGCGATGGCTGGTATTGTCCTCCCTTTCGTCGCGGTTCAAATAGCGGCGCAACCAAGCGCCGGCCGAGCCGATTCCGGAGAGAAGCAGGAGCCCGAACCAGAAGTAATCGCCATACCGGTCGAGGAAGGTGCGTTCATTGCCGTCAATGACGGCCGCCGCTCCCCGATGGACCTGCAGCTCGGTGTCCTTCTCGAGGTCCGGCTTGGTGATGTGTGCAGCGCCGGGGGCCAGCCGCGCGATCGTCTGGCGAACGGCAAAGAGCTGCCGGAAAAAGGCGGCGACCGTCGTTTCGGACAAGGTCTTTCTCGCCACGATGAGATGGCTGACGCTGACCGTCTCGACTTTGTCATCCGGCCAAGCTGGATCCGCATTGAAGACGCTGGGCGGAATCTCCTCGGATTCATAGCGGGGATGCTTCAGGGCGATCGCTTCCGATGTCTCGATGGCGAGAAACTTCGGCTCGCCGCGTGCCCGCGCCGTTGCGACGACGGCCTCCGCTGTAATTTTGCTGTCGAGCGGCCCGACCGCCATGAATGCGTCGAGGGTGTGATCGCGTGCCAGCTCCTGGATCTGCTCAGTGCCAAAGTGCGTCACCGCGACCTTGTCCGCCTGCACTCCGGCGGCGCTCAGGATGACGCGCAGCAACGCGGCGTTCGCCGCGGTCCGCCCGATCACGCCGACACGGCGCCCTGCGAGATCGGCGACCTCCTTGATTTTCGGCGGGCCCTTTCTTTTCGAACTCTTGCCGGCAAGTCCAGACGGCGCCCACAGCACAACGAAGTTCTTGCGCAAGACGGCGACGGTCTGCGCCGCGGCGGGCATTTCCAGATCGCCCCGGCCGACGGCAAGGTCCGCCTTGCCGGCCCCAAGCAGGGCGAGAGACTCCACCGCCCCTTCGGTTTTGATCGGAGCCAGCCTGATCGTTCGGCTTTCGCTGCCGAAGGCATCGGCCATCGCCTGAATGACTTTGTGGTCGTCGCTGCCCGGCGGTCCAACGGCGATCCTGAGAACGTCCGGCCGCAACGCATAATAGAGTGCACCCGCTGCGGCGCCAAAAACAAGAAATCCAACGGCGAGGACCAACAGTAAGGAATTGCTCCTTCTCCGCTCTCGGCGGGCCGCGTCACTGGTCGTCTGACTTGGACTCTCGGACGAGGACATTGCCGCTGCCGCCGCAGATCGAGGCGCCTCCCGCTTGGCAGGATACCACGTTTTCCCGAGCATAACGTCTTGGCGGCCGTCCTGGTTCACAACCGTCCGAGGCCTGAACGCCTGCCAAGCGCGCCGTCGTGACGGCCGGCACTCGGCAAGCGTCATGCTGATGGCCGGCTGCCTGCACCTGGTCATTCGCGCGGTGATCCAGAGAAGCCACATTCCGGAATGAGGGGGTCCCGCTGCCGCCATTGGCGCCCGCCCCGCGATCATGTACGCCGATCCGAAATCTTCTCGGGACGGGACGCCCATGACGACCGCTGCCACGAAAGACGCGGGAGATGGCACCCGCGCCCTGATCTTTGCGCTGCTCGCGCTGGCCTGCGGGCACATGCTCTCGACCCTGCTGCGCACCATTCCGGCGGTCAGCCTCGACCTGATGGCGGCGGATTTCCATATCGAGCCGCAGGCGCTGGCCAGCCTCACCTCGGTCTATCCCTTCGCCTTTGCCGCGGCACAGATTCCGGTCGGCGCGGCGATGGATCGCTTCGGTGTGCGGCCGGTGGCGCTCAGCCTGCTCGCGGGAACCGTGATCGGCGCCATCGCGTCGGGGTTTGCGACCGGGCCTGCGAGCTTTGCGGTCGGGCAGGTGCTGCTCGGCGTTGCCACCTCGGGCATGCTGATGTGCCCGATGACTCTTGCCGCCAAGCAATTGTCGGCCGGCCGCTTCGGGCTATGGTCGGGCGCGATCCTCTCAATCGGCAATATCGGCATGCTGCTGTCGTCGAGCCCGCTCGCCTTCGTGGTCGACACTTGGGGCTGGCGCGCCGGGTTCTGGATCTCCGCAGCTGGCGGCATCGCGGTGGCGCTCGCCGTGTTCGCGCTGGTGCCGCACCAGGCGGCCGAGCACAAGGACGATTCCTCGCCGCTATCGCAGATGATCGAGGTGCTCCGGCTCGGACTGTCACGGCCCTTGCGCGGCCTGATCGCGCTGGCGCTGGTGTCGCTCGCGAGCTCGCTGGTGCTGCGCGGCCTGTGGGGCGGGCCGTGGCTGATGCAGGTCAAGGACCTGTCGCGGGTCGAGGCCGGCAACCAGCTCGGCGCGTTCACGCTGGCGATGATCGCCGGCCCTCTCTGCATCGGCATGATCGACCGCAGGCTGGGCCGCCGCCGCGCGCTGGTGGCGGCCTCGCATATGGTCGGGGCGCTGCTCCTGGCGCTGATGGCGTTGGGGGCGCCGCATTACGCGGTCTCCGTGCTGTTCGGCATGCCGATGATGCCGCCGCAATACGACCTCGTGCTGTTCGTGCTCATTGGCCTTGCGACCTCCGCGCAGCCGCTGCTGTTCGGCATGTCCCGGCAGCTAGTCGATGCGCAAACCGCGGGCAAGGCGCTCGCGGCCGTGAACCTCGCGTTCTTTCTCGGCGCGGCCTTGATGCAGTCGGTCACCGGTGCGGTGGCGGCACTCGCCGGGCTGCCGGCGGTGCTGCTGTTCATGGCTGCCATGCTGGCATTCGGTGTGCTGATCTTCTTGGCTTACACCTCGCCAAGTCCATAAAGCGCGATGAGATCAGAATGAATCGTCATCGCGCTGTAGGTTATTTGTTTGAGCATGATCTTTTCGGAAAACCGCTGCACACTTTTCCGGATCATGCTCTAGGATGACGCGCCCCGCCTGCCAAAGGAATCACTCATGCCCGTCGACACCAAGGCCGCCACCGACCGCCTCATGCGCTTCCTCTCCGTCGAGGGCGTGACGGGACAGGAGGCGGCGATCGGGCGAGAGCTCACGGCCGCGCTGAAGGAGAGTGGCGTGCCGGCGAAGGCGATCCGGCTCGACGATGCCAACACGCGCATTCCCGTGCCGACCGAGACCGGCAACCTCATCGTCGACCTGCCCGGCCGCGGCGCGCTGCACAACCAGCCGCGCATCATGTTCATGACCCACATGGACACCGTGCCGCTCTGCGCCGGCGCCAGACCTAAGAAATCGGGGCGCAAGATCGTCAACGAGGCCAAGACCGCGCTCGGCGGCGACAATCGCTGCGGCTGCGGCGTGCTGGTGACGCTGGCCGCGGAGCTCGAAAAGCAGAAGCTCGATCATCCGCCGATCACGCTCTTGTTCTGCGTGCGCGAGGAGAGCGGGCTCTATGGCGCGCGCCACGTCAAGCTCGACGAGCTCGGCGCGCCGGTGATGGCCTTCAACTATGACGGCGGCTCGGCCTCCAACGTCGTCGTCGGCGCGGTCGGCGCCGACCGCTGGACCGTCGAGATCTTCGGCCGCGCCTCGCATGCCGGCGTGGCGCCGGAGCGCGGCATCTCCGCGACCATGATCATGGCGCTGGCGCTCGCCGAGGTGAAGGCGGGCGGCTGGTTCGGCAAGGTGGTGAAGGGCAAGCAGCAAGGCACCAGCAATGTCGGCCCCGTCACCGGCGGCGAGGGCCGCCCGGCGGGCGATGCCACCAATGTCGTCACCGACTACGTGCATGTGCGCGGCGAATGCCGCAGCCATGACGGGAAGTTCTTCAAGGAGATCACCAAGGCCTACAAGGCCGCGTTCGAGAAGGCCGCCAAGAAAGTCACCAACGCGCAAGGCAAATCCGGCAAGGTCAAGTTCAAGGCGCAGACCGACTATTATCCATTCCGCATGAAGGAGAGCCTGCCCGTGGTCCAACGCGCGATCGCGGCGGTCTCTGCCGTAGGTGGAACTCCGAACGTCCGCGCCGCCAATGGCGGCCTGGATGCCAACTGGATGGTCCGCCACGGCATTCCGACCGTGACCTTCGGCGCAGGGCAGAACGAGGCGCACACGATCGACGAATGGATCAATCTCGACGAATATGACCGCGCCTGCGCGCTGGCGCTTCAGCTCGCGACGATGCGGTGACCCGCCCTGCACGGTGCGCGCTTGCCCGCCGGTGCGCACCGTCCTAGCCTGCAAAGAAAACGCAGGAAGGAACCATGGCGCGCATCGCAACGACCGAGACCGGACTCTACCGGATCCCCCTCCCCATCACGCTCTCCGACTCCACCCATGGCGAGATCGCCGCGTTCGAGCTGATCACCTGCCGCATCCGTGATGCCGACGGCGCCGAGGGCGTCGGCTACACCTACACCGTCGGGCGCAATGGCGGCGCCGTCGCCAACATCCTCAAGCGCGAGATCCCCGTACTGATCGAGGGACGCGAGGCCGACGACACCGAAGCGATCTGGCATCACCTCTGGTGGGCGCTGCATTATGGCGGCCGCGGCGGGCCGGTGGTGCTGGCGCTGTCCGCGCTCGACATCGCGCTGTGGGACCTGAAGGCGCGGCGCGCCAAGCTGCCGCTGTTCCGCCTGCTCGGCGGTTTTGACGCGGCCGTGCCGTGCTATGCCGGCGGCATCGACCTCGATCTCTCCGTCGACGCGCTGCTCAAGCAGACCGACGGCAATCTCGCCAAAGGATTTCGCGCCATCAAGATGAAGGTCGGCCGGCCCGACCTGAAATCCGACGTCGCGCGCGTCTCCGCAATGCGGCAGCATCTCGGCGATGGTTTTCCGCTGATGGCGGATGCCAACATGAAATGGACCGTCGAGGAGGCCATCCGTGCCGCCCGCGCTTTCGTTCCTTATGACCTCACCTGGCTCGAGGAGCCGATCATTCCCGATGACGTCGCAGGCCACGCGCGGATCATGCAGGCCGGTGGCGTGCCGATCGCGGCCGGCGAGAATCTGCGTTCGCTGTGGGAGTTCAAGAACTACATCGCCAGTGGCGCGGTGTCCTATCCCGAACCCGACGTCACCAATTGCGGCGGCGTGAGTGCGTTCATGAAGATCGCGCGGCTGGCCGAAGCCTTCAACCTGCCGGTCACCAGCCACGGTGCGCACGACATCACCGTGCATCTGCTCGCGGCCTGCCCGAACCGCTCCTATCTGGAGGCGCATGGTTTCGGGCTGGACAAATATATCGAGCACCCGCTGGTGCTGAAGGACGGCATGGCGCTGGCGCCGGACCGGCCCGGCCACGGCATCGGTTTTGACTGGAACGGGCTGGCGAAGCTGGCGGGGTAGCGTTCAATCGTGGCCGCGAACGAGGTGCGCTCCCTCTCCCGCTTGCGGGAGAGGGTTGGGGAGAGGGTATCTCCGCAACGGGACAATCTCCGAGGCGAAAGAACCCTCACCCGGCGCTACGCGCCGACCTCTCCCGCAAGCGGGAGAGGTAAGTGGGGCCGCGGCAAGATTGGGCTCATCGGCCGTCATCAGACTGATCGTTGCTGCACGCGTGCTATTCTCGTCTGCTGGATGCACAGGTCGCAGACTTCGATATGATAGCCGCAACCGACATCACCCAAGAGCTTCTATCTTGACACCCGAGCTGCACCAGAAACTGACCGCGTGGCGCCAGCACCTGCATGCGCATCCCGAATTGTCCCTCCAGGAGAAGGCCACCGCCGCTTTCGTGCAGGACCGGCTCACCGAGCTCGGCATTCCCTTCGTCTCAGGCATCGGCGGGCACGGCATCGTCGCGACCTTGGTGCGCGGGCATGCGCAGAGGCGCGTCGGCCTGCGCGCCGACATGGATGCGCTGCCGATCACCGAGGACACCGGCCTGCCCTACGCCTCGACAACGCCAGGCGTGATGCATGCCTGCGGCCATGACGGACACACCGCCTCGCTGCTCGGCGCGGCGGCGCTGCTCGCCGCCGACACCGATTGGAGCGGCACGGTCGATTTCATCTTCCAGCCGGCCGAGGAAGGCTTTGGCGGCTCCCGCGCGATGGTCGCGGCCGGGCTGTTCGACCGCTTTCCGATGGAACGGGTGTTCGGCTTTCACAACTGGCCGGGCCTTGCCGCCGGCAGCATCGCGGTCCATGACGGCGTCGTCATGGCCTCCGGCGGGCGCATCACCATCACCATCGAGGGCCATGCCGGGCATGCCGGCATGCCGCATCTGACGCGCGATCCGGTGATGGCGGCCGGCCATCTGATCGTGGCGCTGCAATCGATCGTGGCGCGCGGCGTCGATCCGCTCGACACTGCCGTGCTCTCGCTGTGCACGATCGAAGGCGGCACCGCGCCGAACCAGATCGCCGGACGCGTCACGATCCGCGGCACGCTGCGGTATCACCGCGACGCGGTCAAGGACACCATCCTCGACGGGATCGAGCGCAGCTGCGCTGGCATCGCGACCAGCTTTGGCGTCAAGGTCACACCCGAGATCGTCATGGGTGTCGGCGTGGTGATCAACACGCCGGCGGAAGCGGGCCTCGCCCGCATCGCCGCAGAGAAGGTGCAGGCTCCGGTGCGGCGCGACCTCGCACCCAGCATGGCCGGTGAGGATTTTGCGTTCTACCTCCAGCAGCGTCCGGGCGCCTTCGTCTGGATCGGCAACGGGGACTTGCGCGACGGCGCGGAGCTGCACGGCCCGCGCTATGATTTCAACGACGCGATCCTCCCGGTCGCATCGAGCTGGATGGCCGAGGTCGCCAAGACGGCGCTGGCGTCGAACTAGAGCGCAATGAGATTGAGTTTCTCCCTCTCCCGCTTGCGGGAGAGGGCTGGGGAGAGGGTGTCTCCCCAATGGGACACTTCCGATGAGGAAACAGCCCTCACCCGGCGCTTCGCCGTAGCCGAGGCTCTGCCTCGGCGTCTTTTGAGATGACGACCGCCGAAGGCGGCCACGCCTCTCCCGCAAGCGGGAGAGGTTTACGGAGCCGGCGGCGCTTCAAGTGATTCAACCTGAAGCCAGCTCGCTCTAGGCCCGTTCAGGAAATCTCGCGCGGCAGCTTCCAATCCGGCCGCGGCTCGCAAACCTCGTCCACCCGCTTGACGTGATAGCCGGCCGGCAGAATCCGGCCACCTTCCTCGTCGGCGACCGGGACGTCGGTCACCAATCCCTCGATCAAGGCGGCTTCCCACACCTCTTTCTCGGTCGGAAAGGGACTGCCGATCTGCTTGTTGCCTTCGAACAGCGCGTACATCGGTTCCGGTCCTGCGTTGATCAAGAGCAACGTATCGGCCGCACGGACGTTCCCTTCCGGCAAATTGCAACGAATGGCACGTAAAAGATGGCGCGCGTTCTGATCGGCACCTCCGGCTGGCATTACGCCTCCTGGCGAGGCCCGTTCTTTCCCGAGGGCGTGACGCTGAAGGAGCAGCTGCGCTACTACGCCGGACAGTTCGACACCACCGAGCTGAACGGCGTGTTCTACCGCACGCCGACGCCGGAAGCGGTGAAAGGGTGGCGGGAGCAGACCGGCCGCGATTTCGTCTTCGCCTGGAAGGCGTCGAAATTCATCACGCACTGGAAGCGCCTGTCGGGCCGCTCCGTCAACAGCCTCGAGCTGCTGGAGGATCGCATCTCACGGCTGGGCCGCAAGGCCGGCCCGATCCTGTTCCAGCTCCCGCCGCAATTCGAGGCGGACGCCGACCGCCTCGCCGCCTTCTTCAAGCTGTTGTCGCGGAGGCGGCGCTACAGCTTCGAATTCCGTCATCCGAGCTGGTATCAGCCGCGCATTCTGCGAATGCTGGCCGACGAGAACATCTCGCTGTGCCTGTCCGATCATCACGATGCGCCGGCACCATGGAAGCGCACGGCGGATTTCGTCTATGTGCGCGGACACGGCCCGAGCGGGCGCTATCACGGGCACTACACCAAAGCCATGCTGACGCAATGGGCGCGGCGGATCAAATCGTGGAAGCGGCAGGGCTGCGACGTCTATGTCTATTTCGACAACGACCAGAAGAGCGCGGCACCGGCCGATGCACGGGCGTTGAAGCAATTGCTGTAGCAGGCGGACGCCGGCTCGCCCCGCATAGCTCGACCTCTTGATTCCCGCCGTGGACGAAGGGAACGGACACCCGCTGCCCCGCGCGTTCCGCGCCTCGCGGCGCGCCCGTGCGCTTGACGCACGGCGTCTTGAGAGGTCTAATAGCCATTGACAACAATTGTTCGCATTCCGAACATTTTTGCTTGGACCAGAGCGGGCTCACAACACCGCGTCCGTCACCAGAGGAAACGTCAACGATGCAAGCCATCCTCAACGGCGAGAGCACGCTCATCATCACGATGATCGTCGCCTATATCGCCTTCACGTCCTGGCTCACGCTGAAACTGCGCAGCCGAACCAGCGACCAGTTCATGACTGGCGCGCGCGCAATGCCGGCCGTCGTCGTCGGCGTGCTGATGATGTCCGAATTCGTTGGCGCCAAGTCGACCGTCGGCACGGCGCAGGAGGCGTTCCAGTCGGGCATCGCGGCAGGCTGGGCCGTGCTCGGCGCCTCGATCGGCTTCTTGCTGTTCGGGCTGTTGATGGTGAAGAAGCTCTACAATTCCGGCGAATACACCATCTCGGCCGCGATTGCGCAGAAATACGGCAAGTCGACCATGCTCACGGTATCGGTGATCATGATCTACGCCCTGCTGCTGGTGAATGTCGGCAACTACGTCAGCGGGGCGGCCGCGATCGCCACCGCGCTGCATGTCAGCCTGCCTGTCGCGATGTGCGTCATCGCCGTCGTGAGCACCTTCTACTACGTGTTCGGCGGCTTGAAGGGCGTCGCCTGGGTGACGATCCTGCACAGCGCCATCAAGGTCGTCGGCATCCTCATCATCTTTGCGGTGGCGATGTCGCTGACCGGCGGGATTGCGCCGATGCGGGCCAAGCTGCCGGTGTACTATTTCAGCTGGGACGGCAAGATCGGCTTTGCGACCATCTTCGCCTGGACCTTCGGCACGGTCGGCGCGATCTTTTCGACGCAGTTCATTGTCCAGGCGATCTCCTCGACGCCGAGCGCCGACGACGCCCGCAAGGCGACCTTCTATGCCGCCGCGTTCTGCCTGCCGCTCGGCATCCTTCTCGCACTGATCGGGGTCGCCGCGAAATTCCTCTATCCTGATATGAACAGCCTCTACGCCCTGCCGGTGTTCCTCGAGAAGATGCCGCCGCTGGCCTCGGCCTTCGTGACCACCTCGCTCGTCGCCTCGATCTTCGTCAGCGTCTGCACGGTGGCGCTCGCGATCGCCTCGCTCGTGGTGCGCGACTTCTACGTTCCCTACTGGAAGCCGACGCCGGAGCGCGAGCTGAAGATGACCCGCGTGTTCTCGGTGCTGATCGGCATCGTGCCGCTGGTCTTCGTCTTCTTCGTTCCGGAGATCCTCAAGCTGTCGTTCTTCACGCGCGCACTGCGGCTGTCGATCACGATGGTGGCGATGATGGGCTTCTATCTGCCGCTGTTTGCCAGCAACCGCGGCGCCACGGCCGGGTTGATCGGCGCGGCGGTGTCAACCACGGTCTGGTACCTGCTGGGCAATCCGTTCGGCATCGACAACATGTACGTCGCCGCCGTGACGCCGTTGATCGTGATGGCGATCGAGCGCCTGGTGCTGGGCCGCTCGCCCACCGCCCCGGCGACGCCGCAGGCGGCGCAACCAAACGCCCTGTTGGAAAGGACTTCGACATGATCGCCGACATGGAGATCGTCGCCGATGGGGTCGTCCGCCCGGTGGCCGATGATCCCGAGCGGTTCGACGCCTTCATTCCCTCGCCTTGCGTGCAGAACCACGCCGCCAATCTTATGCCGCTCGCGGGCGGCGATCTGGCTTGCGTCTGGTTCGGCGGCACGCAGGAGGGCATGTCGGATATCTCCATCTACTTTTCACGCCTCCCCCGTGGCGCGACACAGTGGTCGCCGGCCGAAAAGCTCTCCGATGACAAGGGACGTTCGGAGCAGAACCCGGTGCTGTTTCCCGCTCCCGACGGCACGCTGTGGCTGATGTGGACGGCTCAGCTCGCCGGAAACCAGGACACCGCGCTGATCCGCCGCCGTCTCTCGCGTGACAATGGCAAGAGCTGGGGCCCGATCGAGACGCTGTTCCCGGAGCAGCGCGGCCGCGGCACCTTCATCCGCCAGCCGGTCGTCGTGCTCGACAATAGCGACTGGCTACTGCCCGTGTTCTATTGCCACAGCACGCCAGGCCGGAAATGGAACGGCGACGAGGACACCAGCGCGGTGAAGATCTCGTCGGACGCCGGCGCGACCTGGCGGGATGTCGACGTCCCCGGCAGCCGCGGCTGCGTGCATATGTGCATCGCGCGCCTCGACGACGGCTCGCTGCTCGCGCTGTATCGCAGCCGCTGGGCCGACAACATCTATCAGAGCAGGTCCGCGGATCACGGCCGCACCTGGTCAGCGCCGGTTGCGACCGCGCTTCCCAACAACAACGCATCTATCCAGTTTACGCGGCTCGTGAACGGCCATCTCGCACTCGTGTTCAACGACTCGAGCGCCAATGACGCAACCGGGCGTCGGCTCTCGCTCTATGACGAAATCGAAGATGATCTGCCACCGGTTCTTGCCGCCGACGGCAGCACGGCGAACGGTCGCACCGCATTCTGGGGCGCGCCGCGGGCACCGATGACGCTGGCGGTCTCGGCCGACGGTGGACGGAGCTGGACCAGGCGCAACGTCGAGACCGGCGACGGCTATTGCATGACCAACAATTCGCGCGAGCAAAGCAATCGCGAGCTATCCTACCCGACCGTCAAGCAGACCGCCGACGGCGCGCTCCACATGGCGTTCACCTTCCACCGCCGCGCCATCAAATATGTGCGCGTGACCGAACCATGGGTGACGCGCGCCGCCCAGGGCTGAGATGGTGCACATGAGGCCTCACGCCCTCGTCACCGGCGCCAGCTCGGGGATCGGCGCTGCGATCGTCGAGCGGCTGCTGCGCGACGGTTGGCGCGTCACCGGGATCAGCCGGCGGGCCGGACTGTTCGAGCATCCGGCCTTCGATCATGTGTCGCTCGACTTTGCCGACGTCGGGGCCATCGCGGACGCCGTCGCGGGCATCGCGCCGACCGCACTGGTTCATGCCGCCGGCATGCTGAGGGTCGGTCACCTCGGATCGCTCGACCACGAGGCGGGAGCGGCGATGTGGCGGCTGCATGTCGACGCCGCCGAGCGCCTCGCCAACGCGCTGGCACCGCGCCTGCCGAAAGGAGGGCGCATCGTCTTCATCGGCAGCCGCACCGCATCGGGTGCGTCCGGCCGCGGGCAATATGCCGCGACGAAGGCGGCGCTGATCGCGCTGGCCCGGTCCTGGGCAATCGAGCTCGCGCCGCGCGGCGTCACGGTCAACGTGGTTGCGCCGGCTGCGACCGAGACGCCGATGTTGAAGGATCCCTCGCGCGCTGATGTTGCACCAAAACTGCCGCCAATCGGCCGTTACATCCGCCCCGAGGAAGTTGCCGGCGCAGTCGCCTTCCTGCTCTCGGCGGAAGCCGCCGCCATCACCGGACAGCAGCTGGTCATCTGCGGCGGCAGCTCGCTTTGAATGCTCCGCCATCCCGGAGCTTGCACCGTGATAGCTAGATGATGCCGCCCTGCCGGAGCGCCGCGATCGCGGCCTCGTCGTAGCCGAGCTCAGTCAGGACGAGATCGGTGTGCTCGCCGAGCGTCGGCGGACGCGTTGCGATGTCGCCCGGCGTCTCCGACAGCCGCACGGCAGCGCGAGCGACCGGTGCGGGCTTCGGCAGGCCGGGATAATCGACGTCCTGCATGAAGCCGGCGGCACGGATGTGCGGATGGTCCAGCGCCTGTTGCGGGCTGAGGACAGGTCCTGTCGGAATCATCGCACGTCCCAGCGTGTCGACCGCCTCCTGCGTGGTGTGCTCGGCGCACCAGCGCGCCATGCGCTCGCTGATGATGGGGCCGTTGTTGCCGCGGCTGATGTCGTCGGCAAAGCGCGGATCGTTCAGCCACTGTTCCTCCTCGCCCATCAGCCTCGCCCAGCGCTTGAACAGCGGATGACCGGTGACCTGGCACAGCACCCAACCGTCTTTGGTGCGGTAGATGTCGGCTGGAGCCGCGGTCTGGCCGAGATTGCCTGTCGGCACGCGGTTGACGTTGATGACCGCCTGCTCGATCAGCGTGGCATTGGTGAAGGACAAGGCGGTTGCGAGCAATGCGCCCTCGACGACCTGCCCGCGCCCGGATTTGCCGCGCTCGATCAGCGCGGCGAGCGTTCCGAAAGCGCAGTGCAGCGCCGTGCCGAAATCGACCCAGTTCACCGCGGCCCGATACGGCGGATCGCCCGCGCCCGTCATGTACACCGACCCCGACATGACCTGGCCGACGCCGTCGAAGCCGACGCGGTCGGACCAGGGCCCCGGCCCGCCGAACGCGGTCGCCGTGGTCAGGATGATGTCGGGCTTGACCGCCTTCAAGGATTCGTAGTCGAGCTTCATCGCGCGCAGGGTCTGCGGCGGCAGATTGGCGACGACCACGTCCGCGGTGGCAACCAGGCGGCGCATCACCTCCTGCCCCTCCGCCTTCATCGGATCGAGCGTGATGCACTTCTTGTTGCGGTTGACCTGGAGAAACAGCGCGCCTTCGCCATCTTCGCCCACCGGCGCCACGAAGCGATCCTCGCTGCCGTCGCGCTTTTCGACGCGAATGACCTCGGCGCCGAATTCGGCCAGCAAGGTCGCGCAATAGGGACCTGCGATATAGCGCCCGAAATCGAGAACGCGGACGCCGTCCAGAACTCCTCCCATCGATCCCTTCCCCAATGTTTTCGCCAGATTACAGGGACTGCACGCTGCAGCAAGGCGGCAATGGACATGATGCCCAGCCCGCGAGATGTGAACGGCGACCAGTTTCGGCGGACGGAAATTCTGCTCTAGTATGTCCCTAGATCCCCCAGCCGGAAGCACACATCCATGCCGCAGCCATTCGATCGATCAGCCGAAGATCTCGGGAATGCGATCCATTTCGAGCACGTCAACGTGCAGGTCCCGGATCAGCGCCTGGCGACCCTGTTCTACGTCACGGGGCTCGGGCTGACCCGCGATCCCTATCTGATGGTGTCCGACACCAACATATGGATCAATGCCGGGCGAAGCCAGTTTCATTTGCCGAGCGGCAGGCCGCAGGTGCTGCGCGGCCATATCGGGCTGGTCATCGCGGGCCGCGAGGCGCTGCTGGCGCGGCTCGCATCGGTCGCGAAGAAGCTCGAGGGCACGGCCTTCGCCTTCGCCGAGCGCAACGACCATGTCGAGGCGACCTGCCCGTGGGGCAACCGCCTGCGCTGCTACGAGCCGGACGCTGCGCGCTTCGGGCGCATCGCGCTCGGCATTCCCTATGTCGAGTTCGACGTGCCGGTGGGCTCCGCGGCCGGCATCTGCGCGTTCTATCCTGAAGTCATGAGCATGCCCGCCGACTTGCGGAACGGCGACGGCAAGGTTGCCGCGGTGAAGACGGGCCGCGACCAGCACCTGCTGTTCCGCGAGACCGATCGGCCGCAGGGCGACTATGACGGCCACCATGTGCAGATTTACATCACCGACTTCTCGGGCCCGTACCGCAAGCTGCTGGCGCGCGGCCTGATCTCCCGCGAGGACAATCAATACCAGTACCGGTTCTGCGACATCGTCGACCTCGACAGCGGCAAGCACCTCTTCACCGTCGAGCACGAGGTGCGCAGCGCCACCCATCCGATGTTCATGCGCCCGATGGTCAATCGCAATCCGGCGATCAACAACCGGAATTATGCGTACGGGCACGACGAGGCGGCCTGGGCAATGGGGCCGGACCAGTATGAGGGATAGGGAGCGCTGGCTGAACGTTTGAGCATGATCTCCGCGCAAACGCGTTCGGCGTTTGTCGCGAGGAAAACCGCTGCACACTTTGCACTAACGCGGCCCTTCGGGTCCGGATCATGCTCTAGCGTCAGTCGGCAGGATCAAATCCGACAGCATCCAATGAGGGCCGGCCGATCAATTCAGCTGGCACTCACGATTGGAAATTTCCGACGCGCCGCCAGGCGCTATAGGCCACCTCGCCCTTCCCAATAGGTGGGCATCCCATAATAGCGGTGAGTTCGCGTTTCCCAGTCTCGATCCTGCCAGGAGTCATCGCTGAACTCGGGCGCATCCTTCAGCTGTTGCTCGGTGATGTTGGTTCGAAAACCGTCAAGCGACGTATCAAATGTCAGAGCGCCCCAGGGAATGGGGTAGTGGCTGTGACCCAAGCCAACAAATCCGCCGAAGCTCATGACGGCATAAGCCACGCGGCCTGACACCTTGTCGATGATGAGGTGATCAACCTCACCGATATTCTTTCCATCTGCACCATACACCTTGGTTCCCTGAATATCTTCGCTCGAGATGCATTGATGATTCGGATGTGCTGTTGCGCGGGCCATGACCTTGTCTCCTTCACAAGTGGTTTTGTCGGCCTAACTCGGCCGCTCCGAGGGCGTTCCTGTCTTGGGAGAACATGTCGCAGCGCCGATCATCAACCTGTCGTCGCTGACACCGACTATGACAACCCAGCCCTGGTCGCTCCGGGGAGGCACACACATCTGGCGACAAGAGCCGGGGCGACAGGCCGACAAAGAAGCTACGAAAGGACGCCCAACGAGGACGGTGCAGGCACGCTCCACGTCGCGGGCTTCGTCGGTCTGCCACGACACTTTCGAGCGACAGCGCGCATCGCGCTGAGACCCGGACGGCCGGTCGCGCTCCGATGCGACTTCACTGCATGACGAGGCCGCGCCAGACCCGGCAGCTCCCCAGCCAAGCTGATTTCGGGAGTGGTCTCAGGCGGGGCGGGCAATCTGGCTGGGGCGGGAGGGATCGAACCTCCGAATGGCGGAATCAAAATCCGCTGCCTTACCGCTTGGCTACGCCCCAACAGGTGACTGAGGGAACGACGGAAGATCGGGCTACCGCGGATTCCCCTCAGGTGCTGCCGGTCTATAGGGAGCGACGCGGCATTTCAACCGCCTGGAGGGCAAAATACCACACGGGCCGACGACCCTCCCCTCCTCACTCTATATTATAGACTATAGGCGCGGCGATGGCCCTGCGGCCGACCGGCGCCGGCCCGCCTCCCGGCCATTGAGACTGCCCCCGTTTCATGGGAATACGGCGCCAATATTTGTCCACGGGAGTGAGCCATGACCTACCGCCCGCCGATCTCTGACATGCTGCTGTCGCTCAACCACGGCGCGGGCCTCAAAGCCGCCGTGGCGGCCGGCCATTACGGCGATTTCGACGCCGACATTGCCGCAGCCGTGCTGGAGGAAGCCGGCAAGTTCGCATCCGACGTGCTGGCGCCGCTCAACAAGGTTGGCGACGAGCACGGCATCAAGCTGAGCGAGGGCAAGGTCACGACCGCGCCGGGCTGGCCGGACGCCTACAAGCGTTGGACCGAGGGCGGCTGGAACGCCGTCTCTGGCCCGGAAGGTTTTGGCGGCCAGGGCCTGCCACTTGCGATCAACGCCGCCTGCACCGAGATCTGGAGCGCCGCCAACCTCGCCTTCGGCCTCTGCCCGCTGCTGACCGCCTCCGCGATCGAGGCGCTGGAGGCGCATGGCAGCGACGAGTTGAAAAAGATCTATCTCGAGAAGCTCGTCTCCGGCGAATGGACCGGCACGATGCAACTCACCGAGGCGCAGGCCGGCTCCGACGTCGGCGCGCTGCGCACCCGCGCCGAGCGGCAGGCCGACGGCACCTATCGCATCAAGGGGACGAAGATTTTCATCACCTATGGCGAGCACGACATGACCGACAACATCGTGCATTTCGTGCTGGCGCGCCTGCCTGACGCGCCCGCCGGCACCAAGGGGATCTCGCTGTTCCTCGTGCCGAAATTCATGGTCAATGCCGACGGCTCGCTGGGGCAGCGCAACGACATCTATGCGAGCGGCGTCGAGCACAAGCTCGGCATGCATGCTTCGCCGACATGCACCATGACCATGGGCGATCATGGCGGCGCCATCGGCTTCCTGATCGGCGAGGAGAATCAGGGCATGCGCTGCATGTTCACGATGATGAACCAGGCCCGCCTCGGCGTCGGCCTCGAGGGCGTCGGCGTCGCCGATCGCGCCTATCAGCAGGCGCTGTCCTACGCCCAAGAGCGCAAGCAGGGCCGCGCGGTCGGCAAGAAAGGCGACGGCTCGGATGCGATCTTCGTCCATCCCGACGTCAAGCGCATGCTGATGCGGATGCGGGCGCAGACCGCGGCGGCGCGCACCATCTGCTATGCGACCGCGGTCGCGATCGACGTTTCCACCCGCGCCAAGGACGCGAAGGTGCGTGCCGATGCGGCCGCACGCGCGGCGCTGCTGACGCCGATCGCGAAGGGCTATTCCACCGACATCGGCAATGAGGTCGCCTATCTCGGCGTGCAGGTGCATGGCGGCATGGGCTTCATCGAGGAGACCGGCGCTGCGCAGCATTATCGCGATGCCCGCATCACCGCGATCTACGAAGGCACCAACGGCATCCAGGCGATCGACCTCGTCACGCGCAAGCTCGCAGCCAATGGCGGCGCGGCGGTGTGGGTGCTGCTCGACGAGCTCTCGGCCATCGTCAGCCAAGTCGAGGCCTCCAACGATCCTGCCTTCGGCACCACCGCCACCAAGCTGCGCGAGGCGCTGGAAGCGCTGACGCGCACCAGCAAATGGCTGTTGGAGCGCGTTGCGTCCGCGCCGAACGAGGCGCTTGCGGGAGCTACGCCCTATCTGCAGCAGTTCGGCGGCACGCTCGGCGGCTGCATGCTGGCTGCTGAGGCGCTCGCCGCCAAGGCCGACGGCACCACGGACGCCGCGCGCTACGTCTCGCTCGCCCGCTTCTTCGCCGAGAACATCACGGTGCAGGCGCCTTCGCTCGAGCGCACCGTGACGGAGAGTGCGGAGTCGGTCGCGGCGGCGGATGCGGTGCTGCTGTAGGCGCGAAGCACTGCCGCGTTTGGGATGGGAGATCTCGCCTCCTCCCCGCTGTCATTCCCCGCGAATGCGGGGAATCCAGTACGCCGCGGCTTCTCGATAAGCGACTGACGCCACTGGGTACTGGATCACCCGATCAAGTGTTCAGCCCGGGGACATGACCGACGGGTGTTCGGGGACATAGCCGACACTTTCTCCGCTCGCCAAGTCGATGATAGCGATTTGGTGGGCAGCAAAGAAGATCCCGTATTGCGCATCGTTTGCCGAGGGGCGGATGGCGAGGCGCTCGCCACGGAAGGCCTGTGGCACTTTCCACAGACGTCCCTTGAAGCTGACATAGGCCTTGGTCGTGGAGACGCGGCGCACGATCTCATGGCTGTCGTATTCGACCTGTGGCAATCGATCGGGCATTGGTCGCTGGCTGGGCCGATATCGACTGGCCGGGACCTGTTGTCCGAGCACCTCGTGTGGCCGTTCGAAGTTGTAGACTTCCCGCCAGGCGTCGAAGGCACGCTGCGTCTCTGCGAGATCGCGGAACTGTCGCAGTGCGAACACCTCAGCCGCGAGGGTGCGGTGGAATCGTTCATTCTTGCCGCGGCTTTGCGGGTGATATGGGCGGCTGCGGATGACGGCGACGCCAAGCTTGAGCAGCCACACCGAGAACCGTGTCCATCGCTCGCCGGAAGGATCACCCCAGGGCGAACCATTGTCGACGAAGAAGGCCTCCGGGAGCCCGTAGTGGCGAAAGGTCTTCTCCAGGCGGCTGCGCACGGTATCTGTGCGTTGATCGGCACAGGCCTGCAGACACAGATCATAGCGGGAGTGGTCATCCACCACCGTCAGGGGATGGCACTGGGTATCATTGCCGAGCCGAACCCAGCCTTTGAAGTCCATCTGCCACAACAGATTGGGGGCCGGCATCTCGAAACGCTGGCTTGCCATCGGGCCGCCGATCGGAGGCTTGATGCGGCCAGACCGACGCAAGATCTGATGAACTGTTGAGACTGCTGGCGAACGCAAACCATTGCGCTCCAGGCAGTGAGCTATCTTGCGAGCTCCCCATGCCGGATGGGCATCGCGCACCGCGAGAATACGTGCCTCGAGCTCGCAATCGGTCTGTCCCGGGCTCGCATGCGGTCGGCGCGAGCGGTCGTTGACATTCTGATCCGCTTGCCATCGTGCAAGCCACTTGTAGCCCGTGTCGGGATGGATATTGAACCGCCGGCAGAGCTCCCGCCGGTTCGCTCCCTCCTGCATCGCAAGCCGCACGAACTCCCGCCGCTGATCCATCACCGACACCTCTCGCCAGGGCATGGACTTGGCCTCCTTTACCGCAAATCCCTGCACTATGATGTGTCGGCTATGTCCCCGAACACCCGTCGGTCATGTCCCCGGGCTGAACATCAAGTCGGGCGATGACACCGAATGTGTGGGACGAGCGTACCACACACGACCGGATTGCGCCGCGCTCCAGGCTACGAAGCTGCGACATCCGCCCTTCCCCCCGGCCGCCACAGCACGACGGCCGCCGCGACGAGATCGAGCACCACGCACAGCGCGAACGCCGTCGTGTAATTGCCGGTAAAGCTCCGCACCAGGCCGACGATGCCGGGGCCGAAGGCGCTGACGATGCCGCTGATCGAGGTGCCGAGCCCCATCGCGGCCGCGAAGGCAGAAGCGCCGATCTCGCGCTGGATGATCAGAGGCGGGAACGTGATCATGTTGCCGATCGAGAAGCCGTAGACGGCGCAGCAGGCCAGCAGCACGGTCGGACTCGTGCTTTGGAGCAGCACGAAGAGAGCCGCGGCCTGGCTCGTCATCGACGCCGCGCAGGCGAGCCGCGGATCGAGCCGGTCGACGAACAGGCCGAGCGACAGGCGGCCGATCACCGCCATCGCCGCCATGAGAGTGACGGCGAGGCCCGCGCTGGCGCGCCCGATCAGCGGCTCGAGAAACGTCACCTGATGGATGATGAAGCCCATCTGCGCCAGCAGCGCGATCGCGATCGGCAGCACCATGGTCCAGAACGCCGCGTTGGCGAGCAGCGCCTTGCGCGACTGGCCGGGTGCGGCCGCATCGCCACCGGACGGACGTCCGGCCGGTGCCAGCGAGGTCCCGGCGGGCCAACCGATGAACGTCACGACCACCGGCAGCACCAGCAGCACCATTGCGAACGTGACCGCCAGCATCGCGGAACGGAAGCCGATGCTGCCGGTCAGCGACAGCAGCAACGGGACGAGGACGATGCCGCCGCAGGTCGCACCGTTGAAGGCGAGGCTGAGCGCGAGCCCGCGGCGCCGCTCGAACCAGGAGTTCAGCACGGTCGCGATCACCACGGTGCCCATGCCGGTCCAGCCGACCGACATCAGCGCATAGGCCAGATAGAGCTGCCAGGGCGTCTGCATCAGCGCCAGCAGCACGGTCGAAGCGCCGAGCGCCGACAGGCCGCACAGGATCAGCGCGCGCAATCCGATGCGGGCGAGCAGATCGTCGGTGAAGATGACGAGGACGGAGGTCAGGAGGAACGAGAAGGTGCTGGCCGCGGAGACCAGCGTGCCCGGCCAGCCATGGGCGCGCTGCAGCTCGGCGAGATAGACGCCTTGGCCGTAGAGGCCGAAGCCGAACATGAAGAAGGCCATCAGGAAGCAGGCCAGCACCACGCGCCAGCCGCGGTAGTGCAGCGAGGATTCGTCGACACCAGTTTTGGCAATCATCAATCGAGCAATCGGTCAAAGCAAACGGTGCAATGTGCGATCGTGCCCCACAACCAGCGGTTTTTCAATTGAAACGTTGTAGCCATTTGTTGCAACGCGCAATAGCGAGACCCCACCGATGCGGCGGGCGCCATGTACCTGCGTCACAAGATCGGCATCGAAAAGCTTGAGCCAGCGCATTGGCACGCCTGCAAGATGATGTAGGCTGACGTTTCGTGAGTCACGCCAAAGGCAAGCGCCGCGGCGACCGCAGGGGGCTCTCATGCCGAATGGCAATATCGTCGTCACCGAAGAGCGTGGAACGCGCGTGATCACCCTGCGTCGTCCAAGCAAGAAGAACGCGATCACGCAGGACATGTATCGGGAGATGAGTCACGCGATCGACACCGCGCAGAACAACTCCGACATTCGCTGCATGATCATCACCGGCGGCTCCGGCGTGTTCACCGCCGGCGACGACATCGAAGACTTCCTGAAGGCCGACGCCTCGCACCCCGAGATGCTGTCGAATGGCGCCAAGTTTCTCTATTCGCTCGCCCTCAATGCCAAGCCGATCATCGCCGCCGTGGACGGCGCCTCGATCGGCATGGGCACCGTGATGCTGTTCCACTGCGACTATGTGCTCGCCTCGAACGCTGCGACCTTCTCCGCACCTTATATCCATCTCGGGCTCGTACCAGTGGGCGCGGCCAGCCTGCTGATGCCGAACACGATGGGCTACCAGCGCGCCTTCGCGATGCTGGTGATGGGGCGGACTTTTTCCGCCGCGGAGGCGCACGCCGCAGGTTTCGTCAACACCGTGGTCTCGCCGGGACACACCGAGGTCGAGGCGCGCAAGGTGGCGCGCGAGATCTGCCGCTTGCCGGCCGAGGCGGTCGCAACCTCGCGCCGACTGCTGCGCGCCCCGCCCGAGGAGCTCACCCGCCGCATCGACCAGGAAGGCCATCTGTTCGGCGAGCGGCTGAAGTCGGAGGAAGCGGTGGCGGCGTTCAATGCGTTCGCGAACCGGAAGAAGCGGTGAGGTGAGCACGCTGCTGCCACCCTCCCCTGGAGGGGCCTGGAGGGGGAGGGTCGCTCGCGCGAAGCGCGGGCGGGGTGGGGTGGGCCGCACAAAGACTCCCGCTCGTATGCGCGAGAATTTCTGGTACCTTCTGCGAGGATGGTCTGTCACCCCGCCCCGGTTCGCATTTCATGCGAACCGACCCGCCCCCTCAAGGGGCGGGTGGGAGTGCGCGGCAGTCGCCGCACGCAACAGAAGGCTTCGTGAAATCTTCGCGCCGAACGTCTAATCTGGTTCCATGCGACATCTTCTCCGCCTGACCGCCTTCGCGCTCGCCCTTACCTTTGCCCTCCCCGCCTCGGCCCAGACCGCCGCGCCGGTCGAGCTGCGCATTCTTGCGATCAACGATTTCCACGGCAATCTGCGTCCGCCGCCGGGCGGCATTCGCATCGGAGATCCCGAGGATGGAGCCAAGAAGGTGATGGTGGCGGCCGGTGGCGCCGAATACATGGCGACGCTGGTGAAGCAGCTGCGCGAAGGACACAGGAACACAATCTTCGTCGCTGCCGGCGACCTGATCGGCGCGAGCCCGTTCCTGTCGGCGATGTTTCACGACGAGCCTTCGATCGAGTCGCTGTCAATGATGGGTCTTGCGATCACCTCGGTCGGCAATCACGAATTCGACGAGGGCAAGACCGAGCTCTTGCGGATGCAGAACGGCGGCTGCCATCCGGTCGACGGCTGCCAGGGGCCGCATCCCTTCACGGGCGCCAAATTCCGCTATCTCGCGGCCTCGACCATCGAGACCGCGACCGGCAAAAGCGTGCTGCCGCCGTTTGAGATCAGGGAGTTCGACGGCATCTCCGTCGGCTTCATCGGACTGACGTTGAAAGGCACCGCCGGCATCGTCTCGCCCGCCGGCATTTCCGGTCTCGAATTCCGCGACGAAGCCGAGACGGTGAATGCGCTCGTGCCGCAATTGAAGGCGCGCGGGGTCGAAGCGATCGTCGTGCTGATCCACGAAGGCGGCGAGCCTGCCGGCGACTACAACGAATGTCCCGGCATCTCGGGCCCGATCGTCGACATCGTCAAGAAGTTCGACCGCGCCGTCGACGTCGTCGTCAGCGGTCACACCCATCGCGCCTATGTCTGCAATATCGATGGACGGCTCGTCACCAGCGGCGACAAATTCGGCACACTGGTCACCGCGATCGACCTCAAGCTCGATCCCGCAAGCCGCGACATCGTCAGCGCCAGGGCCGAGAACGTCATCGTCGCCAATGCCTCGCTGCCTAAGGATGCCGAGCAGACCGCATTGATCGAGGCCTACGACAAGCTGTCGGCGCCGATCGCCAACCGGCCGGCCGGATCGGTGACGCAGACGCTGTCGCGCATTCCGAACGAGGCCGGCGAAAGCGCGCTCGGCGACATCATTGCGGATGCGCAATTGCTTGCAACCCGCGATGCCAAGGACGGCGGCGCCGTGATCGCGCTCACCAATCCCGGCGGCATCCGCACCGACATCGTTCCCAAGGAGAACGGCGCGATAACATTTGGCGATGTCTTCGCCAGCCAGCCGTTCCGCAACCGTCTCGTCACCATGACGCTCACAGGCCGCCAGCTCAAGGACTTGCTGGAACAGCAATGGTTGGACCCGAAGCGGCCGCGAATCCTGCAGGTGTCGAACGGATTCAGCTATGCCTGGGACGCGGCAAAACCATTCGGCGAGCGCGTAATGCCGGAGAAGATGACGCTCAGCGGCAGGCCGATCGAAGCTGGAAGCGGCTACCGCGTCACCCTCAACGACTACCTCGCCGTCGGCGGCGACGGCTTTACCGTCGCCAAACAGGGCTCGGCGCCGCAATATGGCGGCTACGACGCCGACGCGTTGTTCGCGTTCTTCCAGGCGCACGGGCCGATCGGTCCGCTACCGCCCACCCGCATCCTGCGGGTGAATTGATCCGGATCAAACGGGCCGGCGCGGGACGACCCTTTGCCATTGCCGTCCAAACGCCTAGATTGGGTTTTGCATTGCGTTTTGGCGCCGGATGCGCCAAGCGACGTCAAGAGCCGTTTTCTGTGAGGCCGACCTGATGAGCACGCTTCTTCTCTCCCACAAGGCCTGCCTCGACCACGTCACGCCGCCGGGACATCCTGAAAGGCCGGATCGCCTGCGCGCGGTGGAGGAAGCGCTGTCGCACGAGCGTTTCCAGTTTCTGGCGCGCGACCAGGCGCCGGAGGGCGATCTCGATCTCGTCACGCTGTGCCACAACGAGCACTACGTCACCGAGCTGCGCCACATCGCGCCGACCAGCGGCCAAGTCTATCTCGATGGCGACACCTCGATGTCGCCGGGCACCTGGGAAGCGGTGATGCGCGGCGTCGGCGGCGCGGTCGCGGCCACCGAAGCGGTGATGGCGGGCGAGCATCGCAACGCCTTCGTCGCGGTGCGCCCGCCCGGACATCACGCCGAGATCGGCAAGCCGATGGGCTTCTGCTTCTTCGACAATGTCGCAATCGCGGCGCGCCACGCGCAGCGCAAATTCGGCATCAAGCGCGCGGCCATCGTCGATTTCGACGTACATCACGGCAACGGCACGCAGGACATCTTCTGGTCGGACCCGACCGTAATGTACTGCTCGACGCACCAGATGCCGCTGTTTCCGGGCACCGGCGCCAAGAGCGAGCGCGGCGACCACGACACCATCGTCAATGCGCCGCTCGCGTCCGAGGACGGCGGGCCGGAATTCCGCAACGCGTTCGAGAATCTGATCCTGCCGCAGCTGGAAAAATTCAGCCCCGAGCTCCTCATCATCTCCGCCGGTTTCGACGCGCATTATCGCGACCCGCTGGCCTCGCTGAACCTGCGCGCCGAGGACTATGCCTGGGTGACGCGCAAGCTGATGGACCTCGCCGACAAGACCGCAGGGGGCCGCATTGTTTCGGTACTCGAGGGCGGCTATGACCTGCAAGGACTGAAAGAATCTGTTACGGCGCATGTCGGCGCCCTGATGGGCGCGTGACGGACCCGCCACATTAAGCCCGCAAAATTCTGCTTTTGCTCATGTGAAGCGAATCGGGCAATCGGAAACGGATATGGCCGAAAATACCCAAATCGACGTCTCCAGGCTCACCTTCGAGCGCGCGATCGAGGAACTCGAGACGATCGTGAAGCGGCTCGAAGACGGCAAGGTGCCGCTCGAGGAATCCGTGACGATCTATGAGCGCGGCGAGGCCCTGAAGCGCCGCTGCGAGGACCTGCTGCGTCAGGCCGAGGCCCGCGTCGACAAGATCACCACCGATGCCAGCGGCCAGGCCACCGGCACCGCACCGCTCGACGTCCAGTAAGCCAAGTTCCCCCCTTCGGTTTCTGACCGCGCTTGTCCCTTTAACAGGGCACAGGGAGCGCTGCCGGCTGCATTTTTCATAATCGCACGGCGCCGTCCCTCGAGGCGTGACGGTTCCATGGGGTGGGGACCTGGTCGGGGTCGTTCCGGATCGAGGCCTTCCGAGAGACGAAAAAGATCTGATTCTGGCAGAAAAAGTCCGCCAAGAAACCGGACGAGCCCGGAACCCCTCGTCACGGGCCGCAGTTAACCAAGCCGGCCCGCCGGTTGCACCTGCATACCCCCAATCGGCCCGGCGGGTTGGCTTTGGCCCAAGCTTTGGTGTAAAGCTGCGCGGAGTGTGGCTTTTTGTAAGCCTTGCGTGGGCAATGATTACCGACGACAAGCGCTTCAAACTGCTGATGAAATTGGCTGGGACGGGCGAAGCCGATCTAAGTGACAGGGATCACAGAGACTGAACCGGAGCGCACTTAAGCTTACCTAAGCTTGAAGACGGGGCCTGGCCCCATGCAGGTGGCTCCGACGGTTTGGGGACTCGCGCTGCGCCGATATTGAGCAAACCCATCGCGCACCGGAACCTTCCGGCGCTGACAAATTGGAAATGGCCGTGAACGCATACAGTAAAACGCCGCTTCTCGACACCATCCGGACGCCGGAAGACCTGCGCAAGCTCAAGATCGAGCAGGTTCGCCAAGTCGCCGACGAGCTGCGGCAGGAGACCATCGATGCTGTCTCGGTGACCGGCGGTCACTTCGGCGCGGGTCTCGGCGTGGTCGAGCTCACCACCGCGATCCATTACGTCTTCGACACGCCGCGCGATCGGCTGATCTGGGACGTCGGCCATCAAGCCTATCCGCACAAGATCCTCACCGGCCGGCGCGACCGGATCCGCACCCTGCGCACCGGCGGCGGCCTGTCCGGCTTCACCAAGCGCAGCGAGAGTGACTACGATCCGTTCGGCGCGGCGCATTCCTCGACCTCGATCTCGGCCGGCCTCGGCATGGCCGTGGCGCGCGATCTCTCCGGCGGCAAGAACAACGTTATCGCCGTGATCGGTGACGGCGCGATGTCGGCGGGCATGGCCTACGAGGCCATGAACAATGCGGGTGCGATGAACTCGCGCCTGATCGTCATCCTCAACGACAACGACATGTCGATCGCGCCGCCGGTCGGCGCCATGAGCGCCTATCTGTCGCGGCTCTACTCCGGCAAGACCTATCGCACGCTGCGCGATGCGGCCAAGCAGATTAACAAGCGCCTGCCCAAGATCCTCGCCAACCGCGCCAACCGCGTCGAAGAATACTCCCGCGGCTTCATGATGGATGGCGGCACGCTGTTCGAGGAGCTCGGCTTCTATTATGTCGGCCCGATCGACGGCCACAATCTCGACCACCTGCTGCCCGTGCTGAAGAACGTGCGCGACATGGAGGAAGGCCCGATCCTGGTTCACGTCGTGACCCAGAAGGGCAAGGGCTACGGCCCGGCAGAAGCGTCCGCCGACAAGTATCATGCGGTGGTCAAGTTCGATGTCGCCACCGGCACCCAGGCGAAAGCAAAACCGAACGCGCCGGCCTACCAGAACGTGTTCGGCCAGAGCCTCGTCAAGGAAGCGCAGAAGGACGACAAGATCGTCGCCATCACCGCGGCCATGCCGTCGGGCACCGGCGTCGACATCTTCAACAAGGCGTTCCCCGACCGCACCTTCGACGTCGGCATCGCCGAGCAGCACGCGGTGACATTCGCCGCCGGTCTTGCGACCGAAGGCTACAAGCCGTTCTGCGCGATCTACTCGACCTTCCTGCAGCGCGGCTATGACCAGATCGTGCATGACGTCGCGATCCAGAACCTGCCCGTCCGCTTCGCCATCGACCGCGCCGGCCTGGTCGGCGCCGATGGCGCGACCCATGCCGGCTCGTTCGACAACGCCTATCTCGGCTGCCTGCCGAACATGGTGATCATGGCGGCGGCGGATGAGGCCGAGCTCGTGCACATGGTGGCGACCCAGGTCGCGATCGACGACCGCCCGAGCTCGCTGCGCTATCCGCGCGGCGAAGGCCGCGGCATCGACATGCCCGAGGTTGGCATTCCGCTCGAAATCGGCAAGGGCCGCATGATCCGCCAGGGCAGCAAGATCGCCCTGCTCTCCTTCGGCACGCGCCTCGCCGAATGCGAGAAGGCGGCCGACGAGCTCGCAGCCCACGGCCTGTCGACCTCGATTGCGGACGCGCGCTTCATGAAGCCGCTCGACACCGAGCTGGTGCTCAAGCTCGCCCGCGACCACGAGATCCTGATCACGATCGAGGAAGGCTCGGTTGGCGGTTTCGGCTCGCATGTCGCGCAGTTCCTGACCGATCAGGGCGTGCTGGACAGCGGCATGGTCAAGTTCCGCTCGATGGTGCTGCCCGACGTGTTCCAGGACCACGACACGCCCGCCGCGATGTACGCCCGCGCCGGTCTCGACGCCAAGGGCATCGTCGCCAAGGTGTTCGAAGCGCTCGGCAAGGACGTCAAGGCCGAGACGGTCAAGCTGGCTTGATGTTCACCCGCTCGCGGGAGAATCGGATCGCGAAAGCGATCCGGGTGAGGGCTTTCTCCTCTTGGGGGTTCTCGCTTGCGGAGACACCCTCTCCCCACCCCTCCCCCGCAGGCGGGGGAGGGAGCAGAGCGCGTGCCGTGGCTCACACCTCGATCCAAATTTCTTCGGCTTTACTCCCATGAAGATCTATCTGGCAGGCCCCGACGTGTTCCTGCCGGACGCGGTAGAGATCGGCCGCCGCAAGGTCGATATCTGCACGGCTCATGGACTTACCGGCCTCTATCCCCTCGACAACGCCATCGACCTCACCGCGCCCGATGTCTCGCGGCAGATCTTTTGCGGCAACGAGGCGATGATGGACGAGGCCGACGCCATCATCGCGAACCTCACCCCGTTCCGCGGGGCCGGCGCCGATCCCGGCACCGTCTACGAGCTCGGCTACATGGCCGGGCGGCGTAAGTTCTGCCTCGCCTATTCCAATGACGGCGCCGTCTATGCCGACCGCGTCGGCCGTTTCATGGACGTCGCCTCCGAGGACGGACGGCTAGTCGATGCGCAGGGACTGACGGTCGAGGATTTTGGTCTCGTCGACAACCTCATGATGATCCATGCGCTGGAACTGCACGGCTGCCCGCTGGTGACGCCGGCGCAGATGCCGATCGATGTCTGGCACGATCTCGCCGCGTTCGAGGCTTGCGTCCGGATGGCGGCTGCGCGATTGATCGCTACATAAGCACCTCAGTCGTGCCCATGAGAGCGTGATGCCCCCTGCCCGCAAGCGCGCGGATGTATTGCTGGTCGAGCGCGGCCTGTTCGAGAGCCGGGCACGGGCGCGCGCGGCGATCGAGGCCGGCCTGGTTACGGCTGACGACAAGCCGGTTTTGAAACCGTCGGAGACGATCGCCGAGGACGCGGTGATCCACGCCGAGCCGGCGTATCCCTATGTCTCCCGCGGCGGCGTCAAGCTCGCCGGCGCGCTGGAGCATTACCCGATTGAAATCGAGGACCATGTCTGCCTCGATGTCGGCGCCTCCACCGGCGGTTTCACCGAGGTGTTGCTGGCGAACGGCGCGAGCCTGGTGTTCGCCATCGACGTCGGCACCAGCCAATTGCATCCCTCGCTGCGCGATCATCCCAAGATCGTGTCGATGGAGGAGACCGATATAAGGTCCTACGAAGGCAAACGTCTGCCGGCGCGGCCCGATATTGTCGTCATCGACGTCAGCTTCATCTCGCTCAAGGCGGTGCTGCCGGTGGCACTGTCGCTGGCGGCGGCCCCCATGAGCCTGCTGGCGCTGATCAAGCCGCAATTCGAAGCCGAGCGGAAGCACAACAAGAAGGGCATCATCCGCGACACCGCCGTGCACCGGGAGATCTGTGACGACATCGCGGCCTTTGCCGCTTCGCTCGGCTGCACCGACATCGAGATATTCCCCTCACCGATCACGGGCGGTGACGGCAACATCGAATTCTTCCTGGGCGCGCGCCGTGGTTGAGCGCCTGACGATTGATCATGTCGGCCATCGCGGCGACGGTGTCTGCCTCGACGCCGGCGCAGCGATCTATGTGCCCTATACGCTTGGTGGAGAGACCGTCGAGGTCGATCACGTCGCGGGCCACCATCCCGACCGCCGCAAGCTGCTCGCGATCGACATCGCAAGCCCCGAGCGCATTGAACCGTTCTGCCCGCATTTCGGCGTCTGCGGCGGCTGCGCCATCCAGCATTGGGCGGCTGAGCCCTATCACGCCTGGAAGCGCGGCATCGTGGTCGAGACGCTGGCGCAGGCCGGCGTCGATTGCGAGGTGGCGCCGCTGGTCGATGCGCACGGCGCCGGGCGCAGGCGCATCACGCTGCACGGCCGCTTTGGCACGCATGACGTTCTCAAGGTCGGCTTCTCCGCGACGAGCTCGCACGACGTCATTCCGATCCATCGCTGTCCCATCCTCGATCCCGCGCTCGCGGGCGCGATAGACGCCGCCTGGGCGCTGGCCGAACCGCTGACGACCAAGATGCCGGTGACGAAGCCGCTCGACATCCAAGTCACCGCCACCACCAACGGCCTCGATGTCGATGTGCGCGGCTCCGGCCGGTTGCCAACGCCGCTGGTGACGGCGCTGTCCCGCGTCGCCGAGCAGCACCGCCTGGCGCGACTGACGCGGCATGGCGAGCTGGTGCTGCAGCGCCTGCCACCAGCGGTAAAGATGGGCCGCGCTGAGGTGACGCTGCCGCCGGGCTCATTCTTGCAGGCGACCTTCGCAGGCGAAGAAACGCTGGCCGCGCTCGTCGCCGAGCGCGTCGGCAAGGCCAAGGAAATTGTCGATCTCTTCTGCGGCGTCGGCCCGTTCGCGTTGAGGCTGGCGGAGAAGGCGCGCGTGACCGCCTATGACAGCGACGCCGGCGCGATCGCAGCGCTGGCGAAAGCGGCGCGCACGCCCGGCCTGAAGCCGATCAAAGCCCAGCCGCGCGACCTGTTCCGCCGTCCCCTGATGCCGCAGGAGCTGCGCGACGTCGACGCGGTGGTGTTCGACCCGCCGCGCCAGGGCGCCCAAGCTCAGGCACTGAAGCTTGCCGCAAGCAAGGTGCCCGTCGTGGTCGCCGTGTCCTGCAACGCCGCGACCTTCGCCCGCGATGCACGACTGCTCATCGACGGCGGCTATCGGCTGGAGGCGGTGGTGCCGGTCGACCAGTTCCGGCACACGCCGCATGTGGAGCTGGTGGCGCGGTTCAGCCGGTGACGCAACCCGCCCCCCCAATTCCGTGCGGACCGCTATGTCGACGGCTCGAATTGCGGTTGCCATCGCAGCAGGTAGGACTGGAGCGAGCGCACCGCGATCGCCAGCAGGATGCCGACGAACATCATGACGAAGATGGCGACCATCATCTCGCTGGCATTGGCCCGCGCCTCGGCTTCGATAATGAGCTTGCCGAGCCCGCGCTCGGCACCGATGAATTCGCCGACGATGACGCCGATCAACGCAAAGGACACCGCCGGCAGCAGCGAGGCGAATACCCAGGCGAGCGCGGAGGGAATCACGACCGTGCGCAGCACGGTGAACTCGCTGGCGCCGAGCAGACGAGCGGCGGCGATCTGGTCGCGGTCGACCGCACGCGTTCCCTCGAAGGTGTTGAAGAACACCACGAAGAACACGACCAGCCAGGCGGTCGCGATCTTGGAGAGATCGCCGAGGCCGAAGATCAGGATGACGAGCGGCACCAGCGCAATGCGCGGGATCGAATTGAATGCCACGATGTAGGGCCCGAATACGCGGGCAAGGAAATCCGAACGGCCGAGGATCAGGCCAGCCGCGATTCCGCTCGCCGATCCGAACAAAAATCCCCACCAGGTGTTCTTCAGCGTGACGAGTGTCGCAAGCCACAGATTGTTGTCGTTGCCCTTGATACAGGCGGCAAAGCCGCTGGTATCGGCAAAGCAGCCAAGCCGCAGGAAGCTCTGCCAGATCAGCGACGGCTTGGCGACGAAATAGGGATCGAGGATTTTCGGCACGTAGGCCTTCGGCAGCAGCGCCTTGCTCCATTCAAAGCCCCACTGCCAGATGACGAGAACGGCCGCGAGAATGGCCAGTTGCCAGAACAGGATGACGGTGCGGCTGTTGGACATGGTCAGTCGGCCCTGGTGCGGCGGAACTCTTCGCCGAGCGAATGCCAGATGTGGGAATAAAGGCGGCCGAATTCGGCGGTCTCGCGCACGGCCACGGGATCGCGCGGACGCGGGATGGCGACGTCGAAATCTTCCTTGAGACGCCCGGGCCGCGCCGAGAGCAGGATGATGCGGCTCGCCAGCGTCAAGGCTTCGCCGAGATCGTGCGTCACGAACAAGACGGTCTGCCGCTCGCGTTCCCAGATCTCCAGCAGCGTCTTGTGCATCTCCAGCTTGGTGTGAGTATCGAGCGCGCCGAACGGCTCGTCCATCAGCAGGATCTCGGGCTCCAAGATCAGCGTGCGCATCAAGGCGACGCGCTGGCGCATGCCGCCGGACAGCATGCGCGGAAAACTCTGCGCAAAGCCCGAGAGCCCGGCCTTCTCGACCGCCGAAGCGACGCGCCCTGCGCGCTCGGTCTTCGGCAGTCCCGCGATCTCCAGCCCATAGCCGATGTTCCGCTCCACGGTTCGCCAGGGAAACAGCGTATCGCGCTGGAAGACATAGCCGACCCTGGGGTTGATCTTGCCGGTCTCGACCGTGTCCGCATCGATCAGGATGCGTCCGCCGGAACGCGGCAATAGCCCTGCGACCATGTTGAGAATGGTGCTCTTGCCGCAGCCGGAGGGACCGAGCAGCGCGACGAACTCGCCCTGCTTGACCTCGAAGGAGACGTCATCGACCGCCACGAACTCGCGGCCGGACGCGTTGAAGCGCTTGGCGAGCCCCTGCACGGTAATGCGGGTGCGCGCCGCCGCTGTTTGATCCTCATCGCGCGCGAACGCGAGGCCCTGACCTGGCGCGGCAATCATTTGTACTTCGCCCTGGCCGCCTGGAGGAAGCTCATGTCGACGACATCCTCGTATCTGGTCTCGGGAATATCAGTTCCCTTGCGGTACCAGGGCTTGGCGCCACGTTCGAACGCGGGCTTGTCGATAACACCGTCATAGGCCCAGGTCGACTTGTCGAAGCCGAGCTCGGCGCTGACCGCGTCGGGATCGATGCCCGAGAAATATTTCGGCGTGACCAGCGCCTGCACCTCGGCGAGCGGCGTCGCCTTCACGAAGGCCATCGCGCGATGGATCGCATTGACATAGGCCTGCACCATCGCCTTGTCCTGCTCGATCGTGTCCTGGAGCGTGTAGATCACCAGCACGGGCAACGTCCCGCCGAAATCCTTCTCGAACACGCCGGGCTTGGACGTGTCGTAGATCGTCCGGCGAAAGCCCTTCTTCTCGACCTCGACGATCCAGCTCGGCGGCGCCATGATGGCGTCGAACTGCTTGGTCTGGAGCGAGGGGAACATGGTGTTGGTCCCGCCGCCCGCGACCCAGTTCACCTTGCCGCCGAGCCCGCGCGCTTCGAACACATAAGTCCCGAACACCCAGGTGCCCGACCCGATCGCGGTCGCGGCGACGATCGGCTTGGCGCCATCGGTGCGCTTGTAATCCGCGAGCTTCTCGACCGAATTGATGCCGGCGTCGTAGAGGTCCTGCCGGACCATGATGCTGGCGTAGGAGCACACCATCTCGGTCGCGAGCAGGATCTTGCAGGGCTTGCCGCGCGCACTGAGCTGGAGCGGGTGGCTGGCATCGCCATGGGCGAACAGCGCCTGCCCCGCCGCCAGGGTCTGGCGACCGAATGTGCCGGCATTGCCGGTGACGAGCTTGGAATCGAGTCCTTCGTCCTTGAAGTACCCCTTCAGCTCCGCGATCATGCCGATGGCATAGACCGGCGACACCGGTCCGAAGGCGAGCGAGACCTGCTTGGCCTCGGCGCGCAGCTGCCCCGGCAGCAGCGATGCGCCGGCCCATGCGGAGCCCGCGATCAGCGCCTGGCGCCTGGTAATGCTCATGTGCTCCTCCTCCCTTGGTTTCTTTGTTCGATTGCGCCGATCGGTCAGGACGGCGCGACCTTGATCGTCCCTGCCTGTCGCAGCGTTTCGATCTCATTCGGCGACATGCCGATCTCGCTCAGGATCTCGCCGCTGTGCTCGCCGATCTCAGGTGGATCGTAGCGGTTGGGCAGGCGACTTCCGTCCATGGAAATCGGCAAGAGCGGCGTCTTGGCCTCGCCGCCGTCAGGCAGCCGAATATCGGTCAGGCCGCCGGACTGGTTGAGATGCGGATCATCGAAGAGATCGCCGGGCTTGTTCACCGGCGCATAGGGCAGATCGAGCTGCTCGAGACGCGCGGCGAGATCGGCCTTGTCCCATTGCTTGAAGATCTTCGCGATCTCGGGGATCAGCCAGCCGCGATGATCGACGCGGTCGTTGCTCGTCGCGAAGCGCGGATCAGTGAGCCAGGCTTCGCGATCGAAGGCGCGACAGAACGCCGCCCATTGCTCTTCACCGACGATGGTGACGAACAGTTTCGAGCCGTCCCTGGTATCGAAGAGATCATAAACCGGCCATGGGCTGTCCTTGATCGAATACGGGATCGAGGGTTGACCGCTGACCACCTCGCACATCATGGCCTGCGCCATCAGGAACACGTTGTTCTCGTACAGCGCACTCTGGATGTAGCGACCCCGGCCGGTGCGCTGCCGCTCGGCGAGCGCAGCCTGAATTGCGATCACGCCGAACATGCCGCCCATGACATCGTTGACCGAGGCACCGGCGCGCATGGGACGGTCGGGCAAGCCGGTCATGTAGGCGAGGCCACCCATCATCTGCACGACCTCGTCGAGCGCGAGGCGGTTCTCGTAAGGCCCGGGCAAATAGCCTTTGAGCGAGCAATAGATCAGGCGCGGCGCGAAGGCCGCGACGGTCTCGTAATCGAGGCCGATCCGCTTCAGCAGACCCGGCCGGAAATTCTCGATCAGGACATCGCTGTTCTCGATCAGCCGGCGTGCGATCGTCTGGCCTTCCGCAGTCGACGTATCCAGCGCGATGCTGCGCTTGTTGCGGCTGTAGGTGGCGAAGAAGCCGGCGGCGGGGCCCTTGAAGTACCGAGTGCGGTCGCCCTTGGGCGGCTCGACCTTGATCACGTCGGCGCCGAGATCGGCCAGGATCAGGCCGCAGCTCGGCCCCATCACCATCTGGCTGAACTCGATGACCCGCAGGCCTGCCAGCGGACGAAGCTCCGATGGCGTCTCGCGCGCAGCCCTGGTCATGCCGCGCTCCGCAGGACCTTGGGGATGCCGGCCTCGTGCAGATGCCCCGTCAAATGTTTTGCCGGGATATGGCGGGCGAGAATCTCGCGCGTCTGCATCAGGCGGTCGAGGTCGATGCCGGTGGAGAGTCCCATGCGCTCCAGCATGAACACGAGATCCTCGGTGACGATGTTGCCGCGCGCACCGGGAGCAAAGGGACAGCCGCCGAGGCCGGACACCGCGGCGTCGAAACGGCGGATGCCCGCTTCGAGGCCGGCGACGGCATTGGCAAGGCCCGCACCGAGCGTGTCGTGCAGATGCAGCCGCAGCGTCATTTGCGCCCCGACCTCGCGCCGCACGGCCGTGACGATCTGCCGGATCGATTTGGGCGTCGCATAGCCGACGGTGTCGGCAAGCCCGATCTCGTCGGCGCGGGCTTCGGCAAAAGCGCGTGCCACACGGCACACCGCCGCCTCGCTCACCTCGCCCTCCAACGAGCAGCCGAAGGAGGTGGAGATCGCGCCCATCAGTTGCGGCCGCTCTTCCACCGGCCGGGCGTCGATCGCGGCGCGGACCGCACGAAATCCCTCGATCTGCTCATCGACTGTGCGGCGCACATTGGCGCGGTTGTGCGTCTCGCTTGCCGAGATGACGAAATAGACGGCGTTGACGCCTGCGGCGATGGCGCGCTCGGCGCCCTTCGGGTTCGGTACCAGCGCGCCGATGGTTGCGGACTTGTGCGTGAGCGCATGCGCCATCACTGCGTCGACGTCGGCGAATTGCGGCACGACCTTTGGCGGAACGAAGGATCCGGCATCGATCTCGCGCACGCCGGCGGCGGCGATCGTGTCGATCAGCGCGCATTTGGCTTCGGTCGAAACGAAGATGTCCAGGTTCTGGAGACCATCGCGGGGAGCAACCTCGCAAATGTGGACATCGGGCGCGCGCGCCATCGGGCTCTCCCTTGTTGATTGTATATTGTTGCATAAAAGAACAATCCATGGCACAGTCTGTCAAGCTCTAAAACTTGCGTGCACTGCAATGATCGCATCCGACAGTTCCCGACAGCGCAGCGTCAAAAACGGTTCCGAGCGCGCCGAGCACCTCGCCGGGCTGATCATGGCACTGGCCCGGCGCGAAGGCATGAAGGCCGGAGACCGCCTGATCGAACAAAGGCTTGCGGATGCGCTGGACCTTTCACGCGCGCCGATCCGGCTCGGCCTGAAGGCTTTGGAAGCAGCGGGGCTGGCGCGCGGCGAGCCGCATCGCGGCTTTGTGCTGGCAAAGAATCCCACCAGTGGCGCAGCCCAACCGGCGCTCGCGGCGGTCAGGCGCAACGAGCAGGTTTATGCGACCATCGCAGGCGACGTGCTCGCAACACGGCTGCCGGCCGACGTCACCGAGGCCGAGCTGATGCGCCGCTATGGCCTCAGCCGGGCCGAGCTGCAGCGGCTGCTCGACCGGATCGCCGCCGAGGGCTGGATCGCACGTCTGCCCGGCTATGGTTGGCGCTTCGCCGAGACGGTCTCGAACCCCGAAGCCCAGGCCAAGGCCATGGCGTTTCGCGCGGTGATCGAGCCGGCGGCGATCGCGCAGCCGGGCTTTGCGCTGCCGCAGGAGGTGATCGTACGCTTGCGCGAGCGCCAACAACGCGTCTTCGAAGGCGAGCTCGAGAAGATGACGATCGGCGAGGTCTTTCACTCCGGCTGCGAATTCCACGAAGAGATCATCCGCGGCGCCGGCAATCCCTTCTTTCTCGAAGCGCTCAAGCGCGTGAACTCGATCAGACGCCTGTTCGCCTATCGCAGCTTCGCCGACCGCGACGGCATGCGGCGGCACGTGCGCGAGCATCTGCGCCTGCTCGACGTCCTGGAGACACGACGCTACACTGAGGCGGCCGACCTGATGGCCCGGCACCTGCAACGCCCACTAATCGCGGGCTTGTCGTGATGCCTGTGGGGATTGCTCAGCGGCGCAAGCCGCCCAACGCCGGCGACTCGCCGGGCAGCATCGAGGAGTTGATGTCGCTGTCCATGCGTCCCGACTGCTGCTGGATGAAGCCGGCACCGAACGACAGGCTGAGATTGGAGGTCGGCTTGAACTCGACACCCGCGAACGCGCCATAACCGGGCGTGGCGCTGGAGGTCAGCGGCGCCAGCGAGCTGCCGATGCCGTTGCCGAACTTCAGCGTGTCGAAGCCGGCGAAGAACGTGACGGGCATGCCGCCCGCCGTTTTGGTGTTGTAGCCGAACTGCGTGCTGTCATAGGACAGCGCGCTGAAATTGCCGGCCGAGCCGGCCTGATTGAAGCCGCTCAAACCAAAATTGCCGCGCTCGCTGCCGACGAAGAAACCGTTCGCATAGCTGGTACGCCAACCCGCATCGCCGGCATTGAAGCTCGAGAAGCCGCCGTAAGTATTGGAACTCAGCTCGGCACCACCACTGAGACCGAAAGGCCCGCCGGGAATCCAATATCGCAGCGGCGCAACTTGCGCATGAGCCGGTGCGCCGGTGAGGCAGAGCACGGCGAGAGTTGCAAGAGCGTGTGAACGTGCGAAGTTGAACATCCAGGTTACCGTCGAGAGTTTTGCAAATTATACTCCTCGGACATCACCAATGCCAGCGGTGCGACCGCGCCGACGTCACGGCCCCGAGCCTCCCGGAGAGCTCCACCTGATGCCCCACGATCCGTTGCTCACGCGCCTGACATCCGCCTTTGCCGGAGTACCGGGCGTCGAGGCTGTCGTTCTCGGCGGCTCGCGTGCGCGGGGCAGCGGGCACTCCACGTCGGACTACGATGTCGGCCTCTATTTCAAGACGGCGATCCCGCTGGATACCGAACGGCTGCTGGCCGCCGCAAAGGACATCGCCGACGATCCCGCAGCCACGACCGTGACGCCGGTCGGCGAATGGGGCCCGTGGATCGTCGGCGGCGCCTGGCTTTCAGTGGAAGGCCGCAAGGTCGACCTGCTCTATCGCAACGCCGACGCGGTCGAAGCGGCGATGGAATCCAGCCGCGCGGGCGTCGTCACCATGGATTATCAACCCGGCCATCCGCATGGCTTCTGCTCGGCAATCTGGATGGGCGAGATCGCGTATTGTCAGCCTCTGCACGATCCGAAGGGTTTGATCGCTCAGCTCAAATCAATCGCGCTTCCCTATCCGCAGGCTCTGCGCCGCGCCCTGATCCGGCGCTTCCAGTGGGAAATCCTGTTCAGCATCGAAAATGCCGAGCTCGCGGCGGCACGTAACGAGCGGACCCACATCGCGGGATGCCTCTACAGATCGCTCGCCTGCATTGCGCAGGTGCTGTTCGCCGTGAACGAACGCTATCTCATCAATGAAAAGGGCGCGCTGCAGGAGGCGGCTGGACTGCCGCTGACGATCCCGCAACTGGAGGAGCAGGCAAACACGGTCTGGCGGCTGATCGGCGACGGTGCCTTTGCGCCCGCTTGTGAGGCCTTGCGCAGGATCGACCGGCAGTTGAAGGTGCTGACATCTTAAAGGTATGGAGAATCCGGTGACATCGGATAGTCCCGTCACTTACGAACGTGCAGGCAACATCGCCCGCATCACGCTGCGCCGCCCGCCCGTCAACGCGCTCAGCCTCGAACTCATCCGCGCGGTGGTCGCGGCGCTCCGCCGCGCCGCGGACGATCCGGAGGCGCGCGTGGTCGTGCTGGCGAGCGCTATCCCTAAGCGCTTCTCGGCGGGCCTCGATCTCGACATCCTGCTCGGCAAGCCCGGCGCCGAGATCCGCGAATTCCTCCAGGCGCTCTATATCGACCTCTACGACGCGCAGTATCGGCTCGGCAAACCGTCGATCGCCGCCGTCGGCGGTGCGGCGCGGGGCGGCGGCATGACCATGGCAGTGTCCTGCGATGTGGTGCTGGCGGCCAAGAGCGCGACGTTCGGCTATCCCGAGATCGACGTCGGCGTCATCCCGGCGATCCACTATGCCCATCTGCCGCGGATCGTCGGACGTCACCGCGCCTTCGAGCTGCTGTTCACCGGCCGCGTCTTCAGTGCCGCGGAGGCGCGCGAGCTCGGCGTGGTCAACCGCGTCGTCGCCGATGCGGAGCTCGAGGCCGAGGTCGCAAGGCTCGCGGCGCAATTCGCAGGCAAATCGGCCGCAGTGCTGCGGATGGGCCGCGCCGCCTTCATGCGCCAGATCGATCTCGACTATCGGCGCAGCATTGCAAGCGCCGTCGACGATTTCTGCAATGTCGCGACGTCGGATGAGGCGCAGGAGGGCTTGAGAGCGTTCGTGGAGAAGCGGCCGCCGAAATGGTGAGGACGGCAGCTTTCAGGCGGTCTTGTCGACCGAAGACGAGGAGTCCGCCGGCGGATATTTCGTCACCGGCACCATGAAGGATTTCGTGCCGACCTGGTAGATGATCTTGCCGTTCTGCCCGTCATCGGTTGCGATCTGCGCCTGGCCGAACATGATGACGTTCTTGTAGACGGTGCCGGTGCCCTGGCGGGTGACGCCGTCGGTGGTGACGCTGACCTGGGCTTCCTTGCCGTTGACCGAAAGCACCTTGAAGCTCGCGCTCTTGCCGTTATCGCTGGAATAGCCGCCCCAGCTTCCCATGAGGCGGCTGTCGGAAGCCGGCGGGTCCTGCTTCTCGAGGTTCGCGGTCTGCTTGCCAGCGCCGCCCACCGAGAACAACAGCACCATGCTCTTGCCGTCCTTGGTGCCGACCGTGACCCCGCCGAACGTGATCAGCGAGCCATTGACCTCGGCAAAGCCGCGCTCGGTATGCCCGTTATGGGTGTACTCGACCTGCGCCCGGGCACCGCGGATGTTCACGACCTTGAAGCCGACGGGCTGGTTGTTGCCCACCCAATTGCCCTTCCATTCACCGAGCAATTTGCTCTGGTGAAAGACCCGCTCGTTGGCGGGCGAAATCTGGCTGGTGCTCGACGTGACGATGGCCATGGTCTGCTCGGTGGACGGGTTCGACGCACCCGCTCTCGTTCGCGCGCCCGACAGCAACGTCAAAACGGCAGTCGTAAACGAACTGAAACAACCGGATTAGGGCCATGTGCCGGTTAACGAGCGGTTAAATTCAACCGTCGGGCGAGATGAGGCGAAAGGTCCCAACGGGGTACGCTATCAGCGGCCCCAGCGGTCCGACCAGATCTTCTCGCCGATCATGCAACTGACGCGCGGCTCCTTGTCCGCAACCCGCATCACGGGGCGCTCCGGCATGCGGCCAGCGACCTCCATCAGCAGCTTGGTGCGGATCGCTTCCTTGAACTTGTCGCGGTCCTTGATCGTGATGACGAAAGAGCCGGGACCGCCGATGACGCAGTCCTCGTAGTAGAAGTCGAGATTGTCGATATCCATAGTCGAATAGGACGGCTCCTTGACCATGATCGGAAGACCGTTGATCACGATGCCCTTCTCTAGCGCGGCATCGCGCGCCACCGTGACCGGGGTGCCATTGTTGTTGGGGCCGTCGCCGGAAATGTCGATCACGCGACGCAAGCCCCGATATGGATCCTCGTCGAACAGCGGCATCGCAAACATGATCGCGCCGGAGATCGAGGTGCGCGAGGCACGCCGGATCGGCGTCTTCAAGATCTCGGCGGCGACCGCATCCGCGGTCTCGGGGCCGTCGATCAGGCGCCAGGGGATGATGATCTTCTGGTCGCTGGAGGCGGCCCACTCGAAATAGGTCACGGCGATCCGGCCGTTCGGACCGAGCTTCAGCGCCTGGAGGAATTCCTTGGACTGGATCGCCTGCGCGTAGCCTTCGCGCTGGACCGCGAGCTCGTCCATGTCCATGGAGTAGGAGACGTCGACCGCGAGGATCAGTTCGACATCGACCGTCTGTGCATCCTTGTCGGCAGCCAGCCGCTGCGGCTGATTTTGAGACGATTCAGATTTGGGCGGCTCAAATTTAGGCCCTGGCGCCGCGATGCCCGCGACGTCCCCTCCGGCAAGCACGCCGGCCACCAGCACAGCCCCGATCGAGAACAGCAAGCGCATCGCAGCGGTCTCCCGTCGTATGACGCGATGGTGACATGCAATCGCCTTGCCGCAAAGTGCGAAGATCGCTTGCGCTTCACATTCGAGTTAGGATCGCCGCTGTGTTGCCTCGCTTCGCGTGACTGGAACACGCAGCGAGACCGCCACCGTCGTTCCAGAGCTCGCGCGAAGCGCGCAGAATGACGCCTAGGGACAGCGCGGCCGGCCCACTTGTCCGGCGCAATTTCCATGCTAGGCTGGATGCACAGATGGGGATGGAGTCCCCCGACAACCGCCCGGCGGTCGATGATCGTACTGGGCTGATGACTCCTGCTTGAGGTGGGGCAATCTTTGAGCCTCTGCCTTTGGTGGGAGCATGGACCAACCCGCCGATGGCGGGTTTTTTGTTGCCTGGTGGCGAAGGCAGGAAACTGGGCCAGCAAGCCAAGGCCAGGAGAAAGTCAAGCCAAGGCCAGGAGAAAGTGAAGACGTGACCACGACGACACCGAATGCTGCGCGCGCCTCGCTGCCCAGGGGAATCTGGGTGCTCGGCTTCGTCTCGATGCTGATGGACATCTCCTCCGAGATGATCCATGCGCTGCTGCCGGTCTATCTCGTCACCGCGCTCGGGGCCTCCACGCTCACGGTCGGCTTCATCGAGGGCATTGCCGAGGCGACCGCCTCGATCACAAAGATCTTCTCCGGCGCGTTGTCGGATTGGCTCGGCCGCCGCAAGCTGCTCGCCGCGCTCGGCTACGGGCTCGCCGCCTTCACCAAGCCGCTGTTTCCGCTCGCCCCGAGCGTCGGATGGCTGTTGGCGGCGCGCTTCATCGACCGCGTCGGCAAGGGCATTCGCGGCGCGCCGCGCGATGCGCTGATCGCCGACATCGCGCCCATCGGTCTGCGCGGCGCGAGCTTTGGCCTGCGGCAATCGCTCGACACCATCGGCGCCTTCGTCGGGCCGCTCGCGGCCATCGGCATGATGTGGTGGACGGCTGACAATTTTACGATCGTGTTCTGGGTGGCGGTGCTGCCGGCCTTTCTGTCCTTCGGCCTGATCGCCTTCGCCGTGCACGAGCCGGAGCCGGATCCGAACCGCAAACCTGCAACGAACCCGCTCAATCTTGCCGCGATGCGGCAGCTTGGGGCGGTCTACTGGCGCGTCGTCGCGGTCGGTGTCGTGTTCACGCTCGCGCGCTTCAGCGAGGCCTTCCTGATCCTGCGCGCGCAGAACATCGGGCTCAACCCGATGTGGGTGCCGGCGGTGCTGGTGCTGATGAACGTCACTTATGCGCTGTCGGCCTATCCCGCCGGCGTGCTGTCGGATCGAATCAACCGGACCGGCCTGCTCGCGCTCGGTCTGATCTTCCTCGCCGGCGCCGACCTCGCGCTGGCACTGCTCCCGAGCCTTGCAGGCCTCGCGCTCGGCGTCGTGCTGTGGGGGCTGCATATGGGGCTGACGCAAGGCCTGCTCTCGGCGCTCGTCGCCGATGCCGCGCCGCCGAGCCTGCGCGGCACCGCATTCGGCTATTTCAACCTATTCACGGGTCTGGCCCTGCTGGCGGCGAGCGTGATCGCCGGCGCGTTGTGGGATGCCTATGGTCCGGCAGGCACGTTCCTGGCGGGGCTCGGCTTTGCGCTGATCTCGCTCATGGGGCTGCTTGCCGTCGGCAACGGTCTGGCAGCAGAGCAAAAATGATGACGGGGAGTTTTTCGTCGTGCTGAGTGGGGTGCTTGCGATCATGATGGGTAGCATGCTTGGCGGCTGTGCGCGCTATTTCGTGTCCGGCGCGATCGCGCGGCGGTTGGGCGAGACGTTTCCGTGGGGCACCATGACCATCAACGTCACCGGCGCCTTCCTGATCGGCATTTTCGGCGCGCTCGCGACCCATCCCGGCTCGGCCTTCGCCGCGCCCACCCCCTGGCTGTTCGCGGTGACCGGTTTTCTCGGCTGCTACACCACGGTGTCCTCATTCAGCCTGCAAACCCTGACGCTGGCGCGGAGCGGCGAGCCGCTCTCTGCACTCGGCAATGTCGTGCTCTCGGTCGGGCTGTGCCTTGCGGCCGTCAGTTGCGGCTTCCTCCTCGCGGACAGGCTTGGAGGATAGAAGCGCATGGCCGTCCCCTCCTCCGCCGAGCGCTGGCGTAGCGCGATACTCTACGCCTGGGTTGCCGCCGGCAGCATCGTCGGCGGACTGACCCGTTATCTGGTCGGTCTCGCGCTCGACACCGGACCGGGCTTTCCCTTCGCTACACTGTTCATCAACGCCACGGGATCGCTGATCATCGGCTTCTACGCGACGCTGACCGGCCCCGACGGCCGCATGCTGGCGCGTCCTGAGCACCGGCAGTTCGTCATGACCGGGTTCTGCGGTGGCTACACCACGTTCTCGACCTTCAGCCTGGAGACCTTTCGCCTGCTCGACGGCGGCATGAAGTACACGGCACTTGCCTATGTCGCAGCGTCCGTCATCTGCTGGCTGGTGTCGGCGTGGCTCGGGCATATGATGGCGAGCCGCTACAACCGCTTGACAAGGAGTTGACCATGCAAATCCCCGCTCAGGCCGTTTTGCTCCGGATCTTCATCGGCGAGAGCGACCATTTCGACGGCAAGCCGCTCTATGAAGCGATCGTGATGACGGCACGCGAGCGGCACCTCGCCGGCGCCACCGTGCTGCGCGGTCCGATGGGCTTCGGCAAATCGAGCCGGCTCCACACTTCGAAGATCCTGCGACTTTCCGAAGACCTGCCGCTGCTGATCGAGATCGTCGACAGCGAGGACAACATCAACGCATTCCTGCCCATCCTTGATGGCATGATGTCGAGCGGCCTGATCACCTTGGAGAAGGTGCAGGTCCTGCAATATGGTGCGAAGGCCACGAGCTGATCGCTCCGGCAGGAACCCGAGCCGCCGTGTCCGGGAGGCGGAATGAACGATACCGTTACCACACCGAAAACCAGGACGAAGACCAAGGTCGAGCGGCCGCGGCTGCACAAGGTCATCCTGATCAACGATGACTACACGCCCCGCGAATTCGTCACCATGGTGCTCAAGGCCGAATTCCGCATGACGGAGGATCAGGCCTACAAGGTGATGATCACCGCGCACAAGCTGGGCACCTGCGTCGTCGCCGTGTTCACCAAGGACGTCGCCGAGACCAAGGCGACGCGTGCCACCGATGCCGGCCGTGCCAAGGGCTATCCGCTGCTGTTCACGACCGAGCCGGAGGAATAAGGCTCAGCCGGCCATCGCGTGCGTTTCTTCCGCCAGCCCGTACACGCGCTGTGCCTTGGAAAATCCTGCGATCGGAAATTCGCCGAGTTCGTGCCAGTTGTGGTGGCAGACATTGGCAAAACCTTCCGAGGCGACGACGGTCCGCCCCAGCCGCCCCGTGATCTTCTCCAGCCGGGCCGCGAGATTGACGGCGGGGCCGATGCAGGTGAAGTCCAGCCGGTTACCGCCCCCGATATTGCCGTAGAGGATGTTGCCGATGTGCAGCGCGACGCCAAAGCGGAAGCGCTCGACGACATCGCCGACCGGAAACGCGAGTTGCTCCACGCTGGCGCGCGATTCACGCGCCGCCTCCAGCACGCGCGCGCAGACATGGGCGGCATCGCCAACATATTCATCGATCGGAAACACTGCGAGCAGGCCGTCGCCCATGAATTTCAGCACCTCGCCGCCATGACCCCTGATCGCGGTGACCTGGCAGTCGAAATAATGGTTGAGGATTGCCACCACCGTCTCGGCCGGCAGCCGGTCCGACAGCGCGGTGAAGCCGCGCAGGTCCGAGAGCCAGATCACCGCCTGCATGGTGTCGGTGTGGCCACGGCGGATCTGGCCGCCGAGAATGCGTGCGCCGGCGCGGTTGCCGACATAGGTGTCGAGCAGCATCTCGGCGGTGCGGCGCAGGCTGATGATCTCGCTGACGCGCGCGAGCGGCGCTATGATGCTTCGGATCGCCGCGATGTCGTCGTCGCTGAACCCATCGGGATGCTGCGTGATCCAGCTCGTGGCGTGGATGGAGCCATCGAGAAAAGGCACCGGCACGGCAATATAGTCGGTCGCGCCTTCGGCGCGCATGTCGTCGAGGAACGGAAATCGCTTGCTGTCGGGATCGCTCGCGCGTCCCCTGACCTCCACCCCCTGCTCGAACACGATGCGGAGCGGGCTGCGGGCGAATTCGGGCGTCTCCAGGATCTCGAAATCGACGCTGCCGATTTCGACCTCCCCACCCTGCCGCCAGATGAAATTGCGGCCGAAGATTTCCGGATGCAGCGTGCGGATGAAGATGCCGAACCGCCACAGCGGCAGGCCGGCCGCGACCAGACGTTCGCAGAAATCGGCGATCATCTCGGCCGGCTCTAGCGACGACCAGGCACCGCCGATCAGCCAGTTGCAGATGCGCTGGAGCTCGGAGCTATTCATGCCCGCATTTGCGGACGAAGTTGTGGGCCCGTCAAGCTGCGCGGTGGGCTAGTACCGCGACAGGGCGCGTTATCGGCGGTGTGCTCACCTCTCCCCGCGGGAGAGGTGAAAAAACTAGCGTCCCACCTGCCCGCGATCGCGCAGGAAGTGATCGGCCAGCACGCAGGCCATCATGGCCTCACCGACGGGGACGGCGCGGATGCCGACGCAGGGGTCATGGCGGCCCTTCGTGACGATCTCGGTATCAGTGCCCTTGCGATCGACGGTGCGGCGCGGCTGGAGGATCGATGAGGTCGGCTTCACCGCAAAACGCACCACCACCGGCTGTCCGGTGGAGATGCCGCCCAGAACGCCGCCGGCATGGTTGGAGAGAAAGCGCGTGCCGTCATTGCCGGTGCGCATCTCGTCGGCGTTCTCTTCGCCGGTCAATTCGGCCGCGCCAAATCCGGCGCCGATCTCGACGCCCTTCACCGCGTTGATGGTCATCATCGCGGCCGCCAGATCGGAATCGAGCTTGGCGTAGATCGGCGCGCCAAGGCCCGCTGGCACGCCTTCGGCGACGATTTCGATCACCGCACCGATCGAGGAGCCGCTCTTGCGGATGCCGTCGAGATAGGTCTCGAAGAACGCAGCTTTGTCCTTGTCGGGACAGAAGAATGGATTTTTCCCGATCTCGTCCCAGTCCCATTTGGCGCGGTCGATCTTGTGCGGGCCGATCTGCACCAGTGCGCCGCGCACCTTGACGTCGGGCAGCACTTTTCGCGCGATCGCGCCGGCGGCAACGCGCGTGGCGGTCTCGCGCGCCGAGGAGCGCCCGCCGCCGCGATAGTCGCGCAGGCCGTACTTCGCCTCATAGGTGAAGTCGGCATGACCGGGGCGAAACTTGTCCTTGATCTCGGAATAGTCCTTCGAGCGCTGGTCGGTGTTCTCGATCAGGAGCCCGATCGGGGTGCCCGTCGTCACCTGCACGCCGGTCTCCGGATGCGCCATCACGCCGGACAGGATTTTCACCTGGTCCGGCTCCTGGCGCTGGGTGGTGAAGCGCGACTGGCCGGGCCGACGGCGGTCGAGATCGCCCTGGATGTCGGCCTCGGTGAGCGGGATCATGGGCGGACAGCCGTCGACCACGCAGCCGATCGCCACGCCGTGGCTCTCGCCGAAGGTGGTGACGCGGAACATGTGGCCGAAGGTGTTGAAGGACATCCGTCTCTACTCGTCAGTCAGTTCTGACTTGTGGTGGTAACGCGGGGGAACACCCGGGTCAAACACACACTCGGTCATTCCGGGGCGATGCGAAGCATCGAACCCGCAATGACCGCGTTCCAGGCTAACTAAACTTTTCCAGCCGGCGGTCGCGGAACACGTAGACGGCGCCTTGCTCGATATAGAGCTCGGCGGCACCGGCGGGGGTCTCGATGCCCAAAGCCACCATCAGGGCCCGGCAGGTGCCGCCATGGGCGACCGCGACGGTATCGACCAGAAGCGACTCGTACCAATCGAGCATGCGTAGCTGCACGGCCGCATAGGTCTCGCCGCCGATTGGCGCGACCGTCCATTTGTCGGCGAGGCGCCTTGCATAGACCTCGGGATCGGAGGCCTCGCTTTCGGCCAGTGTCAGCCCCTCCCAGGTGCCGTAGCCGATCTCCCGCAGGCGGTCGTCGAGCGAATAATCGGCAAGCGGCAGTTCAAGCTTGCGGCGCACCAGTTCCATGGTCTGGCGCGCACGCCCGAGCGGGCTCGACACGTAGGGCAGCGCCGCCTTGTCCTTGCTGTCGCGCCTGAACAGATCGGCCAGAACCCCGGCCGCGTGCACGGCCTGCCCGCGGCCGCGTGCATTCAGCGGAATGTCCTGGGCGCCCTGGAGCCGCCCGAGCGCGTTCCACTCGGTCTCGCCGTGGCGCAGGAAGTAGATCGTGGGCACGGGCATGCGGTTTCGAAGGCTAGTCTTCTTGTTCGAGCATGATCTTACCGGAAAACCGGTTCCCACTTTTCCGGATCATGCTCTACCCGCCGAGTGAGATATCCGGCGCGTCCGGGCGCTTCATGCCGAGCACGTGATAGCCGGAATCGACGTGGTGCACCTCGCCGGTCACGCCGCGCGACAAGTCGGAGAGGAAATACAGCGCGCTGCCGCCGACGTCTTCGGTCGACACGTTGCGACGCATCGGCGCGTTGTATTCGTTCCACTTCAGGATATAGCGGAAATCGCCGATGCCCGAGGCGGCGAGCGTCTTGATCGGACCTGCCGAGATCGCGTTGACGCGGATGTTCTTCTCGCCGAGATCGGCGGCGAGATAGCGCACGCTGGCTTCCAGCGCGGCTTTCGCCACGCCCATGACGTTGTAATGCGGCATCCATTTCTCGGCGCCGTAATAGCTGAGCGTGATGAGCGAGCCGCCGTCGGTCATCAGCTTCTCGGCGCGCTGCGCCACCGCGGTGAACGAGTAGCAGGAGATCAGCATCGACTTCGAGAAGTTCTCCTGCGTGGTGTCGACGTAGCGGCCGTCGAGCTGCTCGCCATAGGCGATCGCGTGCACCAGGAAGTCGATCTTACCCCACTTCTCCTTCAGCACCGCGAAGGCGGCGTCGATGGTCGCGGCATCCGTGACGTCGCAATGGCCGAGCACGAGACCGCCGACCTCCGCGGCGAGCGGCTCGACACGCTTCTTCAGCGCATCGCCCTGATAGGTGAAGGCGAGCTCGGCACCGGCCGCGCGGCATGCCTTGGCGATGCCCCAGGCGATCGATCGGTTGTTGGCAACGCCGAGGATCACGCCCCGTTTGCCCTGCATCAGACCTGAATTCTGCGCCATTTTTTCAACGTCCCATCGAGCGGGTTAAGGTCTGGAGGTACACCAGCCCTCCTTCGCGGTACAGTCCTAATACGCGGCGTTAACGCTGTTTCGAGCACCGGAATAGCCGTTTCATTCGGGTGTTATGATCGTTGTGGCGCTCGCGCCGAATACCGGGACGTGAAAACCGCAATGAATGCGTTTCGCCAGAGTGTGGAAACCATGATCCCGGCGTTGCGCCGCTATGCCCGCGCACTCACGCGCGATGCGGATGCGGCCGACGATCTGGTACAGGATACGTTGGTACGCGCGCTGCGTTCTGAGCGTCTGTTCCTCGGGGGCGACGTCAGGAGCTGGCTCTACACGATCCTGACCAACCTCAACAAGAACCGGCGGCGCTCACTGGCTAGGCGGCCGCAATTCATGCCGCTGACGGAGAACAACCCGGATGCCAGCGGGACCGAGGCCGAAGGGCGCGACATCGAGAAGGCGCTGGCGACGCTGGTCGAGGAGCAGCGTTCGGTGCTGCTGCTGGTGATGCTGGAGGGCATGAGCTATCGCGAGGTCGCCGACATTCAGGGCGTGCCGATCGGCACCGTGATGTCGCGCCTGGCGCGCGCCCGCGCCCACGTCAAAGCCTCGCTGGAGGGCGCGCGCCCGGCGCTCAGGCGGGTGAAATGATGGCAGGGCTGATGCATTGCGTGTTGTCCGCCCACATGCCGATGGAGCGGGCGACGTTAAGCCACGAAGGACATTTTGGGCCGCAGAGCCAGAGACGACCGATATGAACGACCGCAACATTCCGATCACCGAAGACGAGCTGCACGCCTATGTCGACGGCGAGCTGCCGGCCGAACGTCGCGCCGACGTCGAGGCCTGGCTTGCCGCCCATCCTGACGAGGCCGAGCGTGTGCAATCCTGGCGCGCCATGGCTGAGATGCTGCACGCCCGCTACGACGCCGTCGCCCAGGAGCCGGTGCCGGCACGGCTGGAGCTCGAGCGGCTGGAGCGACGCCCCCGGCAATGGCTCTATGGCGCCGCCGCGGCTGTGCTGGTTGCTTTCGTCGCCGGCGGCACGGCCGGCTGGGTCGCGCATGGTGCCGCCAACGCGCCCTCGACCTTCCAGAGCTTCACAGCCGACGCGCTCGACGCCCACCGCCTCTATGTCGTCGAGGTCCGCCACCCCGTCGAGGTCGGGGGCAACGAGCGCGACCATCTCCAGGCCTGGCTGACCCGGCGCTGCGGCTGGACCGTGTTCGCGCCAAACCTGGAGGCGAGCGGGCTGAAGCTCGTCGGCGGCCGGCTCTTGCCGGGGCCGAAAGGTCCGGCGTCGTTCCTGATGTATGAGGGCGCCTCGGGCGAGCGGTACACGATCTACACCGCCAAGACCGAGAATGGTGCGACGCAGATGCGCTACGCCAAAACGGACAAGGACGGGGCGCTGTTCTGGGCCGAGCGCGGCGTCGGTTACGTTGTCAGCGGCGGCGCCGACCGCGACCGGCTGACCAAGGTGGCGCAGGCCGTTTACGACCAGGCAGAGAAGCACGGCACCTAGACAACCCCTGCAAGCGCGATGCCTCGATTCCGACATCGAAAATTTGGAATCAGGACATCGGCGCGTCTCAGAATCGCACCGGATGATCACGCGAAAATGAGCAGCGTTCGATCCGCCGATCGACGCAGGCGGCCTCGATTGGGGTTTTTGGTACCGCGCTGGTCCCCCTCTCGAGGCCGCACCTTCTTATCGGCTGCCCCGCCGGATAGTCGACGCGCCTCAAACGTCAGCGTTGAAGCGCGACCGCGCTTCAGGCGCATGTTGAGCATCATCCTTTCGGGAAGAGAATGCTCCGATCGTCGAGGCGGCCTCGGATAGCGCCTTAGCCGAGCCCGCTACGCGGATTGTAGGGATGTTGGTCCCGCCACTTTTCCATCAATGTCTCAAGCTCGGCATCGTTCCCGTCCGGTAGCATAATCCTGATGACGACGAAGAGGTCTCCGGCTCCGCCGGCCTTCGGCAGCCCCTTGCCCTTGAGGCGGAAGGTTCGGCCGCTGGATGTGTTTTTAGGGACCGAGAGCTCCACAGCATTGCCGAGGGTGGGGACGCGGACCTTGCCGCCGAGCACCGCCTCATAGAGCGTGACCGGCAGATCGATCCGCAAGTCCGTGCCCTCGACCTTGAAGTGGGGGTGGGGCGCGATGTTGATGGTGATCAGGAGATCGCCGGGCGGATGGCCCTGCGCACTCTCGCCCTGGCCCCTCAGCCGGATCTGCTGGCCTTCGGCGACGCCGGCCGGAATCTTGACGTTCAGCTCCTTGCCCGTGGGCAGCCGGACGCGTTTCTCGCCGCCCTTGACCGCCTCTTCCAGAGAGACGGACATGGCAACGTTCACGTCGAGATCGAGCCCGATCCCGCCGGTGTCGAAGTCGAACTGGGCGCCGCCGCCGGCCCCGGGCCGCGCGCCACGCATCCCACCGCCGAACATGCTGTTGAGGATATCCTCGAACGCGCCGCCGCCCGGGCTGGCACCCGCACCGCCGCTCCGGAACGTATAGCTCTCGAACCCGCCGGGGCCCGCGCGCCCGCGCGGCCCGCCGCCCCCCGGAAAGCCCTGGAAGCGCGGCTTGCCCTCGGCGTCGATCTCGCCGCGGTCGAACTGCTTGCGCTTGTCCTCGTCGCCGAGAATCTCGTTGGCCGAGTTGATCTCGGCGAAGCGCTCGGCGGCCTTCGGGTCACCCTTGTTGCTGTCGGGATGATGCTTCTTGGCAAGCTTGCGATAGGCGCTCTTGATGGCGGCAGCGTTGGCGCTCCGCGGCACCCCCAAGACCTCATAGGGGTCGCGCATCCGTCACGTCTCCTTCACGGAATCGAATTGTTCAAAGGGCTCCCCGCCCCACCTGCGGATCATGTGGGGAGAGAGTGGCATTTTTGCAACTAGGGCCCGCCGGATCCTAGCTCCGCCACGGCTTTAGCGTATGAATCTCCCAACGGCCACGGCTGCTTTGGCAGCCGGCGCCCTGGAGCCAGCTTTCGGTATTGCCGTTGACGTAGCTCGCCAGAAAGTCGCGGCACTTGCGGCCGTCCTCCGCGGCATAGGATTGGGCGATCGGGGTGACCGAGCCCCGCGCCCCGGTCTCCGGATTCTCCCAGTGCTGGCTGGAATCCTTGTCGCCCTTGCTGAGGACGTCGGAGGCGGCGTTGCGGGCGAAGGCGAGATCGGTCTCGGTCGGCGGGGCGTCCTTCGCCGGCCGCGCGATCGATCCGGTCAGGTCGCTGTCGTCGGCCTTGGCATAGGCACTGCTGTCGTTGCGCGAAAAGCTGCAACCGCCGGCACCAAGCCCGATTAGAATCATCGTCATGACGAAGCCGGACGGACGGATCACCGATAGGCCAACGCGTCCCCATGCCCTATATAGGGCGGTAGCGGACAATAGCGCGTTTTGGGCCGCGGGACGCAACTCGGACTCCAGACATGACCGACACGACATCGATGAAACACCAGACACCCTTAACATCCGGTGATTTCACCGCCGCCGACGAGCCATTTGCGTTGTTCGAGTCCTGGCTGAACGAGGCGATCAAGAGCGAGCCGAACGATCCGAACGCAATGGCGCTCGCGACCGTCGACCCGGACGGGCTTCCGGACGTGCGCATGGTGCTGATGAAGGGTTTCGATACCGAGGGTTTCGTCTTCTACAGCCACATCGCCAGCCAGAAGGGCCGCGAACTCGCCGCAAATCCTAAGGCAGCATTACTTTTTCACTGGAAGTCGCTGCGCCGTCAGGTCCGCATCCGCGGCAACGTGACGCCGGTGACCGACGCCGAGGCCGATGCCTATTTCGCCACCCGCCCCAAGCAGGCCCAGATCGGCGCCTGGGCGAGCAAGCAATCCGAGGCGCTGGAGAGCCGCTTCGCCTTCGAGCAGGCCATCGCCAAAGTCGCGGCCAAATACGTCATCGGCGAGGTGCCGCGGCCGCCGGGCTGGAGCGGCTGGCGCATCACGCCGGTGCGCATCGAGTTCTGGCACGACCGCCCATTCCGCCTGCACGACCGCATCGAATTTCGCCGTGACGCGGCCGGCCAGAAGTGGTCCAAGACGCGGATGTATCCTTGAGCCTTGTGGGCCGACCTGAAAGATGTCCATGCCGCATTCGTCCAATGTGCCGCGTCGTACGCTGCTCCTGACCGGAGCCAGCCGCGGCATCGGCCACGCCACCGTGATCCGTTTCTCCTCGGCCGGCTGGCGCGTCATCACCTGCTCACGGCATGCCTTCCCGGAGGACTGCCCGTGGGATGCAGGCCCCGAGGACCATATCCAGGTCGACCTCGGCGATCCCGTGGATACGGCGCGCGCGATCTCCGAGATCCGCCGCCGGCTCGAGGGCGGCACGCTGCATGCGCTGGTCAACAACGCCGCGATCTCGCCGAAGGGCGCGGGCGGCGCGCGGCTCGGCTCGGTCGACACCGATCTCGACACCTGGACGCATGTCTTCAACGTCAACTTCTTCGCGCCGATCATGATGGCGCGCGGGCTGATCGAGGAATTGAAGGCGGCCAGGGGATCGGTCGTGAACGTCACCTCGATCGCAGGCTCGCGCGTGCATCCCTTCGCGGGCGCCGCCTACGCGACGTCCAAAGCCGCGCTCGCCGCGCTGACGCGCGAAATGGCTTCCGACTTCGGCCGCATCGGCGTGCGCGTCAACGCGATCGCGCCCGGCGAGATCGACACCTCGATCCTCTCGCCCGGCACCGAGAAGATCGTCGAGCAGCAAATCCCGATGCATCGCCTCGGCACGCCCGACGAGGTCGCCAAGATCATCTACGTGCTGTGCACGGACACGAGCTCCTACGTCAACGGCGCCGAGATCCACATCAACGGCGGCCAGCACGTTTGATCCGCTCTCGTCGCTGCGCGGCAATGACGGAGCAATGGGCGATCTCGTCGGCAACCAACCCGCCTCTCAGACACGCGTTCGCATTCTCGCGGCGTCTTTCGCCCGAGCTTTGCTTCATCTCTCCACCCTCGAAGCCAAGAGGGCGCAGGGAAGGCCGGGTGCTGACCTGGCACCCGCGGTCCGCTGCGCGAAAAGCACACGCAGGAAGAACCGCACAGCAGCATACAGGTGTAGCCAATCACTCGGCCTTCCCTGCGCGATGGTCGGACGGCGTATGCCGCGCTCTCCCGGGAGCCGAGTTCCTTCTGGCCTCCCTCACGCCTGCGAAAGTCACCGGCACCGCGCCGGTTGACGCGATTGCCGCATCCGCAAGAGCTTGACCGTAGCAACGACGGCCAGGACCACACGGTTTTGCCGTACGCACGGCCCGCCATTTCGCCGCAGTTTTCCCAGCCCTGTCGACGGAGCCGGAAACTTACAGGCGAGACGAACCTGACAGCGCCGTCCGTCCGCACGAAGCCCTGGGCTCACGGAGAGCAATCCGCCCTGCCCTGGCTGTTCGCGCCCGACGCTGCTGCGTCCACCGCAAGCCCGGCTCGCGAAACATGACGACCACATGATCGCCCCTCAAGGATGGGCCGGGATGGACGACACATACGACAAATCCGAATTTCGGTAAAGAGGAATATTTCCGAGCAGGCATCTTGACAACACGGTTGGGATCGCACGGTGACGGCGCGCTCGCGATCTGCGCCTCGTTCTCGGCCGCCGATGGCCGCAACTCCTGGCTTGATGGCTACAACGAGATCCGCCGCCGCTGGTCACCGGCAAAGCTCTGGGAGGAAGACAGTCGAAACCAGCCATCTGGTCGGCCTGTACGACTTGGCGCAACGCACTCTCACTTATTCGTCGTCATCACCGGATGCTTTGGGCGAGAATGTCGAGGCTATGCTGCGCGATGTCTTAAAGCATCTCGTCTCTTTCAGCCGTGACGGCGCCATCGCCGAGACCATCGTCTCGACGGCGCATATCGTGAAGCGCTAGCTGATTTGCCGAAAGACGGAAGCTAGGCGATCCAGACAACGCCGCCGCAAGACCTGGATCGCCCTTACCTTCCGTTCCTCAATCGAGTCGAATCCGACGCGACCGTTCACGCAGCCGCGGAGCGGCGGCGTTCAATGCAGTCGAGCAGTCGTCGTCGTTTTCGCCGTCGAGCAGCGGAGCACCACAGTGCCGGCACAGGCGTGCCGACAACGACGGCGCCTTGCCGCTTGTCACGGCCTGACGATAGTTCGCCAGATCGATGACGTTGCGGGGCGTCGTTATGTGTTTTTCAACCATGGCTGTTCCTCGCGGCTAACACGCTGCTTATCGCAGACAAGTTTCGCGCAAACGTTCAGCCCACCGCTCAAATTTTACCGGAGGAATTGGGGCACAGAGCACACATCACGGCAGCGCCTCAATCCCGCTCTATTCTGCGACACGATCGACCGTGTCTTTGCGAACCGCGTAAGGTCTCGGTAGGTATCTTCCGAGAGCGCGGGAGATCAGAGCCACTTCTTCCACTTGAAGATCCAGTACGGGACGATCGCTGCCACCAGCATCATCACCAGCGCCATCGGATAGCCGTGGATCCATTCGAGTTCCGGCATCACCTTGAAGTTCATGCCGTAGATCGAGGCGATCAGCGTCGGCGGCATCAGGACAACAGCCATGACCGAGAATAGCTTGATGATGTTGTTCTGCTCGAGATTGACGACGCCGAGCATGGCGTCGAGCACGAAGGTGATCTTGTTGGAGAGATAGGATGCGTGATCGGTCAGCGAGGCCACATCGCGCTGCATGGTCTTGAGCTGCTCGCGCATGTCCTTCGACCATTTCACGCCTTCGACCACTGCGGACAGGAAGGTCACGACGCGGCCGATCGACACCAGGCTCTCCCGAACCTTCGATGTCAGATCGCCCTTGCGGCCGATCGAGATCAGGATCTGGGAATATTGCTTGGCGTGGCCGTGGCGCTCACTCTCGGGCTCGAAGATGTCGTGCGAGACCTGGTCGATCTCGGCGCCGCAGCGCTCCAGAATGTCGGCGCAGCGGTCGATCACGGCGTCCAGGAGTTCCATCAGCACCATCTCGCCGGTGATGGAAGGCGTGCAGGAGCGACCGAGCTTGGCCTCGACCAGGGCGAATGGCTTCGGCAAATCGTAGCGCACCGTCACCAGGCGGTGGTCGCCGAGGATGAAGGTCACCGCCGTGGTCCGGGGCATGTCGGTATCGGAGTGGCACATCAGCGTCGCGGTCATGTAGCGCGCGCCGTTCTCGATATAGAGCCGGCTGGAGATCTCGATCTCCTGCATATCTTCCCGGGTCGGGATGGCGATGCCCGCCAGCCGCTCCACCGCCTTGTCCTCGGCCGCGCTCGGGTTGACGAGGTCGATCCAAACCGCGCTCTCCGGCAGCGCGGTGAGATCTTCGATGACGGCCTTCTTGAGGGAGGCCTCGGAGGGAACAAACACCGAAAACATGACAACTCCAGAGAACCTGCGACAGAATGACAGCCCTTAGCGCGATTCTGACAAGTTCACGATGACAACCGGATTAACGAAGCGTTGGTATTTATGGCGGGGGCGCGGCTCAACTGTGGCGCGGAATCGACAGTTCGGGGCCGCCTGCCGCAAAATCCACACAGCGCCGCAAAACTTGCGGCAGAAAAGCCACAGCTGGGGTCTTGCAGCGCGGGATAAAGGCTTCAGTGCTGGAATTGTGGCAGATTTCAACGATAATGGGATTAACGGAGTCGAGGAACTTGGGCGCTAAGCTCAGGCCTTCCGCACGGTATTGTTTCGATTGGAACCACAAACCATGTCGTCGCTGAAAGTTAAATTGGGGATCTTGGCCGCCGGCCTGATGCTGTCGGGCTGCATGCAGGCCACGCATTATGAGGCGACCGACACCAAAGCCTTCAAGCCGAAGGACAAGGAACTCCTTGCTAAAGTCCGGTATGAGAATACCCCGGTCGCAGAGCCGTTCCGCCGCGCCATCGTTGAGTATCACCGCAAGGAATCGCCGGGCTCGATCGTGGTCGATTCCGACAACCACTATCTCTATTACGTGCTGGAGGGCGGCAAGGCGATCCGCTACGGCATCACCGTCGGCGAAGAGGCCATGGCCTGGTCCGGCATTGCCAAGGTTGGCAGCATGACCGAATGGCCGGCCTGGCATCCGACGCCGGGCGAGATTTCGCGCCTGGGCGTGCCGACTTATGTCGCGCCGGGTCCGGACAATCCGATGGGTTCCCGCGCCATGTACCTCTACTCGGGCGGCAAGGACACGCTGTTCCGCATCCACGGTACCAACCAGCCGGAATATATCGGCGCCTCGATCTCGTCGGGCTGCATCCGCCTGACCAACGAGGACGCGATCGACCTCTACAATCGCGTCAAGGTCGGCACCATCGTCGTGGTGCTCGAGCCGAAGCATGGCGACTCGCCGTATAATTCGCGCCTGGCGCTCGGCAGCAGCCAAACCGGCCAAGCCGGCAGCTACTGATCGCGTCCTGATCTCTGACATCCAAAAGCGCCGGTCTTACCGGCGCTTTTTTGTTGCCGGCTTGTGCGACCGGGTTTTGTTGCCATCAGCAGACGGCTTGTCCGCAGGCGCAGGGGGATTCTCCGCCGCCCCTTCGTCGGCGTCCTCCTTGCCGTCGGGCTTGGCCGCGACCTCGCGCGGCGGTGCCTCCTCGGGGCGCTCCGCCGGCAACAGCGGGGCGACCTGCGGCAGCGGATCCCAGACGTTCCACTGGCAGATCCGGTAGTCATTGCGCCGCTGCGCCAAATCGAGATGGATGTGGTCCTCGTGGTACCAGTCCGAGCCCGGGCCGAGCACGGTGGAGAAGCGCGCGCACACCGAATGCAGCACACGCTCGCGCACCTCGCGCGACATGGTGCGGTCGGTCAGGCCGATCGACTGCCCGTTGGCGAGCTTGATGGCGCGGACGTCGAGGGCGTTGGCCTTGCCGTGCTCGGACAGCATCGCGCCGACGACGCGGTTGCGTCCGCGACACTCGAAGCTGTCGAAATTGTCGAGGTCGCTGATGGTCGAGCCGAGGCTCGCAGCCAGCGGCACCATGTCCTTGCGCACCCAATCGGCGACCGCGGACGCCATGGTGCAGCGGAGGATCGCCGCCGGCTTGACCGCCACCTTACGCTTGTCCGGCAGCACGATGGCCTCTAACCGCACCAGATCCTCACCGCCGCAGGCGCCGGGGCCGCGGATATCCGGAATGGACGGCGCGATCGCGATCTCCTCGGTCAGCGCCAGCCGGCAGGCCGAGGCCTGCTTCTCGGGCGGCGGCGCGGCCTCGGCGGGCTTGTCGGCGCTTGGCTTGTCCTCGGATGGCTTGCCTTCTGGCTCCGGCGCCCCCTCGTCCGACGCCTTGGGGGCCTGTTCGGGGCGCGGTTTTGGCAGTGGAATCTTGGCGTGACGAACGGCTGCGCGCGGTCGTGGTGTACCAAGGCCGAAGATATCCCATGGCGCAGGATATTTCCGCGCCTCAGCCCTCTCGGCGAACACAAGCGACAGCGCGAGCGCGGCGGTAACCATTGCCGCCCCGGTGGACATATAGCCGCGACAAGACCATTTGCGGCGAAAGTCCGGCAGGCTAAAACTCATCACAATTGTTTGGCCCAAGGCTGAGAGCGATAACGCGCCCAGCGACTTCTCGGAGGAACGTCAGAATGCTCGGTTTGATGCAAGATTGGCCCCTGCTCTGCCACCGGATCATCGAACACGCCGCCAGAATTCATGGCAAGCAGGAGGTGGTCACACGCTCGGTCGAGGGGCCGATCCATCGCACCAACTACGCCGAGATCCACCAGCGCGCGCTCAAGGTCTCGCAGATGCTGGAGCGCGACGGCATCAAGCTCGGCGACCGTGTCGCAACGATCGCCTGGAACACCTGGCGCCATCTCGAGGTGTGGTACGGCATCATGGGGATCGGCGCCATCTGCCATACCGTCAATCCCCGCCTTTTCCCCGAGCAGATCGCCTGGATCATCAACCATGCGCAGGACCGCATCGTGATGACCGACATCACCTTCGTTCCGATCCTGGAGAAGATCGCCGACAAACTTCCGAGCGTGGAACGCTATGTCGTGCTCACCGACAAGGCGCATATGCCGGAAACCACGCTGAAGAATGTGGTCGCCTACGAGGACTGGATTGCGCAGGCCGACGGCAAATTCAAATGGAAGGACTTTGACGAGAACACGGCAGCCGCGATGTGCTACACGTCGGGCACGACGGGCGACCCGAAGGGTGTGCTGTATTCGCATCGCTCCAACGTGCTGCACGCGCTGATGGCCAACAATGTCGACGCGCTCGGCACCAGCGCCTCCGAGACGATGCTGCCGGTGGTGCCGCTGTTCCACGCCAACAGCTGGGGCATCGCCTTCTCCGCGCCTTCGCAGGGCACCAAGCTGGTGATGCCCGGCGCCAAGCTCGACGGCGCCTCGGTCTACGAACTGCTCTCGACCGAGAAGGTGACACACACTGCGGGCGTGCCGACGGTGTGGCTGATGCTGCTCCAGCACATGGCCGCCAACAATCTGAAGCTGCCCGACCTGAAGATGGTGATCTGCGGCGGCTCGGCGATGCCGCGCTCGATGATCAAGGCCTTCCTCGACATGGGCTCGAACGTCCGTCACGCCTGGGGGATGACCGAGATGAGCCCGATCGGCACCGTCGCGGCGCTGAAGCCGCCGTTCCAGAACGCGACCGGCGACGCCAGGCTCGACGTGCTCCAGATGCAGGGCTATGCGCCGTTCGCGGTGCAGATGAAGATCACCGACGATGCCGGCAAGGAGCTGCCCTGGGACGGCAAGACCTTCGGCCGCCTCAAGGTGGCCGGCCCAGCCGTCGCCAAGGCCTATTACCGGCTCGACGCCAACATCCTCGACGAGGAAGGTTTCTTCGACACCGGCGACGTCTCGACCATCGACGAGGACGGCTACATGCGGATCACCGACCGCTCCAAGGACGTGATCAAGTCCGGCGGCGAGTGGATCTCCTCGATCGATCTCGAAAACCTCGCAGTCGGCCATCCGGCCGTGGCCGAAGCCGCCGTGATCGGCGTGTTCCACCCGAAATGGGATGAGCGGCCGCTCCTGATCGTGCACCTCAAGCAGGGCCAGCAGGCCACGCGCGAGGACATCCTGAAGTTCATGGACGGCAAGATCGCCAAGTGGTGGATGCCCGACGATGTCGTCTTCGTCGAGGGCATTCCGCACACCGCGACGGGCAAGATCCTGAAGACGGAGTTGCGCGACCAGTTCAAGGATTACCGCTTCCCGAACGCGGCGGCGTAAGACGGTGCCACCCTCCCCTGGAGGGGGAGGGTCGGCTCACATGGAGCGAAGCGCAATGTGAGACGGGGTGGGGTGATCTCTCCACACGGGCACCGCCTCAGTTGAGAGGCCGTCACCCCACCCCGCCCGCGCTTCGCGCGATCGACCCTCCCCCTCCAGGGTAGGGTGAACGACCCTTGAATTTGCCCTCGGGCCGTGGTCTCAACGGCGCATAGCCGCGCCAGATCGGCCGGCGTCGTCCGCAACACCCGGCAGAGCTCACCCGATGGCCCGCAGGTTTTCCGCTCCCTATCAGTCGGAGCCCGTGTCCAGCCTCGCGAGCTGGGCGCGTAATCTGGCCGTGTTCGCGGTGGTGGCGGTGGTGGTCTCGATCATCATCGTCCGCTTCGACTTCCTGGAGATGAAACCGGCGCTGATGGCCTTCTTCGGCGGGCTCGCGATTGCCGGCCTCTCGATCCTGTTCGGGCTCGCCGGCTTTGCCGCGATCTGGCAGAACGGCTCGCGCGGCATGGCGCGCATCCTGCTCGCTTTCCTGATCGATGCGCTGATCCTCGCCTATCCCACCTATCTCGCCCTGCAATATCGTAAGCTGCCGGCGATCCACGACATCACCACCAACCCGATCGACCCGCCGCGCTTCGACGCGCTGGCGCCCATACGCACCGGCGATGGCACCAACACCGCGGTCTATGCCGGTCTCTATTCGGCCGAGCAGCAGCGCCAGTTTTACCCCGACATCGAGCCGATCGAGCTGGAGATCCCGGCTGACCGCGCCTATGCGATCGCGCGCCAGCTCGTCACCAAGCGCAAATGGCTCGTCATCGACGAGCGTGCGCCGCAGCCGCCGCGCCGTATCGGTCGCATCGAGGCGGTGGCGCGCACGCCGATCATGGGGTTCCGCGAGGACATCTCGATCCGGGTCGTGCCTGATGGCGATGATTCCCGCGTCGATATCCGCTCCGCCTCGCGCTATTTCGAGAGCGACCTCGGCAGCAACGCTGCCCGCGTCAAGAAATTCATTGATGATCTCAACACCGCCGCCGATGCCGATGCGCTCAAGCCGGTGAAGAAGACGCCGGTCGCGCCGCCAAAGGCGCCGGCAAAGACGGTGAAGAAGTAGCGGCTGTCATTCCGGGGCGGTCCGCAGCATCGAACCCGGAATCCATCGGGCCGCAGCGTCGGTGGATGAATGGATTCCGGGTTCGATGCTGCGCATCGCCCCGGAACGACAGTGGGACACTAGGCGCTAGCCATCCGATACGTTCCGCCGATCACGGGATCGCCATCCGTCGCGACCACGCCGCGTGCGACCAGGTCTTCCAGATGCGCCAGCACGGAGTAGCCAGCGGCGGTCGTCAGCCTGGGATCGATCCCGATATAGATCGCGCGCACCATGGTCGGGATGTCGGCCTCGCCCTTGGCGAGGCGATGCAGGATCGAAGCCTCGCGCGCCTTGCGATGACGGATCAGGAAACGCACGAAGCGCGGACCGTCCGGAATCTCCGGGCCATGGCCGGAGAAGTAGAGGTCCTCCTCGCGGGACGCGAGGCGGTCCAGCGACTCCATATAGTCGATCATCGAGCCGTCGGGCGGCGCCACGATCGATGTCGACCAGCCCATGACGTGATCACCGACGAAGTTGAATTTTCGCTCGGGCCAGGCAAAGGCGAGATGGTTTGCGGTGTGGCCGGGCGTTGCCACCGCCTCGATCCGCCAGCCGGCGCCTTCGACGACGTCGCCATGGGCGATCCTGACATCGGGCGCGAAATCGCGATCGGCGCCGGATTCCGGATTGTGCTTCTCGCTCTCGAAGCGCGGGCGCGAGGCCCGGTGCGGGCCTTCGGCATAAACAAGCGCGCCGGTCGCCTGCTTGAGCCGCGCGGTGTTCGGCGAATGGTCGCGGTGGGTGTGGGTGACGAAGATATGGCTCACCGTCTCACCGCGCACGGCATCGAGCAGCGCTGCCGCATGCGCCGCATCGTCCGGGCCGGGGTCGATGATTGCGACATTGCCGGTGCCGACGATGTAGCTGACCGTACCGGTGAAGGTGAACGGGCTCGGATTGTTACAGAGCACGCGCCGCACGCCGGGGCGGACTTCCTCGACGATTCCGGGCTTCAGCGGAAAGTTGCGGTTGAACGGGACGTCGTCATTGTCGGACATGGGACTTCCTGTGCGTACCGCCACACTCTTCGTCGTCCCCCGCGAAAGCGGGGTATTCAGTACGCCGCGGCGCCTGTGACGAAGGCGAGGTCTCTGGGATACCGGATCGCCCGCCCCAGTGCGCATTGCGCACAAGGCGGGCGATGACAGCTCAGCAAAACAACCGCCACGGAATGCGTGACGACTAGAAGAACGCCTGAATGCCCGTGATCGCGCGGCCCAGGATCAGGGCGTGGACGTCGTGGGTGCCCTCATAGGTGTTGACCGTCTCGAGGTTATGGACGTGGCGCATCACGTGATACTCGATCGAGATGCCGTTGCCGCCGTGCATGTCGCGGGCGGTGCGGGCGATGTCGAGCGCCTTGCCGCAATTGTTGCGCTTCATGATCGAGATCATCTCGGGCGCGAACTTGCCCTCGTCCATCAGGCGGCCGACACGAAGCGAGCCCTGCAGGCCCAGCGCGATCTCGGTCTCCATGTCGGCGAGCTTCTTCTGCACCAGCTGGGTCGCGGCGAGCGGCTTGCCGAACTGCTTGCGGTCGAGCGTATACTGGCGGGCGCGGTGCATGCAGTCCTCCGCGGCCCCTAACGCACCCCAGGAGATGCCGTAACGGGCGCGGTTGAGACAGCCGAACGGGCCCTTCAGGCCGGAGACGTTGGGCAGCAGCGCGTCCTCGGGAACCACCACACCGTCCATCACGACCTCGCCGGTAATGGAGGCGCGAAGCGACAGCTTGCCGCCGATCTTCGGCGCGGAGAGGCCCTTCATGCCCTTCTCCAGCACGAAGCCGCGGATCTGGTTGTCGTGCGCCGCCGACTTGGCCCAGACCACGAACACATCGGCGATCGGCGCGTTCGAGATCCACATCTTGCTGCCGGTGAGGCGATAGCCGTCCGAAACCTTTTCTGCGCGGGTCTTCATGCCGGCCGGGTCGGAGCCGGCGTCGGGCTCGGTCAGGCCGAAGCAGCCGACCCACTCGCCGCTGGCGAGCTTCGGCAGGTACTTCTTGCGCTGGTTCTCGTCGCCATAGGCATAGATCGGATACATCACCAGCGAGGACTGCACCGAGTTCATCGAGCGATAGCCGGAATCGACCCGCTCGATCTCGCGCGCGACGAGGCCATAGGCGACGTAGCTCGCATTGGCACAGCCATATTCCTCGGGCAGCGTGATGCCGATCAGGCCGAGCTCACCCATTTCGTTGAAGATCTCGCGATCCGTCTTCTCTTCGAGATAGGCCTGGGAGACACGTGGCAGCAGCTTGTCCTGGGCGTAGGCGCGAGCGGTGTCGCGCACCATGCGCTCGTCTTCGGTGAGCTGCTCGTCGAGCAGGAACGGATCGTCCCACTGGAAAGAAGCCGCAGCCGGCTTGTCCTTGGCCTGAGGGCGCACGCTCATGAAACGTCCTTTCGCGTCTGGTTCCGTCATAAATTGCCCGACAAATTAAAGCGCCGCGGCAACAAGTGCAATTGCATCCTGGTTTCGGTCATTCCGGGGCGAGGCGAAGCGTCGAACATCTCCTCGCCTCTACACTGCGTGTCAGCTTTCGAGCTGCTCGTTGGCGACGATCTCGATGCCGAAGCCCGACAGGCCTTTGTAGTCGTGCACCGAAGAGGTGAGGTGCCGGATCGAGGTGACGCCAAGATCGCGCAGGATCTGCGCGCCAACGCCGACCTCGCGCCACTGGCGGTTGCGGTCGGCTTCCGTGGACGTCTCGTCCGGCAGCGGCTCCACGGGCACACCGGCTGCGCCATCACGCAGGTAGACCAGCACGCCTCGGCCGGATTTCTTGAAATGCTCGAGCACCGCCGCCATGCGCTTGTGGCCGGTGAAAGCGTCCTTGACGATGTTCGGCTTGTGAAAGCGCGTCAGCACGTTCTTGCCGTCACCGACGCCATTGTAGACGAAGGCGACGTGGGCGATGGAATCGAACGGCGAGCGATAGGCATAGCCCTGCAAGGGCCCGATCGGGCTCTCGGTGACGAAGGTCGAGACCCGCTCGATCAGCTTCTCGCGCCCCTGGCGGTAAGCGATCATGTCCGCGATGGTGACGTGCTTGAGCTTGTGCTCGGCGGCGAAGCGGGCGACTTGCTCGCCCTTCATCACGCTGCCGTCGTCGTTCATGAGCTCGCTGATGACGCCGACCGGCGGCAGGCCGGAGAGCTTGCAGAGGTCGACCGCGGCCTCGGTATGGCCGGAGCGCAGCAGCACGCCGCCATCCTTGGCGATCAGCGGGAAGATGTGGCCCGGGCGGGCGAAGTCGTTGGCGCCGACATTGGGATTGGACAGCGCCCGGCAGCACGAGGCGCGCTCCTCGGCGGAGATGCCGGTGCCGCCGTCGGGCTTGTAGTCGATCGAGACCGTGAATGCCGTGGTGTGCGCGGAATCGTTGTGGGCGACCATCGGGTCGAGCCGCAGGCGGCGCGCGTCCTCCGTGGTCACGGGCGCGCAGACGATGCCGGAGGTGTGGCGGATGATGAACGCCATCTTCTCGGCGGTGCAGAGCGAGGCAGCGACGATCAGATCGCCCTCGCCCTCGCGATCCTCATCATCGGTGACGACGACGAGCTCGCCCCGGGCAAAGGCCTGCAAGACTTCCTGAATGCTATCGGGCATTTCCCAATCTCTATCGGTTATGGCCGGGAGGCTTAGCCGGACTTGAGCCGGGGCGCTAGTCTTCCCAGCGCAACCACATATGCCAGACGGCAGGCCTGCCAGGGTGGTTCAGGCTTGCACCGAAGACACCAGGGATATAGGCACCGACCGCCGGAAAGGAAGGCGGCCGGGCGCGGTCACGGCAGCACTTCGCGCCGCTCGCCGAGCCTCTGATCGAGCTCGGCGCGCTTGTCGGCCAGAAGGCCGGCCTGGGCGGCTTCGATCACCGTGAACAGCTCGTGGGCGTCGCTGAGCCGGGTCACGGTGACATAGCTGGCGCCGGCCTCGTAGAGCTCGCTGACATCGGCCAGGAGGTCGGCGGTCGCCACGATCAGGGCGGTGGGGTTGAGCGCGCGGACGTGGCGGACCAGCTTCTCGTTGGTGGCGCCCTTCAGCAGCGAATCCGGCACGCTGAGAATGATCATCTCGGACTTGCCGACGCCGGCATGGAGCAGCGTGTCGACATTGCTGATGTCGCCATAGATCACGTGCAGGCCGCGCGAGAGCAGGGTCTGGTACACATTGGGGTTGAAATCGACCACCGTGATCTGCTCCAGCAGCACCGGGGCCTGCCGTTCGATCTCGGCCAAAAGCGCGCTCGCCGCACGGAAAAAGCCGAGGATGACGATGCGGCGGGCCTCGCCATGGCCGCCCCCATGGGCCTCCTCGGCATGCCCGCTGCCATGATCGAGGTCGCGCAGGCCGATCCGCTTCAGGGGGCCGATCATCCAGCGGGTGATCTCGTCACTGCGCGTCATCACGAAGGTCGAGAGCACGGCCAGCACCACGAAGGCGAAGGAGGCCGCGTTCGCCGTCTCCGGCGCGATATGGTGGTCGGCGATGCCGGTCTGGATCACCACCAGGGAGAACTCGGAGATCTGGGCGAGGTTGAGGGCCGGCAACAGGCTCGCGCGAAGCCCCTGCTTCATCAGGTAGAGTGGGATGAAGGTGGTGATGAGGCGGCTCACCACGGTAAACGCCGCGATCATCAAGGCCAGTCCGATGACGGAGAGACCGGGCACGGGAATGGTCATGCCGAGCGCGACGAAGAACAGCGTGATGAAGAAGTCGCGGAGCGTCGTGACCTTGGCGGTGACGTCGAGCGCGTAAGGAAAGGTCGAGAGCGAGACGCCGGCGATCAGCGCGCCCATCTCGCGCGACAGCGACAGCCGCTCCGCAGTTTCGGCGACGAGGAAGCACCAGGCGAGCGCGCCGAGCAGGATCAGCTCGGGCCGCCGTGCGATCTGGTGGAACAGGCGCGGCAGCACGTAGCGGCTGACCAGAAGCGCGGCGGCGACCAGCACCGCGACGCGGCCGATCGAGAGCAGGATGACGCTGACTTGCAGATTGGCCAGACTGGGCTGCACCGCCAGGAACAGGATGGCGAAGATATCCTGGAGCACCAGCACGCCGAGGGTGATGCGACCCGGCAGCGTGTCGAGCTCGCGCTTCTCGTAGAGCACCTTGACGATGATGACAGTGCTCGACAACGCGCAGGCGACACAGAGATAGACCGCATCGAAATGCCCGCCGCCGAGCGACAGGCCGATGCCGACGAAGAACAAGACCCCGAGCAGGCAGCCCCCGAGCAGCTGGCCGCCCGCCGCGAACAGGATCACCTTTCCCGCCCGCACGATCTTCTTCAGGTCGATCTCCAGCCCGATCATGAACAGCATGAAAATCAGGCCGAGCTCGGAGATGACGCTGATCGATTCCTGCGATTTGACCCAGCCGGCGCCGAATGGACCTATGCAGAAGCCGGCGATAAGGTAGGCCAGGATCAGGGGTTGCCGGGAGAAATGGGCGAGCAGGCCCAGCATCCAGGCAAACAGAATACAGAGAGTGATGTCGCGAATGAGCTCGTGCATGCCAAATTGGTCCGTTTTGCCGCACCCTAGAGACGGGTTGCGGTGCGGCAAGCGAGCAATTCGTCACATGCGGAAAGGGCTCTTCGCGGCAATGCTGCTATGCCCCCTCGCCTACGCCGCGCCCGCCGCCGCGCAATCCAAGGTCAGTATCGAACAAAACTTTGCTGATTCGCTAACCGCGCTGCCGAAGGAAGAACTCGTCGTCTCCGGCGGATTCTACGTGCCCGCCTATTCCAGCGTCGCGATGAGCCAGGGCAAGCTGCGCGTCGACTTCTCGGTGACGCTGAGCGTGCACAATGCCTCCGAGACCCGGCCGCTGGTGGTCAAACGCATCGCCTATTTCGACACCGCAGGCAAGCAAGTCGAGAGCTATCTGACGGCGCCGGTCGCCTTGAGGCCGCTCGCCACCGTCTCGATCTTCATTCCGACCGACGACGTCCGCGGCGGCACCGGAGCCAATTTTCTCGTGGACTGGGCCGCAACAAGCGAGATCGCCGAGCCCGTGGTCGAAGCCCTGATGGTTGGCGGCGTCGCCAATGCGCATTACGCTTTCATCAGCCAGGGACGTCCGACCCGGACGGCCAGCAGGAAGTAAGACAGGCCGGTGCAACGCCTGCCGCCCAACAAGAACAAGATGAGGAACGCCCATGACGTCCAGCTTCGATTTCGCGCCCCTGTTTCCCGCAGGGCTGCCGGCCCCCACTGCGCGCTGGACGGGCCTTGCCAAATACAGCTTCGTCGGCGGCAACAACGATTCCGAGCAGGTGCCGCTCGAGGGCCTGATCGAGGCGACGAACCTGGCGCTGCAACGCGAGGGCCGCTCGCTTGCCACTTACGGGCTGGCGCACGGTCCCCAGGGTTACCTGCCCTTGCGCGAATTCCTGGTGACAAAGCTCAAGCGCGATGCCGGCATCACCTGCACGGTCGACGATCTCCTGATCGTCTCGGGCTCGCTCCAGGCGCTCGATCTCGTCAACGCCACGCTGCTGACGCGCGGCGATACCGTGATTTTCGAACAGGAGAGCTATCAGGGCGCGCTGACGCGCCTGGCGCGGCTCGGCGTCAATGTGGTCGGCATCCCCCTCGACAAGGATGGCATGCGCATGGACGTGCTGGCCGCGACGCTAGTCGACCTGAAGAGCCGCGGCATCCGTCCCAAATACATCTACACCATCCCGACAGTGCAGAACCCGACGGGCAGCATCATACCGGAGAGCCGGCGCGCCGAGCTGCTGCGGCTATCGGCAGAATACGGCGTGCCGATCTTCGAGGACGTCTGGTCGGGCCAGCGGCCACCTGCGATCCATGCGATGAGCCGAAACGGCGGGGTGATCCATATCGGCTCGTTCTCGAAATCGATCGCGCCGGCACTGCGCGTCGGCTTCGTCGTGGCGCCCTGGGATGTGATGTCGCGGATGCTGTCGCTGAAGACGGATGCCGGCTCGGGCGCGCTGGAGCAGATGGTGCTCGCCACCTATTGCAAGCCGCATTTTTCGACCCACGTGCCGGCCCTGACGAAGGCGCTGCGCACCAAGCTCGATACGCTGATGGAAGCCCTGAACGAGCAGTTCGGGACGGCGGCCGAGTTCGAGGAGCCCAAGGGCGGCATCTTCCTGTGGGTGAAGCTGCCCGACCAGGTCGATACGCTCAAGCTCTATCAGGCCGCGCTGGCCGCCGGCGTCTCGATCAATCCGGGACCGGAATGGTCGACCAACAAGAACCATTCCAACTCGCGGCTGAGGCTGTGCTTTGCGAGCCCGACGCATCAGCAGATCCGCGAGGGGATCGCCGTGCTGGCCGAGGTCTGCCGCAAGGAATTTGGCGTGCCGGCCCGCAGCGCCAATGTGGAGAAGCGGGCCTGATATTAAGCCGCCTGATATTAAGCCACTTGGGGCTGGCTGCCGTGGATCGCGGAGGCGAGCCGCAGCAACAGGACGATCGAGACGTTGCCCTTGCCGGCCTCGATCTGGGCGATGTACCGCTCGGAAATCCCGGAGCGGCGGGCCAGCTCGCGGCGCGACAGGTCACAGCGCGTGCGCGAGGACCTTAAGCGCTCGCCTAGCTCGGCCAGAAACGCGGTCTCGGAATAAGGCGGCACGGCGCAGCTCCCCGGGAGCACTTCGCCCGCAAAATCCACGACTTGATTCAGCATTGGTCTATCCACGTTCGCCTTCGGGAAGCACATCCTACCCCGGAAACGGCCGGCCTCATTGACGCGGATCAAATTCGCGCGCGATCGGCAGCTGGCGTGGACGGCCGTGCGCGGGATGCTACACTTTGGAATTCTTCGAGGCGGGGCTTGCCAGGACATGACGGGTTGTTTGAGCCGCTGGATCGCGGCTGCGCTGCTGTGGGTCGCACTCGCGTCCGCGGCGCGTGCCGAGACGCTTGCGGCGACGGTCGAACAATGGGGCCTGCTCGGCTCTTGGGCGGTCGACTGCGCGGTTCGGCCCGACCGCGACAAGCGCGCGCTCTTGACCTACGAGATCAGGAAGGACGGCCGGGTGATGTACGGGCGCAACTTCGGCGACGCCAGGGACGAGAACGAGGTCGTCTCCGCCGCGGTCAATGCCGAGGGCCTGCTCAATGTGATGGTGTTCTTCCCCTCGCTGCATCAGACGCGCGAATTTGGACTCCTCTTGCAGAAGGATGGCAGCCTGCGCGCGATCTACAATCGCAGCGAGCGCGGCGAGTACACGATCAGGGACGGCAGATACGTCGCGACCGGCGCGCCGACACCGGCGCAGCAACGCTGCGATTAACAGCCGTTCAGAATTCTCCCGCAGTTCCTCCGGAACGTTCGCGTGCACGCGCGGTTTAGATGTGCATTCGATTGGAGGAGAGACATCATGAAGAGGCTCGGTTATGTGGTTGCGGCTCTCGGCGCGCTGGTGATCGCGGCGCCGACGCTGGCGAGCGCCGAGACGGTGGTGATCAAACGCGGTCATCATCACGGCCCGTACGGCGCCCGCGCCGAATATCGCATGCACCATGACTACGGCTGGCATCGCGGCTGGCACCATCGCGGTGACAGGGTCGTCGTGATCAAGCGCAGCCATCGCCACCACTGGGACTAATGCGCAACGCAGCATGGAGATGGCCCCTTACGGGGCCATCTCTTTGCGTTCGAAAGCACTCGGGGCTAATCCCACGCCGGCGCGAAGCCGGGATTGACGCAGCGCATGTCCTTTGGCAGTGCGGCGATCTTATTGCGGTCGGCGTCGTCGAGCGTGATCTTCAGGGCATCGAGATTGGCCTTTTGGCTCTCGCGCCGCGAGGCCTTCGGAATGGCCGCGACGCCGTTCTGATCGAGCAGCCATTTCAGTGCGACCTGCGCTGCGGTCGCATTGTGCTTAACTCCGATCTCGCTCAGCACCGGATCTGTTGCGAAGCGCCCCTGCGCCAGCGGGCAATAGGCGACGAGCGGGATCGACTTGGCGTCGAGATAGGCCAGCACGTTCGATTGATCGAGCATGGCATGATATTCGATCTGGTTGCAGGCGATCGGCGCCTTGATGTCCTCGACGGCGATCTTGAGCAGCGCTGTGGTAAAGTTCGCAACGCCGATCGCCCGTGTGCGTCCCTCCTCCTTCAGCTTCATCAGGGTCTCGAACACCGCGCCCCAATTGGCGGCTCTCGACGGCCAGTGCACGAGATAGAGGTCGACATGGTCGAGCCTGAGCTTGTTCAGGCTGGCATCGAAAGCCCGACGGATCGCCTCCGGTGCCAGATTCTCGTGCCAGACTTTTGTGGTGACGTGCAGCTCGCCGCGCGGCAGACGGGAAGCGGCGATGGCCGAACCGATCGAGTCCTCATTGGCATACATCTCGGCGGTGTCGATGTGGCGATAGCCGATCGACAGCGCACTCTCGACCGCGGCGCGGCAGATGTCGCCCTGCATGCGGAAGGTGCCGAGGCCGAGCTTGGGCATGCTGATGCCCTGTGTCTGCAGATGCTCCATGAACAGGCTCCTGACGTCATTCATCCCGCCGGACGCGCGGTGACAGACTCTTCGGTGATGGAAAGGAAGTGGTGGGAGTGGCCACCATAGCGCGGGCGGCGCAGGGCGGCCAATCAAGATCGGGTTAGCTTTGGGACGCACGATGCTTCCCCATCGTCATGGCCGGGCTTGACCCGGCCATCCACGCCTTGCCCCGCGGCACAAAGAACGTGGATGCCCGGGACAAGCCCGGGCAGGACGATCAGGGCTCAGTGCGGTCGTCCCTCACGAATGCTGCGCCACCACAGCCGGTCGGGCCGGCGGCCGCGGCACGATATCGACCGACCAAAGGTCACGGTTGTCGACATCCTTCAGGGTCACGGTCATCACGCCGCTGCGGCCGTCGATGTCGACCCGGCCGAAGAACTGCAGGCCGAAGCAGGGCGCGAGATTCTCGCCCTGCGCCGCACTACAGCCATGCTGGTACATCGCGACCGGACCAAACGTGTCATCGAGCTCGCCCGGCCCCCAGGTGCCGGCATGCAGCGGGCCGGAGACGAATTCCCAGAACGGATCGAAATCCTGGAATTGCGCCTTGTTCGGATCGTAGTAGTGCGCGGCGGTGTAGTGCATGTCGGCGGTGAGCCAGACGATGTTGCAGATTCCGGCGCGCTTGATGAACGCCAGCAGATCGGCAATCTCGTGCTCGCGCCGGTCAGGCGGCCCATTGCCGAGCGCAACGGCGTCGAGGCTGATCAGGCCGATCGGCAAATCGGCCGCGATCACCTTCCAGGTCGCGCGCGAGGCGGCGAGCTCGCGCTTGAGCCAGGCGAGCTGCTCAGCGCCGAGGATCCAGCCGCGATGATCGTTTCCCTTGTTCCAGGTCTCATCGCGATAGCTGCGCATGTCGATCATGAAGACGTCGAGCAGCGGGCCATACGCGATCTTGCGATAGACCCGACCCTGGCGCGCGCCGATGTCGCGGATCGGCATGAAGTCGAAGAAGGCGCGGCGGGCGCGCGCGACCAGGCGCGGCGAGCCGTCGTCCTCGAAGCCCGCATCGTCGTAGCTGCCGGTCGGCGACCAGTCGTTGGTGACCTCGTGATCGTCCCACTGAGCGAACATCGGCACTTGCGCGTGAAAGGCGCGAAAGTGCTCGTCCAAATGGTTGTATTTGTAATTGCCGCGGAACTGCGCCAGCGTGTGCGCGACCTCGGCCTTGTCCTCGGTGACGATGTTGCGCCAGGTCTCGCCGTTCGGCAGCTTCTGCTCGGAAGGAATGGTGCAGTCGGCGTAGATATGGTCGCCGGAGTGGATGAAGAAATCCGGGCGGTTGTCGAGCATGGTGCGATAACTGCGATACCCGCCGCGCGAGACATCGATGCCCCAGCCCTGTCCCGCGGTATCGCCGGACCACAGGAACGAGATCGACCGGCCCGCGATCGGTGCTGTGCGGAAATGGCCGATGCGGCTCTCGCCGGCGATACCGGTCGCAATATCGTCGAAGCGCACGCGATAGAAGATGTCCTGCCCGGGCGGCAGATCGTTCAGCAGCAGCTTTGCAGTGAAGTCGGCATCGGGCAGCGCATCTCGCGAAGCCGACGCAATGATCGTCTTAAAACTCTCGACGGTCGAGCATTCCACCTGCATCCGCGCCGGCCGGTCGGCGCGCGCCCAGATCACGGCGGCGCCGTCACAGACATCGCCGGACTGGATGCCGCTCGTGATCTGCGGACGATCGGCGGCGCGGCTGAGATGCGGCTTTGCGAGCGTCCCAAGCGAGGCGATGGCGAGGCTGGAGGTCGAGCGAACCAAAAATTGCCGCCGGGTCCATGCCCGCGCGGCGCGGAGCGTTGCCATTCAGGAAACCTTCGTCGAATCGCGACGGAAGGTGCCTGCGCTCCTTGACTTCCAGCTTACGGTTTCTTGACTGCGCGCCTACGGTTTTGCGACGCAGGGATGACGCCTATGAGCTAGCGCTTCCAGTTGCAGATGCCGCCGGAGCGGCACGGCCAGGTCTGGATGCGCGTGTCCCTTGCCTGCGCGTCCAGCGGATTGCCGTGACGACGTGAGAGTTTGGTGCGCGCCGCACCGCGCGGCTGGGCGCTCCGGGCATGGCCGACCTTGGGCTCGGCCACGTGCACGCGTTCAGCGGCGACCTTCTTTGGCACGTCAATCGGCTCGGCGCGCGCCTGCGCCTCGTTGCCGCCGCGTGCCTCCAAAGCGACCGGCGCGAATTTCGTCTCCGGACCGAGCCGCTTCGGCGACAGCACAGCCTTGGACAGATCGAGACCGAGATATTCGTCAGGCTTGTAGTCGTCAGCGCGCGCGATGCCCGCCCCTGCGAGCACGAGGGCCACGGCAATTGCAAAGGGAACGCTTTTCAGGACCACGGACGCCTCCTGAAATCGATTATGAAAGGGGCAATTTACCCGTATTTAAGAGGCGTCGCGCGCAATTCCAGCGGCCAATTGCCGCCGTGGTTAAGAAGTTTGGCGATGTCAGGCGACCTTTCGCGTCGTCCCTGTCCCATCGAGGAACCCGATCAGGCGGCTGCGGATGATGGTTTCCGCCTCGCTCATGATGCGGTCGACGAGTTCCTTGCAGGAGGGAATGTCGTGGATGAGGCCTGCGACCATGCCGCAGCTCCAGGCGCCCGCGTCCATCTGACCATCCAGCATGATCCTGGGATAGACACCCGCGACCTGGTCGTGAATGTCGTCGATCGTGAGCTTGGCGCCCTTCGCGCGCTCGATCTCGAGCAGACGGTCGACATTGGCGTTCTTCAGGACGCGCTCGGTATTGCGCAGCGCCCGCATGATCAGGCGGGTGTCGAGCTCGGTGGCGGCGACCAGCGCATTCTTGACGTTCTGATGCACCGGCGCTTCCTTGGTGGCGATGAAGCGCGTGCCCATGTTCATGCCGGCTGCGCCCAGCGACAACGCCGCGACGAGGCTGCGCCCGTCGGCCATGCCGCCGGAGGCGACGAACGGGATCTTCAATTCTTCCGCAGCGCGCGGCAGCAGGATCATGTTGGGAATGTCGTCCTCGCCGGGATGGCCGCCGCATTCAAACCCGTCGACGCTGACGGCGTCGCAGCCGATCCGCTCTGCTTTCAGCGAGTGGCGGACTGAAGTGCACTTATGGATGACCTTGATGCCGGCCGCCTTCAGCGCCGGCAGGTATGCTTCCGGGCTGCGGCCCGCGGTCTCAACCGCCTTGATTCCACCTTCGATGATGGCCGCGATGTATTCCGGATAAGGCGGCGCCGAGAAGGTCGGCAGGAAGGTGAGATTCACGCCGAACGGCTTGTCCGTCATGTCGCGGCAGCGCGCGATCTCCTTGGCCAGCAGCTCGGGCGTCTTCTGCGTGAGACCGGTGATGATGCCAAGCCCGCCGGCATTGGAGACGGCGGCAGCCAGCTCGGCAAAGCCGACGAAATGCATGCCGCCCTGGATGATCGGGTGCTCGATGCCGAACAGTTCGGTGATCGCGGTCTTCACTTAGTTTCTCCTCCCGGAATTTTGCCTAGTGTCAGGTTCAGTCTAGCCGCAGTCTCGTGCCGCGGTCACCATTTCTCTCCGGACGGGTGGAGGGCGCGTCAGTGCCCCCGCGCCGGCGCGCTCAAATCGATCCGGCGCAGCACGGCCGCGGTGGGAATCATCAGCACCGCGACGATGGCGAGCGTCCAGAACACGTCGATATAGGCCAGGAAATCGACCTGCTGCTGCAAGGTCTTGCCGACCCATGCGACCGCCTGCGACGCTGCATCGCTCGCATTCGAGCCCTGGGCCTGGAAGTAGCGCGTCATCGCGTCGATGGTCTGCTGGTAGCCGAGATCCGAGGGCGCAGCGTGCTCGATCAGACGGCTCTGATGGAATTGCTGGCGCTGAGCCAGGAGCGTCTGCGCCAGCGCAACCCCCATCGAGCCGCCGATATTGCGCGCGACATTGATTAGGGCGGAGGCCTGGTTGGTCTTCTCGGGTGGCAAGCCGTCATAGGATGCCGTCGTCACCGGAAGGAACAGGAACGGAAGAGCGACCGCGAGATAGATTCGCGCCAGCGCGGCATAGCCGTAGGTGATCTCCCCGGTAAGCCCGGTCAGATGCCACATGGAAAGTGCGGCAGTCGCAGCGCCGAACATAATGAGATATTTGGGCTGCACGATCGTGACTAGTCGTCCCGCCACCGGCATCAACATCATCGTCACGACGCCGCTCGGCGACAGCACCAATCCTGCAAGCATGGCGGTATAGCCCAGCTCCGTCTGCAAAAGCTGCGGCAATAGCTGCGTCGTTGAGATCAGCACCGCGAATGTGCCGAGCATGACCAGGAAGCAGGACCCGAACTGGCGCCTGCCGATCAGGCGGATGTCGACGATCGGATCATCCCGCATCAACTCCCATGGGATCAATGCGAGCAGGCAGAAGGCGGCAAGAAGTGCAAAGAACAGGATCATGTTCGATCCGAACCAATCATTGCGCTGACCTTCGTCAAGCACGAATTCGAGCGCGCCGAGCCCGATCGCGACCAGCAGGAAGCCGATGTAGTCGACGCGCAGGCCTCTGCTCAGCAGCTCCGCCCTCTCCTCTTCCGCGCCCGACGGCTCCTTGACCAGCGTGCCGACCAGGAACAGCGAGATCAGACCCATCGGCACGTTGATCAGGAACACCCAATGCCAGGAATAGGTGTCGGTGATCCAGCCGCCGAGCGTCGGGCCGATCACTGGGGCGACCACGACGGCGACGCCATAGATGGCGAAGGCCTGGCCGCGTTTTTGCGGCGGAAACGAATCGGCAAGGATCGCCTGCTCGCTGGTGGCCATGCCGCCGCCGCCGAGGCCTTGAAGGATGCGAAACAGCACCAGCGACTGCAAACTCCAGGCAGATCCGCACAACAGCGAGGCCACCGAGAAAGTCGCGACGCAGATCATGTAGAAGCGCTTGCGTCCCATCACGGTCGATAGCCAACCCGAGATTGAGAGCACGACGGCATTGGCAACGAGATAGCTGGTGATGACATAGGTGCTCTCGTCGATGCCGACCGCGAGGCCGCCGGCGATGTGGCGCAATGCGACGTTGGCGATGGTGGTGTCAAGCACCTCCATGAAAGTCGCGATCGAGACCACGAAGGCAATCAGATAGGGATTGTGCCCGCCCGCCGCTGAACGCTCCGGCGACCAGCCGCCGGCGGCCGCGCGGCCTTGCGTGACGTCCGTCATCGCACCCTGGTCCAGGGCACGACCGACATGCCGGGACCAACAGGCAGATCGGGCGGCCAGTTGTCGACCACGATCTTCACCGGCACACGCTGTACCACCTTGACGTAGTTGCCGGTGGCATTCTCCGCCGGCAGCAGGCTGAACGCGGTGCCCGAGCCCGGCTGCACCGAATCGACGTGGCCGGTCAGCTTGCGGCCGGGATAGGCATCGATGCGGATCTCCACCGGCTGACCTGGACGCATGTCGTTGAGCTGCGTCTCCTTGTAATTGGCGACGATCCAGACCTCGTCGGGCACGAACATCATCAGGCTCTGGCCGGCGGTGACGAATGTGCCCTTGGCGCCGCTCAGCTTGACGACGCGGCCGGACTGCGCGGCAACGACGCTGGTATATTGCAGGTTCAGCTTGGCCTGATCGAGCTGCGTTTGCGATTGCTCCAGCTGCGCCTTGGCGCCTTCGAGCTGCGCTTGCAGCGATTTGATGCCGAGTTGTGCCGCCGTGACTGCGGTCCTCGCGCGCTCCGTGTTGGCTTGCTGGGCTTGAAGATCGGAACGGGTCTGCTGCTGGCGCTGCACGGTGCCGGCGCCCTTCTCGACCAGATCCTGCGCCCGCGCAAATTCTTCCTGCGAGAACTGGAGCTGGGCTTGCGCCTGCTCGAGCTGAGCCTGGGCCTGCTTGATCTGCTCCTGCTGCGAAACGATCTGCGCCTCGACATTGTCGATGTTCGCCTTGGAGACCGCGACCTGCGCGTTGGCCTGGTCGACCGCGATCCGGTAGTCGCGCTCGTCGATCTTGGCGAGCAAATCTCCTGCATTGACGTGCTGGTTATCCGTGACCGGAACGTCGGTCACGTAGCCACCCACCTTCGAAGCCACGGAAAAGCTGCGCGCGGCGACGAAAGCGTCGTCGGTGGATTCGTAATGGCGGATCTCAAGCCAATAAAGCAGACCGCCGACGAGCGCCGCGATCAGCACAATGGCGCCGGCAGTTGTGAGCAGCCAATGCTCGCGAAGCCGCGCGCGCAACGGCGGCGCCGGCTTGTCCGGCTGGTCTTTGACGTCGCGGGCTTGATCAGGATTCGTGGTCGGAGCTTCCTTCGCCCTCTGCGGCTGCTCCGCGGACGGCCCACGCTCCCGGGTTTGAGCATCCACGCTGAACACCTTTTCTCGGGACTACCGGCCGCGAGCCGATTGAGCCGACTCGCGCGCCGGGAGCCCAACCACAGCGCAGAAGCATGGTTCCGTCTTGCTGGAACGCCGCTGCCATTCGTGAACACGGTGCTGCAAAAAAGCGCGGCGCCGGCGTGCCACGCTTCGATGGTCTTACGGGAAAATGCGCACCACTAGTGCGTCTTGGTCTCGTGCCACTTCTCGAGATCGGGCTTTACTTCTTTGTTCGAGACCTGTTCTTTCTCCGGATTGCCCTTCCAGGGCTTGTCCGTCTGTCTGTGCGAGCCCCAGTCGTTCCGATCCCGGGGATCGTCGGTGGGCCGTTCCTTGCTCATCGCATCGCTCATCGCATCGTCCTTTTGCTACACGAAGGGGACGCCGTAATAGGCATTGATACCGCGTACAGCAGCGTCATCACTCCAGTTCCACTCGGTCTTTTCGCCGTATTTTGGAGCGCTTTCCAGATCCTTCGCGGTAATTGCGGTAACATAGCCGCCAAGCTCGGTGTCGTATTTCAGCGACTGCCAGGGCAATGGGTAGTGATCATTGCCGAGGCCGAGAAATCCGCCGAAGCCAAGCACTGCGTAAGAGACCTTGCCAGTGATCTTGTCGATCATCACGCGTTCGATTGAACCGATCCTGTTTCGATCGGCCCCGTAGACCGATGTTCCCTCGACCTTGTCGCTCCCGATCAGGCGGCCCATCTCGTTCCGGTCCAGTTCGCCCTGATTCAGCATCGTAATTCTCCACTCAGCCATTTGTGAATCAACCGCGAGGGGTCAGCGATCGTTCCGGCGCGTGTTCCGCAAGCGCCAGGGAACATCGCCGTAGACAACAGGTTCTGAGGCTAACTGGGTTCGAACCTGGAGAGCCACGCGCAATGTCTCAGACCGTCTCCGACTTCATCGTTCGGCGCCTGCATCAATGGGGCGTGCGCCACATCTTCGGTTATCCCGGAGACGGCATCAACGGCCTGTTCGGCGCGATGAGCCGGGCCGAAGGCAAGATGAATTTCGTGCAGGCGCGGCTGGCGAGCGATATGCCTGTCGTGCTGGAAGTGAAAACCGATCCCGAGGTGCCGCCGCTGCCGCCGCACATCACCTTGCAGCAGGCGAAGAACTTCTCGCTCGCTCTGATGAAGGGCGATCCGAACGAGAGCGGGATGATCAAGGGAGCTGCGCGGCAGGTGCTCGAATCGATTCTGCCCGGAAAGCAATGAGGTGAACCATGAGTGACTTCCGCGACATCCAGCACGGCGTCAACGACCCCGTCGACGGCGTCGACGTGAAGTGGCGTTTCAACGACAACCGGACGCCGCATGAGCGGGCACAGCGTCATGCCGACGTGCGTGCCGACGCCACCGCCGCACCGGCCGAGGCGTTTCTGCCCGAGCGGCTTCGACGCAAGCCGACCGATCCCATCAATCCGCGCACGGGGCGCAATCCCACGGACTAGTCCGCTAGGAACCTCGGCCCTTGCGGCGTGTTGATCGGCGCAACATGGCGCGGCAAGTGGCTGCGCAACCAATTAGAGGGATCGGACCATGAAACGAACCATTGCCGCCGTTGCTTGCGTGCTTCTTGCAGGCCCCGCATTGGCCCAATCGCTGGGCGAGAAGACCGGCGTCAATTCGGCGCTCGGCGTCGCGCCGACGACCGCCGACTTCGTCAAGGAGGTCGCCATCAGCGACATGTTCGAGATCGAGTCGAGCAAGCTCGCCGAGCAGAAGGGCAATGCGCAGGAGAAATCCTTCGCCCAGCAGATGGTGACCGATCACACCAAGACCAGCGGCGAGCTGAAGGGACTGGTTGGCAACGGCAAGGTCCAGGCGACGCTGCCGACGGCGCTCGACAGCTCGCACCAAAGCAAGCTCGACAAGCTCAAGAGCGCAACCGGTAAGGACTTCAGCTCGGACTACAATTCCTACCAGGTCAGCGCCCATCAGGACGCCGTCTCCCTGTTCGACCGCTATGCCAAGGGCGGCGATAATGCCGCACTGAAGGATTGGGCCGGCAAGACGCTGCCGGCGCTCAAGCACCATCTCGACATGGCCAAGGAGCTCGGTAAGGCGCCGAGCGTCGGTCAGTCCAAGTAGGACTCGGCCGGGGACGCCGACTCTGCCGGCGTCCTCCTCGTCTCAGCAACGATGCCCTTCTCCGCACGTTGGATCACAGAATCGCGGAGATCCTCATGGCGCAGCAAGACAAGACCTCGATATCCCGCCGGCACGTCGTCCACGCCGCGAGCCAACGTTCGCGGCGGCTTCGCTGGCCGCCTCGACGGCTAAAGGAGATACGTCCATGGCTGAGCACGACCTGATCAATCCCGTCAGCCGCTATCCGAAGCCGCCGTTCAAGAAGCAGGCGCAGCCCTGGCCGGGCCTTGCCGGCAAGATGGAGCCGCGGCCGGATCATGGCGAGACCAGCTACAAGGGCTCCGGCCGGCTCGCCAACCGCAAGGCATTGATCACCGGTGGCGATTCCGGCATGGGCCGCGCCGCCGCGATCGCCTATGCGCGCGAAGGCGCCGATGTCGCCATCAACTATCTGCCGGCGGAAGAGCCCGATGCGCAGGAAGTGATCGCGCTGATCAGGAAGGAAGGACGCACCGGGCTCGCGATCCCCGGCGATCTCAACGACGAGGCCTTCTGCAAGCAGCTGGTCGAGCAGGCCGTGCAAGGCCTCGGCGGGCTCGACATCATCGTCAACAACGCAGCGCGGCAGCAGACGCGCGCCTCCATCCTCGACGTCTCGTCGGAGGATTTCGACGCCACCATGAAGACGAACGTCTACGCGCCGTTCTGGATCATCAAGGCAGCGCTGCCGCATCTCAAGCCGGGCTCCTGCATCATCGGCACGACCTCCGAGCAGGCTTACGATCCCTCGCCGGATCTCTATGATTATGCGCAGACCAAGGCGGCGACGATGAACTATGTGAAGTCACTGGCCAAGCAGCTCGCCTCCAAGGGCATCCGCGTCAATGGCGTCGCGCCCGGACCGATTTGGACGCCGCTCCAGGTCTCCGGCGGCGCCACGATGGAGAAGCTGGAAAAGTTCGGCGGCATGACACCGCTCGGTCGTCCCGGCCAGCCGGTCGAATTGGCCTCGATCTACGTGCAGCTTGCCGCGGCTGACGCAAGCTATGCAACCGGGCAAGTGTATGGCTCCGCCGGCGGAGCCGGACAGCCATAGTCGCGGCGCGGCGGGCTGATACCACGCGATTGAAACTGAGGAACTCTTCTTTGTCTCTGAGTTTTACAAAACTGACATGGAGGACTTCTCGCCGGCGGACCGATGGCGCTCGTAGCAATCAAACCCACCCGGATCGACGCGGCGATCGCGAACGAGATCGCGCACAACACCACTTCGGGACTCGAGCATGTCGCCCAGACATTGACCTGGGGTGCCGACGAGCATGTGCTCGTCGCGCTCGCCACGGCGGGATGGCTCTACACCCGGCTACAGCAACCGCAGAAGAGTCGCATCGCCGATCACTTGCTGATGGTATCGCTGGCGACGGCCGTGCTGCCGCATGCTCTGAAATCCTTGTTTGATCAGACGAGGCCGGACCGTCTGACGGTTAGCGGCCACCGGCGCGGGATTCCCTATTCGGGGCGCCCGCGCGATGCATTTCCCTCAGGTCACGCCGTGCACATGGGCGCCCTCGCCTCGGCCGCCGGCCTGTTGCCGCCGGTCCCGCGCCGCTTGGTACGCTGCCTTGCCGTGGCCTTGTCGTTGACGCGCGTCGTGGTGCTTGCACATTGGGCCAGCGACGTGGTGGCAGGCTTCACTCTTGGCGTCGTCGTCGAGCGATTATTCAGGCCGTTCACACTGGCAAAGTCACGGCAGCAGCGGCCTCCAGCCTCGCGGGGATGGCCATGACGGAATATCTCGTGCGCTTCGTCGCCGGCGGCCTGATCGTTTCCGCGTTCGCGATCGTCGGCGACATGCTGCGGCCGAAGAGCTTTGCCGGGCTTCTCGGTGCGGCGCCGTCGGTCGCACTCGCCACGCTTGGCATCGCCGTCGTTCAGCACGGCCCGCAATATGCCGCGGCCGACAGCTGGACAATGATCTACGGCGCGGTCGCCCTCGGCTGCTACAGCCTCGCCGTCTGCCACCTCCTGATGAGATTTCGTCTCGCCACGCTGCCGGCCACCATTCTCGCATTTGCGGTTTGGCTCGTGGTCGCCTTCGGCTTGCTTGCCGGGTTCGGAGGCGCCGCCTGATGCTGGTCAAGCTGTCATCATCCGCGCTGAAGCAGACGCATTGGTATGAGTACGCGGCGCGTTTCGTGCTGGGCGGCCTCGCGACGGTAGCGGCAGGCCTGATCGGCAGCCATTTTGGCGTTGCCATCGGCGGTCTCTTTCTCGCGCTTCCCGCCATCCTCTGCGCCAGCGCGACGTTGATCGAGCGCCATGAACGCCGCGCCAAGGAAAAAGCCGGCCTCAGCGGGCGAAGACGCGGGCAGCAGGCTGCAGCGTTGGACGCGGCGGGCGCCGGCCTCGGAAGTATTGGCCTCGCAGCGTTCGCAGCGGTCTTCTACGTCGTGGTGTCGGCGAGCATCACCGGGGCATTCGCCGCCGCCGTTCTGGCTTGGGCCATGGTGTCCGTGTCGGCATGGTGGCTGAGGCGGAAGCTTCGCGTCACCTCGGGCCGCCGGCAGCCCGAACGCGGGGCGCGATCAGCGAGGGGTTGGAGTTTCTTGCCGTAGCATCAGGAAATCGTACATCTCGGCGGCAGTCTGGAGCTGTTCGAGACGCGCAACAACGCAATCGCGTTGCCGCCCGTCCGGTAGCTTCGCCATCTCGTGCTCGAGCCGCAGCCTCTGCGCCTCGAGCCGTTGCTCAAATGTGTGTGGTTCAGAACGTCTTCGCATTTTCCGTCCTCGGTGGCTGCAGGCCCGGGCTGTTCGCCCAGCGCTCCACCTCCTCGATCACCTTCTGATGGCTGGGGCGCACGGGCTTCGATGCTTCTGCCTCTTCGGAAAGCTTGCGGGGCAACCTGACGTCGTCTGTCATCGCCTCTCTCCCTTCGCAGGGGAAATGCGCCAGCGCACGACTGGTTTCAATATTAACTTATTGATTTTATTTGCTATTCTTGCTCAGTTGGTGATTATTTCGATTCTTGTGGAACTCCCGCCAAATTCGTCGATTGAGTAAAATACTCAACTTGCTCAATTTGCGTGTTCGACCATGAATGACCTTCGCGCCGAGCGCCTTCAGGTTATGCTCTCGCTAGAAGAATTGGCCGCCATCGATGATTTCCGGTTCAAACACCGCATGCCGACACGGGCGGCAGCTGTCCGCGAACTCCTCAAGTTCGGGCTCGCCGCCGTGGGCGTCGATGCGGCAGCCGGCGTGAAGTCGAGCAGCTTCGGCGTATTTGGCCGCGGACCTGACGGACATACTCAGGGCGATCCCGACGGCGGGACCGAGAACTAACCCATATGACGCTCCACAAACAAACGACCCCGGCACGGGGGGTGCCAGGGCCGTCCTTGGAGATTGCTTCCGGCGCACCGGGGGCATGACAACCGGAAGCAATCCGTCGACTCTTCGCGCGGGAATTCGTTCCTCGTAAGCGCTAACCCGTAGCGTCGCTCGAACCGTCCGGCATCGCGCCGGAGCCTGGCGTCTTACTATCATCGCTCAGCTTGGGATCGCGTGTCGCCTCCCGCGACGGCGAACCTTTAGGATCCGTCTTGTGCACGGACTGCGCACGCCGCTTGTCGCGCGGCTGCTCCTCCGCCCGCTTGTCCTTGACGATGCCGTGATCGGAATGGGCCATGATCTGCTCTCGCCTCTCTTGATGTTTCGCAGCGGTTACGCGCTGGCACGTCGATTGTTCCGGGCGAGAGCACCCCGACGCTAGCTGTGCGCCGCGTGGATCGCGGCCGATGCATTTTCCAGATGCACCTGCCGTACCGTCGTTACCGTCGCGAAGGCGACCGAAACGCCAAAAGCGAGAATCAGTGAAAGAAGAGCCAGACGTGGAGTCATTGCGAAACCTCCTTCTGGAATCGAAAATCAACGCGATCGACTGTTCACGGATGATCCTGGATTGGTCTCTTGCATTCCGTGCGCGGTCTCACACACGGCTTCACGAGGACGACTACCTGTCCTGTTTTTGAGGGATATGGATCGTCACGGGCGGGATTTCTCCATCGAGCCAATCCTGTTCCGTCGCAAGCGCCGTCCAGGCGTCCGCCATGCGCGAATAGCGCCTGTAAGCGGGTTTCCCTTCCGCGCGCTCAGCGAGCTGAAGACAGTTGTCGGCGTTGTCTCTGAAAATGTCAGACTGTTTCATGCGAAAGACGTGGGGACGGAACTCTCGGGTCGCAATGCCCTTACCGGATCGTAACGTTCGGGGAACTTTGCACGTCATCCGTCATTGATACCGATGCGAGTTCTCGTCGCCATAGTCCTGGTGTTCATCAGCACCGCGGCCCCTGCCGACAGCACTGGCGAGCGAAACCTTGGCGACCGCATGCCGAGCGCAACCGACGTCATCGGCGGCCTCTACGCCTTCAGCCGCTTCCAACAAGGTCTGCTGGAGAGTACCGACCTGAAGGGCAATACGGAGGTCAAGAACCTTGCTGCGCTGCGGGCTGAAGAAGCAGCCAAGCGCGACAAGGCGCTGAAACAGATTCAAGAGACGATCGGTGCTGAGCCCCGCGTCAACAAGGCGGCGTCGGCAAGCGCGAGCCTCGTCGAACCCGAAATTTCGGACGGACCGACTTACGTCAGAAGCTTTTATGCCTCGCAGATTCCCGAATACGAAGCGGTTATCAACTTGCTTGAACGCTACCTGAAGGCGCCCGACAATGCTGCGCTTGCAGCGTTCGCGCGCGAGCAGCTTCCGATGCTGCGGGCACAGGTCAAGGCTGCCGAGCGCACCATGGCGGACAAGTAGCCTTTACTTGTCATTCGGATGATACTGCTGACTCTGCGGCCGCACGGTCCGGTCGCTCTCAGGCATTCTGTCCCGGCCTGCATCGCCATTGTCATCCTTGCCGCCCGAGGTCGAGGTGCCGCTGCCGCTCGGGTTCGATCGGGTCGCCGTTCCCGTGGTGGACGGATCCGCGCGAGGCGTGGCCGAGCTCGCGGCGGGATCGCCGGTCACGGCCCCCCGGCCACTGGGCGCCCCTCCCTGCGCGAAGGCCGATCCGGCAAGCAACACGACCACGATCGCAGCCAATCCAGTTTTCATCTGCGCTCTCCCTGTTCTTTGCGGGCTAACCGCAGGGCTCCTGCTGCGTTCCGCGAGGAGCGGTCCGCGAGGCACCGACCAATGCGGGCCGCCGCGGCCAAATTCTTTGGAACTTGCGTGGAACCAGGCCGATCGTTCGCGGTTAGTACAACCGGGCTGAGCAAAGCAGGTTCCATTTCCCTGCGCCGCAACCTTGGCGCTTGATTTCGAATTTGGCTGACGCTCTATTTTGACCAAACGCGTCTTGCCTGGGATTCGGCCGACGCCTGCGGGGGAATCAGTATGAGCGACCTCGATCCCGGCACTGCATCACGCTCCGGTCGTCGCGTCCCAAAGCCCAAACCCAACGGTACGTCGGAGCAGGATTCCCGGGCGGAATTGCTGCTCGCCTTGCAGGCAATGCGTAGCGGCGATTTCTCCGTACGGATGAGTGGCGACTATCTCGGCATCGACGGCAAGATCGCCGACACTTTTAACGAAATCATCGCGGCCAACCAGCGCATGGCGCAGCAGCTCGAGCTGGTCGGCCAGGTGGTGGGCCGCGAGGGCAAGACCCGCCAGCGCGTGAAGTTCGGCCTCGCCTCGGGCTCCTGGGCCGACATGGAAGGGTCCGTCAACACGCTGATCGACGACCTGTTGTGGCCGACCCGCGAAGTGACGCGTGCAGTCGCCGCGGTGGCGCAAGGCGACCTGCTCCAGACCGTCAAGCTCGACGTCGACGGCCGCCCCCTGCGCGGCGAGTTTTTGCAATCGGCGACCATCGTCAACACCATGATCAAGCAGCTCGGCGTGTTCACCTCCGAGGTGACGCGCGTGGCGCGCGAGGTCGGCACCGAAGGCAAGCTCGGCGGCCAGGCCCAGGTGCCTGAGGTGACCGGCGTCTGGAAGGACCTCACCGAGAGCGTCAACTCGATGGCGAACAACCTGACCAACCAGGTTCGCAACATCGCCGAGGTGACGATCGCGGTCGCCAATGGCGACCTGTCGAAGAAGATCACCGTCGACGTCCGCGGCGAGATCCTCCAGCTCAAGGAAGCCATCAACACGATGGTCGATCAGCTCCGCTCGTTCGCCTCCGAAGTGACGCGCGTGGCGCGCGAGGTCGGCACCGACGGCAAGCTCGGCGGCCAGGCGATCGTGCCCGGCGTCGCCGGCACCTGGAAGGACCTCACCGACAGCGTCAACGCGATGTGCGGCAACCTGACCGCACAGGTGCGCAACATCGCCAACGTGACCACCGCCGTGGCGCGCGGCGACCTCTCGCGCAAGATCACCGTGGACGTGCGCGGCGAAATCCTGGAGCTGAAGGACACCATCAACACCATGGTGGACCAGCTCAACTCGTTCGCTTCGGAAGTGACGCGCGTGGCGCGCGAGGTCGGTACCGAAGGCAAGCTCGGCGGCCAGGCCCAGGTGCCCGGCGTCGCCGGCACCTGGAAGGACCTCACCGACAACGTCAACTTCATGGCGTCGAACCTGACCGCGCAGGTCCGCAACATCGCCGACGTCGCCACTGCGATCGCCAGCGGCGACCTCTCGAAGAAGATCACCGTCAACGTCTCGGGCGAGATCCTTCAGCTGAAGGAGACGCTCAACACCATGGTCGACCAGCTCAACGCCTTCGCCGGCGAAGTGACGCGCGTCGCGCGCGAGGTCGGCACCGAGGGGCGGCTCGGCGGTCAGGCCAACGTGCTCGGCGTCGCCGGCACCTGGAAGGACCTCACCGAGAGCGTCAACTCGATGGCCTCGAACCTGACCGCGCAGGTCCGCAACATCGCGGAGGTGACGACGGCGGTCGCCGGCGGCGACCTGTCGAAGAAGATCACTGTGGACGTGCGCGGCGAGATCCTGGAGCTGAAGGACACCATCAACACCATGGTGGACCAGCTCAACGCCTTCGCCGGTGAAGTCACGCGCGTCGCGCGCGAGGTCGGCACCGAAGGCAAGCTCGGCGGCCAGGCCGTCGTGCGCGGCGTCGGCGGCACCTGGAAGGACCTCACCGACAGCGTCAATTCGATGGCCTCGAACCTGACCGGACAGGTCCGCAACATCGCCGAAGTCGCGACCGCGGTGGCGAAGGGCGATTTGTCGAAGAAGATCACGGTGAACGTATCGGGCGAAATCCTTCAGTTGAAGGAAACGCTCAATACCATGGTGGACCAGCTCAACGCCTTCGCCGGCGAGGTGACGCGCGTGGCGCGCGAGGTCGGCACCGACGGCAAGCTCGGCGGCCAGGCCGGCGTGCCGGGCGTTGCCGGCACTTGGAAGGATCTGACCGATTCCGTGAACTCGATGGCGGGCAATTTGACCGCCCAGGTGCGCAACATCGCCGAAGTCGCGACCGCGATCGCCGGTGGCGACCTCTCGCGCAAGATCACCGTGGACGTGCGCGGCGAGATCCTCCAGCTCAAGGACACCCTGAACACAATGGTCGACCAGCTCAACCGCTTTGCGGGCGAGGTGACGCGCGTCGCGCGCGAGGTCGGCACCGAAGGCCGCCTCGGTGGTCAAGCCAACGTGCCCGGCGTCGCCGGCACCTGGAAGGATCTCACCGACAGTGTGAACTCGATGGCGGGCAACCTCACGGCCCAGGTCCGCAACATCGCCGAAGTCACCACTGCGGTGGCGCGTGGCGACTTGTCCCGCAAGATCACGGTGGACGTGAAGGGCGAAATCCTCGAGCTGAAGAACACCATCAACACCATGGTGGACCAGCTCAATGGCTTTGCCGGCGAAGTCACGCGCGTTGCCCGCGAGGTCGGCACCGAAGGCAAGCTCGGCGGTCAGGCCGAAGTGCCCGGCGTCGCCGGCACCTGGAAAGACCTCACCGACAACGTCAACTTCATGGCCTCCAACCTGACGGCCCAGGTCCGCAACATCGCTGAGGTCGCGACCGCGATCGCCGGCGGCGACCTCTCGAAGAAGATCACGGTGGACGTGCGCGGCGAAATCCTTCTCTTGAAGGACACGCTGAACACGATGGTCGAGCAGCTCCGCTCCTTCGCCGCCGAGGTCACGCGCGTGGCGCGCGAAGTCGGCACCGAGGGCCGGCTCGGCGGTCAGGCCGTCGTGCCCGGCGTCGGCGGCACCTGGAAGGACCTCACCGACAACGTCAACCTGCTCGCCGCGAACCTCACCACGCAGGTCCGCAACATCGCCGAAGTCACCACGGCGGTCGCGCGTGGCGACTTGTCCCGCAAGATCACGGTGGACGTGAAGGGCGAAATCCTCGAGCTGAAGAACACCATCAACACCATGGTGGACCAGCTCAACGCCTTCGCCGGCGAAGTCACGCGCGTTGCCCGCGAGGTCGGCACCGAAGGCAAGCTCGGCGGACAGGCGCAGGTGCCTGGCGTTGCCGGCACCTGGAAGGACCTCACCGATACCGTGAACCTCATGGCCGCGAACCTGACCGAGCAGGTGCGCGGCATCGTCAAGGTCGTGACTGCGGTCGCCAACGGCGACCTCAAGCAGAACCTGACGATGAAATCGCGCGGCGAGGTCGCGGCCCTCGCCGACACCATCAACAACATGACCGAGACGCTCGCGACCTTCGCCGATCAGGTGACGTCGGTGGCGCGCGAGGTCGGCGTCGAGGGCCGCCTCGGCGGCCAGGCCAACGTGCCCGGCGCCGCCGGCACCTGGAAGGACCTCACCGGCAACGTCAATCTGCTCGCGGCCAACCTGACCTCGCAGGTGCGTGCGATCGCGGAAGTCGCGACCGCCGTGACCAAAGGCGACCTGACGCGGTCGATCCAGGTCGATGCCCGCGGCGAAGTCGCGGAGCTGAAAGACAACATCAACACGATGATCACGAATCTCCGTCTGACGACGGACGTGAACACGGAGCAGGACTGGCTGAAGACCAACCTCGCGAAATTCACCAACATGCTCCAGGGCCAGCGCGATCTCACGACTGTCGGCCGGCTGCTGCTCACCGAATTGTCGCCGCTGGTGAACGCGCATACCGGCGTGATCTACCAGGTCGAGAACGAGGACAATTCTCAGCTCCTGCTGCTGGCGTCCTACGCCAGCGACGGTATCTATCCCTATCAGCGCGTGCTTCAGTTCGGCGAAGGCCTGATCGGCCAGTGCGCCCTCGACAAGCGGCCGCGCCTGGTCGCCGACATTCCATCCGACGTGGTGCCGATCAACTCGGCACTGCTCCGCGTCGCACCGAAGAACCTCGTGGTGCTGCCGGTGCTGTTCGAGGGCCAGGTCAAGGCCGTGATCGAGCTTGCTTCGCTGATATCGTTCACGACGTCGCAGATGACGTTCCTGGAGCAGCTCACCGACTCCATCGGCATCGTGCTCAACTCGATCGAGGCGACGATGCAGACCGAAGGCCTGCTCAAGCAGTCGCAGCAGCTAGCCGGCGAGCTCCAGACCCAGCAGCGCGAATTGCAGCAGACCAACGACCAGCTCGAACAGAAGGCGCAGCAGCTCGCCGAGCGCAACGTCGAGGTCGAGCGCAAGAACCAGGAAATCGAGCAGGCCCGCCGTGCGCTGGAGGAAAAAGCGACCGAGCTCGCACTGACCTCGAAGTACAAGTCTGAATTCCTCGCCAATATGAGCCACGAGCTGCGCACGCCGCTGAATTCGATCCTGATCCTCGGACAGCAGCTCACCGACAATCCGGACGGCAACCTCTCCGCCAAGCAGGTCGAATTCGCCCGCACCATCCACGGCGCCGGCACCGACCTGCTCAATCTCATCAGCGACATTCTCGACCTCTCCAAGATCGAGTCCGGCACGGTGACAGTCGATGCCGAGGAAATTCTGACCGCGAACCTGCTCGAGACCGTCGGCCGGCCGTTCCGGCACGAGGCGGACAACCGCAATCTGGCGTTCAAGATCGACATCGATCCGAACCTTCCGCGCAGTATCGTGACCGATTCCAAGCGCCTGCAACAGGTGCTGAAGAACCTGCTCTCCAACGCCTTCAAGTTCACCGCCGAAGGCGAGGTGCGGCTGAAGGTCGCCGGTGCGGTCGGCGGCTGGGGGACGGATCACCCGGTGCTGAACTCCGCGCCGGCCGTGATCGCGTTCGAAGTGACCGATACCGGCATCGGGATTCCCCTGGAGAAGCAGAAGCTGATCTTCGAGGCGTTCCAGCAGGCGGACGCCGGCACCAGCCGTAAATATGGCGGCACGGGCCTCGGGCTTGCGATCAGCCGCGAGCTCGCAAGCCTGCTCGGCGGCGAAATCCACCTGCGCAGCTCGCCGGGCAAGGGCTCGTCATTCACGCTTTACCTGCCGTTGAAATATTCCGGCCCGACGCTCGCGCCGCGCGCGGCGCCTGCGCCACAGCAGTACAGCCAGCCGCCGGCACTGCAGTCGGCCGCGCCCGACCAGCAGCGCGTCATCGAGCAGCTTCCCGATGACCGGCTCAACCTCGAGCCCGGCGACACCATCCTCCTTATTGTGGAGGACGATCCGCACTATGCGCGCGTGCTCGTCGATCTTGCCCGCGACAAGGGCTTTAAGGTCCTGGTTGCGGCCCGCGGCGCCGAAGCGCTGGAGCTCGCCAAGCAGTACCAGCCGACGGCCGTCTCTCTCGACGTGTTCCTGCCGGACATGCTGGGCTGGACCGTACTGAGCCAACTCAAGCACAATCCTCTGACCCGCCATATTCCCGTGCAGATCATCACGCTCGACGAGGACCGCCAGCACGCGTTGGCGCGCGGTGCGTTCTCCTTCGTCAACAAGCCGACGACGACCGAAGGCGTCTCCGCCGCGCTGACGCAGATCAAGGAATATGCGCGGCCGCGGCGCAAGCGACTCCTGATCGTCGAGGACAACGAGGCCGAGCAACTCTCGATCCGCGAGCTGCTGCATCACGACGACATCGAGATCGTGACGACGGATACCGGTGCCGGCGCGCTCTCGACACTGCGTCAATCCCCGTGCGACTGCGTGGTGCTCGACCTGCGACTGCCCGACATGAGTGGCTTCGAGGTGCTCGACGAGATCCGCAACGACGAGGCGCTGTCGAACGTCCCGGTCGTGGTGTTCACCGGCCGCGAGCTTTCGGCGGAAGAGGATGCGGAACTCCACACCATGGCGCGCAGCATCGTGGTCAAGGGGGTGGAATCGCCGGAGCGCCTGCTCGACGAGACCGCGCTGTTCCTGCACCGTGTCATCACGGAACTACCGATCGAGAAGCAGCGCATGTTGGAGAAGCTGAACAGTTCCGATGAGGACCTGATCGGCAAGACGGCCCTGCTCGTCGACGACGACGCCCGGAACATCTTCGCGCTGTCGAGTGTGCTGGAACGGCGCGGCATGAAGGTGCTGACGGCCACGACCGGCAGCGAGGCGGTCGCGCTGGTCGAATCCAATCCGGAAATCGCCATCGTGCTGATGGACATCATGATGCCGCAGATGGATGGCTATCAGACCATGGGTGTGATCCGCGAGAACCCGGCCTTCGCGCGGCTACCGATCATCGCGCTGACCGCCAAGGCGATGAAGGGCGACCGTGAAAAATGCCTGGAAGCCGGCGCGTCCGACTACCTCGCCAAACCCGTCAACACCGATCAATTGCTGCTTGCGATCCGCATGTGGCTGCACCGCTGAGTTGGATCCGCGAATGGACCAAGAGAAGGTCAACATCCTGCTCGTCGACGACCAGCCAGCCAAGCTGCTGGCCTATGAGGTGATCCTGAAGGATCTTGGCGAGAACCTCGTGATCGCCTCGTCTGGACGCGAAGCGCTGGAGGTTCTGCTCAAGACCGAGATCGCGGTCATCCTGGTGGACGTCTGCATGCCCGAGCTCGACGGCTTCGAGCTCGCCGCGATGATCCGCGAGCATCCGCGCTTCCAGAAGACCGCAATGATCTTCATCTCGGCCATTCAGGTGAGCGATATCGACCGGTTGCGTGGCTACGAGATGGGCGCAGTCGATTACGTTCCGGTGCCCGTCGTGCCGGAGGTGCTGCGCGCCAAGATCAAGGTGTTCTCCGAACTCTATCGCAAGACCCGCGAGCTCGAACGACTGAACCAGGAGCTCGAGGACCGCGTCCGCGCACGCACCGCCGAGCTGGAAAACTCCACCGCCAAGCTTCGCGAAAGCGAGCAGCGGCGCAGCATGGCGATCGCCGCCGGCAAGATGGGCTCCTGGGATTGGGACTGGATCACCGGCGACTGGATGTGGGACGAGGGGCAATATCGCATCTTTGGGGTCAGCCCAGAGAGCTTCGAGGTCAACCCGGCCAACGTTCAGGCGCTGTTGCATCCCGATGATGTCGATCAGTTGCGCAAGGCGATCTCCGAGTTCAACAAGGGCGCACGCGCCTACGAAACGGAATTCCGCATCGTGCGGCCCGACGGTGATGTGCGCTGGTGCGTCGGCACCGCGGCGGCAACGGTCGACGAGAGTGGTCGCGTGGTTCGTGTCAGCGGCGTCACCGTCGACATCACCGAACGCAAGCGTGCCGAAGAGCGGCAGAATCTCCTTGCGCGGGAAGTCGATCATCGCGCCAAGAATGCGCTGGCGCTGGCGCAATCGATCGTGCGCCTCACCCGCGCCGACGAGGTCAAGGCCTACGTCAATGCCGTCGAGGGGCGCATCAATGCGCTCGCGCGCGTGCATACCATCCTGTCGCTGTCGAGTTGGCAGGGCGCCGAGCTCTCCAAGCTGATCGACGAGGAGCTTGCGCCCTATTCGCTAGGCGGCCAGATCAAGCTTGCCGGGCCCGAGGTTCAGTTGCTGCCGGCGACCGCCCAGACGCTGGCGCTGGCGCTGCACGAGCTCTTCACCAATTCGGCCAAGTATGGCGCACTGTCGACGCGATCCGGTCGGCTCATGATCGGTTGGCAGACCGAGGACGACCGCCTCACACTGACCTGGGAGGAATCCGGCGGCCCGCTAGTCAGGACGCCGAAATCCCGCGGCTTCGGCACGCGGAGTCTGCTTGCAAGCGTCGAGTCCCAGCTTGGCGGACAGGCGCAATTCAATTGGCGCGCCGAGGGCTTGTTGTGCCGCCTGGAGGTGCCGTTGACACGCAAACCGGTGGCGACGACGGCACCCGGCAAATTCGATGCCGCCGCCGCGGCCGAATTGCAGCGCGCATCCGGTTAGAACGTTTTCCAGCGAAGTGGTGACCGGTTCGCGCCAAGAAAACGCGTCAAGCGAAGAATCGAGAGCTACCGTTCCGATTCAATCGGAACGGAAAGCTCTAGCCGGACGCCGCGCTCGTCATGCGCTGCTCCGTCCGGGGATCGCGCGCGACGCGTCCTTCGAGCCAAGCCTCCGTTCGAGCGAGATCGCGTAGCGCCTTCGCATAGCGGCGAGCCGCGCTTCGTTCCGCGCCGCGCGGGAGCTTGCGCGCCTTGCGTAGGATGTCCGCGGCCGCGTTGCGATAGGCCAGCGAGCGGTACAGAAAGACTACCTTGCCCATATCGATATTCCCGTGTTGACAGTGCTCATCTTCGCAAGCCGGGCATGAACGTCGGATGAAGCTGACGATGACAATTCCTTCATCCTGATGGAACCAATGGCGATCGCGCGCGTTTGCCTGCCAGATCGGGACATAGTTCCATGCGCGCGAAAAAGTCGTCGAACCTGATCTCTCCCACCGGCCTTATCAAGCTGATGACACATGCGATGATGGGTGCAGCCCTCGGCCTCGCCTTCAGCCTCGCACTCATTCTGACCAATCCAGCCGTCGCCAACCTGCTGAGCCATGGCGGAAGCCAAGCCGCTATTGTCTTCGCTCTCACGCTGGTGACGACCTTCGCGATCGGCGCGACGCTCACCGGCATCGTGTTCATCCTCGAAGAGAACAAGCAATCTTGAAGCGTGCGCGACGCGTGGAGAAGCTTTGTTGGGAACTCCTGCGAGGAACGGCCGTTGGCCGCCTGCGTCAATTTAACCCAGGGAGTTCCCCCATATGAAGACAGTCAAGCTCGTCCTCACCGCAATGTTGGCAACGGGCCTCGCCGCCGCGCCGTTCGCCGTGCAGGCGAAGTCGCACAAGGCCAAACATGGATCCTCGATGTCATCGTCGCAGACCACGGGCGCGAATACCAAGTCCTCCAAGGGTGCCGATCCCTCCGGTCAAGGCGGCTCTGGCCCCGGCTCCGACCAGGGCGGCACGATGACGAACAAGGGCGGCATGAGCAAGTGAGCTCTGCCCGGCAAGGTGAGAGTCCCGCGTTCAGCGCGGGGCTTTTCACTCGAGGACGACGACGATTCATCTTGCCCTCTCCTTCGCGCTCTAGGCTAGCGCCACATGGTCGGCGCGCTGATCCTCCGACAGCATCGACAATCTCCAGCATGTCGCTTGCGCGCACGCCTTAGCTGCGTCGGATGTCAGTGATGTTAAGACAGCTTGCCGCGGAATTCGTCTTAACGAGATGCTCGAACTGCGCCCGCTTGCGCGCGATCAGGCCGCAGCGTCGTCGAGGCCCTCGCGCTGCAATTGCCGGATGGCGGAGCCCAGTTCGAGAATCTCGGCGCGCAATTTCAGGATCCGGTAGTTGTCCGGGTCTTCCTCCACCGCGCGCCCCCGATGTCTCAGCGGCGGGCCAACACGCGCGCCGGCTTGTCGACATTCATCAAGGAGCGAAGACGCATCCGGTCGCGAACGTCGGGCAGGACATCGCCGCCCCCGGCCGACTTCCATTCGTCGATAAGCAGGTTGATCTTCCGGCGCAGATTGATCTGCGCCAGAGCTTGTTCGGTGCAGTCGCAATCGCCGTTGACGAGAGCGCGCACAGACGCCTCGACATCGGCCATTTCCAGCCTCAAAGCGCTGATTTTACGCCGAATTTCATTAATTCTGTTGTCCATGGCTTGTTAGAACAAAATAAGAACATATAGTCAAGCCAGATTTCAAGGACGGAGGAGCGACATGCAGGTCCAGGCGAAATACGACGCCAGGGTTTTTCTTGGCGAGCAGATGACACGGGCGCAGGGACTGAGGCTGAAGCGGCTGAGCGAAGAGGCCTATCAGCCGGCACAATATGCGCGAGATCTGTCCTCTGCCGAGGCTGCGCGGCGCATTCAGGTGCTGGAGGCCGAGATCGAGCTGGCGAATTCGTTCTGAGCCGCCTTCACCGCCCGGAACATTGCACGCGTGCTGTCGGAACCATGCCAGTGTCGAATGGTTCTCCCTCCGCCAAGGGAGAACAGGCATGGCACGCAAGGCAAAGAAGCGCCGCTACTCGCGCAGCTCCGGCAGCGATGTCGAAAGCGAGATGCGGCGCTACAAGAAAGGTACCGCGAAGAGCGGACGTGGCGGTCGCGGCGGACGCGTGAAGAGCCGCAAGCAGGCGATCGCGATCGGGCTGTCGAAGGCCCGCAAGAAGGGCAAGAAGGTCCCGAAGAAGGCCTCGAAGCGGAAGACGTCCAAGAAGAAGACGTCCAGGAAATCTTCCAAGAAATCTTCCAAGAAATCGTCGAAGCGCAAATCCAGCAAGCGGTCGCGCTGACCTCAGTCAGATCATGCTGCCCGGCATGAAGCAGCGGATCGAAATCCCGAACGCAGTCTTCACCGGCCACACCATGGTGCGGCCGGCGCGGTTCGGCTCGGTGATCACGGCTTCATCCGGCACCTCGACCCATTGCCCGTCCAACCGCACACGGTAGTGCCCGTTGTGCGATTCCCAATCTGGGTCGGAGACGGCAAAGCCGTCCGCATCCGAGCAGCACGGACCGAGGTGGCTGCGCAGGCTGTCGAACCATGGCTTCAGGGGCGAGTTCGCATAGCGGCCATCGTCGCGCCCGAAGGCGTTTCCAGCCGGCAGCACGAACCACGCCACGAGCAGCGTACTCATCAGCGAGAGCTTCAATCGATCCATGTCGGCACCGATCAATGTGAACCAGCGGCCAGTTCCACAAAGCGGCCGGAGGTTCGAAGGTTCCACGCTCGCGAGCCCACTCCGCGGCTGCGTTGCCGCCGAGCAGATGCCCGACCAGAAAGTGTGATGGCCGAACACGGCTTTTTCGGACGAACCGGGTCACCCTCCCTGCCGTTAACGAGAATGTTATCGGGTGACCTGTGGGAATCTTAAGTGCGAATGCGAAAGGCGGCCCAAAGGGCCGCCTTTTTGAATTGTACCGATCGAGGTTCGCCTTACGCGAGTGGCACCGCGACGAACCGGGTGGCATCCGCGCTTCTGATCTGCAACAGCACGCTGCGCTTGCCGGACGATTTGGCCTGCGCCAGCTCCGAGCGCACCTCGCCGACATTGCTGACGGCCTTGCCGCCGACATTGAGGATGACGTCACCGGTCTTGATGCCGCGCTGCGCGGCCGGCCCTTCCGGATCAACCTCGGTGACGACGACACCCTTCTGGCCGGCGCCCTGCACATCGCCGGCCGGAGCCAGACCAAGCCCGAGGCGCGGCATGCCGGCGCCCGGCTGCACCTTGCCGTCATAGGCCTTGCCCTGAGCCTGCCGTTCGTTCGGCAGTTCGCCGAGCGCCAGCGTCACCGTCTTGCTCTCGCCCTTGTGGAAGACGTCGAGCTTGACTGAGCTGCCGGGCGCCAGGGTGGCGATGGTGCGGGCGAGATCGCGGGAATCCTTGACTGCCGTGCCGTTGACGGAGGTGATGACGTCGCCCGCCTCGATGCCGGCCTTCGCCGCCGGGCTGTCGGGTTGCGGATTGTCGACGATCGCGCCGCGCGCCTGCTTCAGTCCGAGACTATCGGCGATATCCGATGTCACCGGCTGCACCTGCACGCCGAGCCAGCCGCGGGTGACCGCGCCCTTGTCCTTCAACTGCGCCACCACCAGTTTTGCGGTCGTGGCCGGAATGTCGAAGCCGATGCCGACCGAACCGCCGGAGGGCGAGAAGATCGCGGTGTTCACGCCGATCACGTTGCCGTTCATGTCGAAAGCGGGACCGCCGGAATTGCCTTTGTTGATCGGCGCGTCGATCTGGATGAAGTCGTCATAAGGACCATTGCCGATGTCGCGGCCGCTGGCCGAGACGATGCCGGCGGTGACGGTGCCGCCGAGCCCGAAGGGATTGCCGACCGCGACCACCCAATCGCCGATGCGCGGCTTCTGGTCGGAGAATTTGACGAACGGAAAATCCTTCTTGCCGTCGACCTTGATCAGCGCGAGATCCGTCTTCGGATCGGCGCCGACGACCTTCGCGGTGTAGGTCGTGCCGTCGTCCATGGTCACCTGCACGGACTCGGCGTGATCGACGACGTGGTTGTTGGTCACGGCATAGCCATCGGCCGAGATGAAGAAGCCCGAGCCCTCGCCCGTGATCATCTGGTGGCGCTGACGCGGCATGCCGTTCATGCCATCGGGAAAGCGGAAGCCGAACTGTCGCGAGAACTGGTCGAACGGCGAGTCTTCGTCCGAATCCATCCGGTTCTGTTGCAGCATTGCGCTCTTGTCGCTGTCCTGGTCGATTCTGACCCGCACCGAGATGACGGCGGGTTTGACCTTGGCCACGAGATCGCCAAAGCCCGGCGGGGTCGCAGCCGTTTCCGCGGCCTGGGCCGGCGCGACGAAGGAGGTCAGGCCGAATGGCGAAGCACCGGGAGCAGCCGCCAGCACGGCCGCGCCGAGCGCGGCTGCGGTGCCGAGCAGCGTGAGCCTGCGCGGCCTCAAGATCTTGCGGGACGTGGGGGTGTCGGAATTGACGCGATCGTTCATGTCGAAATGTCCATGTTGAGCAGGTGTCGCCTTGCGCGTAACATGGGCGTTGCCACCTTACGGCGTCCCGTCCAGGCGATTAAATCTTGGCAAAGGATTGGGACCGGGCCCCGCGGCGAGTTCGTCGCTGCACATTGATGCAGCTCAACGCAGGTCCTTCGTGCAGTGAAAAACTGCGTCACCGGATGATGTTCATCGGAGGCGCGCCATGTACAAAGACATTCTCGTCCACATCCCGACCGAGCGTCCGATGCGTCCCGCGATCGATGGCTCGATCTCGCTCGCGGCGCACCTCAACGCCCATCTCGACGCGGTCGCGGTCGGCTATATCGCAACCAGTGCGGCTTACGTCGTGGAGGGTGGCGCCGCCGCGGCGGCCGTGTTCGAGCTGGAACGCGAGCGCGCAATGGAGCGGGCCGAGGCCGCGCTCGCAATATTCAGGAGCGAAGCGGTGAACGCGGGCATCTCCCACGCCTGCCACCCGCTCGGCGCGATCCCGATGGATGCAGCCGGCACGCTCGGCGAGATGGCGCGACTGCACGACCTCAGCATCGTGCTCCAGCCCGATCCGACGCAAGGCTCGTTCGACAACGACATGCCCGGCGAGATCCTGTTCCAGGCGGGCGGCCCGGTGCTGTTCCTGCCGTACACCTTCCGCGGGACCTTCAAGGCGAACCGGATCGGCATCTGCTGGGACGGCAGCCCCCTCGCTGCCCGCGCAATGCGCGACGCAGCCCCGTTCCTGGCCCGCGCCGAGGCAATCGTGATCATCACGATCAACGAAGCCGATGCGGCCTGCGGCGAAGCTTCAGCGACCAATCTGGCAAGACATCTCGGCCGGCGCGGGCTCTCGACCCGCACGGTCGGCCTGTCGGCCACGCGCGCCGACATCCAGCCCACGATCCTATCTCTGGCGGCCGATGAGAGCCTCGATCTCCTGGTGATGGGCGGCTACGGCCATTCGCGATTGCAGGAGCGCTTTCTCGGCGGCGTCACCCGCGGCATGCTGGAGGCCATGACGATTCCGACGCTGATGTCGCATTGAGCCGAGCCGGCCCGCCGCTGCTACGCCGCGGCAGGTGTCTTCAATGGCCCGGCTTCAGCGACGTCCTCGCCGCCTTGTGCGTTGCACGCGTCGAAATGCGCCTTGAGCTCGACTTCCGCGAGATATTCGAAATGTTCGGCCTGGCCGAGGAGCTCCCAATTCTGGAGCGGCCGGTAAGCGGCCTGCTGACGACAGAGGGACGCCAGCGCCCGGTAGCGACGTACGTTCTCCATGAGACCCTCCCTCGCATTCACAGGGCTTATTGCCCCGATTTGCGTCAGGCCGATGGCGGTCATGCAAAAGTTTTGCTGCGCCCGCCGCGGCGCCGACTTCAGCTAGTTCTAGCAAATGCCCAAGGAAGCCAAAGTTCCAGTCGAAGCGGACTCTCGCTCTGAATTCCCGCCGCACCCATCAAGGGCTAGGCATAGAGGCGACGCTCGACGGTCACGCCGACGAGATCGAGATAGCTCCTCACGGCTGCCGAATTAGAGCACGAGCTGAGCGGGCCCGAGCAGTGGATCAGCTCCCCGCCAGCCATGGGCAGCATTCCAATGGAGATATTGAATGTGCTTCCACGCCTCTGCAGTTATTAAACCACAGATTGTAGCGCGGCGCATTAATCGAACGCGTGCTTCGGCGCTCTTGGTTACCCTGGCATGAAGGGTGTTGCCGATTCGTGCTGGATTCTCCGTAGGACCCCGGAGAAAAATGCGCACTATGAAGCGATCGATACCTCGGCGTAATCGCCTGGGTGATGCTCTCCGTAGTCTACCGGATGCGCGCACTTTCTCCGACGCGCAGCGGCCGCGCGGCATTATCTTTCGTCTTTGGAACCCGGCCGGCCTCGGCGGCGGTGCGAATGGCCGCAATATTGGATGCGTATTCGGCGGCGCTCTTGCCGCGAAACACGGCGGACCCCGCCACGAGCGTATCGGCGCCCGCTGCAGCCACGGCAGCGGCATTGTCGCGCGTGATACCTCCATCGACCTCGAGCCGGATCGGCCGGTCGCCGATCATGGCCTTGATCCGTGCGATCTTCGCCAGCTGGGAGTCGAGGAAGGACTGGCCGCCGAAGCCGGGATTGACCGTCATTACCAGCACGAGGTCGAGGCGATCGAGCACATATTCGATCGCGCTCTCCGGCGTTGCGGGACACAGGCTAACGCCGGCTTTCCTGCCGAGCGCGCGGATCGCCTGAAGCGAACGGTCGAGATGCGGGCCGGCTTCGGCGTGCACCGTGATGACGTCCGCACCGGCCTTCGCGAACGCCTCGAGGTAAGGATCAGCAGGCGCGATCATGAGATGCACGTCGAAGACTTTCTTCGTGAGCGGCCGGATTGCCTTGATGACATCGGCGCCGAAGCTGATGTTCGGCACAAAGTGTCCATCCATGACGTCGCAATGGATCCAGTCCGCCCCGGCCGTATCGATCGCCGCGATCTCCTCGCCGAGACGCGCGAAATCCGCGGCCAGGATCGAAGGAGCAATGATCATCTCTCTCGTCATGATTTTGCACTCCGCGAGTCGGCGCCGCCGCCGAAGACGCGGCTCGCCAGGACGTCCATGGGATCGATGGTTTCGAGGTCGGCGACGTCGAGCATGCGATCAAGATCGGACACCAGGCGATCGGCCTGCCGCAGGCGAATGCGGTCGACGGCGTTGCGGATCGAGCGCGCATTGGAGAAGAACGGCTGGGTCCGGCGCAACGCGATGTATTTTTCGAACGCCTCGCGCGCCGCCGCCGAGAAGCGATAGCCGCGCTCCTTCAGCATCAGCTCGGCGATGACGAGCAGCTCGGCTTCGGCATAATCCGGAAATTCGATGTGATGCGCGATGCGCGAGCGGAAGCCGGGATTGGAGGCGAAGAAGCTCGTCATCCGCTCGCCATAGCCGGCGAGGATCACGACCAGATCCTCGCGCTGGTTCTCCATCACCTGGAGCAGGATTTCGATCGCCTCCTGGCCGTAGTCGCGCTCGTTGTCGGGGCGATGGAGATAATAGGCCTCGTCGATGAACAGCACGCCGCCCATCGCCTTCTTCAATATCTCCTTGGTCTTCGGGGCGGTATGGCCGATATACTGGCCGACGAGATCGTCGCGCGTGACCGAGATCACCTGCCCTCGTCGCACGAAGCCGAGGCCGTGCAGGATCTTGGCCATGCGCAGCGCCACCGTGGTCTTGCCGGTGCCGGGATTGCCGGTGAACGACATGTGCAGCGTCGGCGGCGCGGAGGCCAATCCAGCGCGCTGCCGAATGCGCTCGATCAACAGCAGCGAGGCGATCTGGCGCACGCGGTTCTTTACCGGCTTCAATCCGACCAGCTCCTGCTCGAGCTGTTGCAGCGTGTCGGTGATCTCAGCCGCTTCGGCCTCCTTGCGGAGATCGAAACTGGTCTCGCTGTGTTCGGTCGTCGTTGCGTGGGGCACATCGAGCATCGGCACCTCGAAGAAAAGGGCTTCGCCGCGGGGGGAGCGGCGAAGCAGTGGTCCGCCAAGGATGCGGAGCAGGGAGAGCTCCGCGCGGAAGCGGATGCCTTAAGTTGACGCGTGCGCGGCCGGTCGGCGCACGGTGGTGTAACGGATCGCGCGGCCGCCCACCTCCTGCCGCACCAGCTCGAGCTCCGCTTCCTGCTTCGGCCGGTTGACGAGGAAGGAGATGCGCACCGATTCCCAGCCGTGGCTGGAATCGAAGCCGCTGATGCGGATGTAGCGGTCGCCATACACCCTGCGGCACTCAGCGAGCTCCATCATCACGCCGGCAGCATCCTGGAGATCGAACATCGGCAGGCCCCACATCTCCCAATAAGTGTTGCGGGGATGCGGATCGTCGGTGAACTCGATGTTCACAGCCCAGCCTTTGGCAAGGCAGTACTGCACTTGGCTGTAGATCTGGTCATCGGTCAGATCAGGCAGGTATGAGAAGCAACCCTGGGTCAGTTTCATGTGAATCTCCTCAAACGGTTTCCAGCGCCGTCGGCACGAAGTCCGGCGTGTCGGTGGATTGATAGTTGAAGGTGACGTCCTTCCAGACTTCGAGCGCGGCCTTCAGCGGCGTGCAGGTCTCGGCCGCCTTGGCGAGGATCTCCGGCCCTTCGTGGACGTAGTCGCGGCCCTCGTTGCGGGCGAGGATCATCGCTTCCAGCGCCACGCGATTGGCGGTCGCGCCGGCCGCAATGCCCATGGGATGGCCGATGGTGCCACCGCCGAATTGCAGCACGACGTCTTCACCCAAGAGGTCGAGCAGCTGGTGCATCTGCCCGGCATGGATGCCGCCGGAGGCGACCGGCATCATCTTGTTCAGGCTCGCCCAGGACTGGTCGAAGAAGATGCCGTGTTCTAGCTTCGTCGGATTAAAATCTTCGCGGCAGACGTCGTAATAGCCGCGCGTGGTGTTCGGATCGCCCTCGAGCTTGCCGACCACGGTGCCAGCATGGATGTGGTCGACGCCGGCGAGCCGCATCCACTTGGCGATGACGCGGAACGACACGCCGTGGCTCTTCTGCCGCGTATAGGTCGAGTGGCCGGCGCGATGGAGATGCAGGATCATGTCGTTGCGCCGCGCCCACTTCGCCATGGACTGGATCGCGGTGTAGCCGATCACGAGGTCGATCATGACCACGACCGAGCCGAGCTCCTTGGCGAACTCAGCACGCTCGTACATGTCCTCCATGGTGGCCGCGGTGATGTTGAGATAGGTGCCCTTGACCTCGCCCGAGGCCGCCTGCGCGCGGTTGACGCCCTCCATGCAATAGAGGAAGCGGTCACGCCAGTGCATGAAGGGCTGCGAGTTGATGTTCTCGTCATCCTTGGTGAAGTCGAGCCCGCCCTTCAGCGCCTCGTAGACTACGCGGCCGTAGTTGCGCCCCGAAAGACCGAGCTTGGGCTTGATGGTCGCACCCAGCAAAGGGCGGCCGAACTTGTCGAGCCGTTCACGCTCGACCACGATGCCGGTCGCCGGTCCCTGGAACGTCTTCACATAGGCGACCGGGAAGCGCATGTCCTCCAGACGCAGCGCCTTGAGCGGCTTGAAGCCGAACACGTTGCCGATGATCGAGGCCGAGAGGTTGGCGATCGAGCCTGGCTCGAACAGGTCGAGGTCATAGGCGATGTAGGCGAAGTAAGAGCCGGGCGAGCCGGGGACCGGATCGACGCGGTAGCACTTGGCGCGGTATTTCTCCGCGGCGGTTAACCGATCGGTCCACACCACTGTCCAGGTCGCGGTTGAGGATTCACCGGCGACCGCAGCCGACGCCTCGATCGGGTCGACCCCCTCCTGCGGGGTGACACGAAACAGCGCGATGACGTCGGTGTCCTTTGGCGTGTAATCGGGCTCCCAATAGCCCATGCGCTTATATTCCATCACGCCCGAGCGATATCTTTCCTTGCCGCGAACGGTTCCTGCGTGTGCGTTCATGACTCTCTCCTGCTCTTCTCTCTGAATGACTAGGCAGCGACCGGTTCGCGGGCGTCGATGCGCGGATCAAGTTCGCCGGCGCGATAGCGCCGCGCCATCTCGCTCATCGGGACGACCTTGATCTTGCTGGCGTGGCCTGCCGTGCCGAACTGCTCGAAGCGCTCGCGACAAAGCTCGCGCATCGCATCCATCGCCGGCTTGAGGAACTTTCGTGGATCGAACTCGGAGCGCGCTTGCGCGGCGACCTTGCGGAATACCGCAGTCATCGCAAGACGGCAGTCAGTGTCGATATTGACTTTGCGCACGCCGCTTCGGATGCCGCGCACGATCTCCTCGACCGGCACGCCCCAGGTCTGCGGCATCTCGCCGCCGAACTGATTGAACATGTCCTGCAGCGGCTGCGGCACCGAGGACGAACCGTGCATCACGAGATGCGTGTTCGGCAGCCGGCGATGGATCTCCTCGACCACCCGCATCGCCAGGATGTCGCCATCCGGCTTGCGGCTGAACTTGTAGGCGCCGTGCGAGGTGCCCATCGCGATCGCCAGGGCATCGACCTTCGTCGCGCGGACAAAATCGACGGCCTGGTCCGGATCGGTCAGCAGCTGATCGTGACTGACCTTGCCCTCGACGCCGTGACCATCCTCCTGCTCGCCGCCGCCGTGCTCGAGCGAGCCGAGCACGCCGAGCTCGCCTTCGACGGATGCGCCGACCCAATGGGCGAGGTCGACGACACGGCGGGTGATCGCGACATTGTAGTCATAATCGGCCGCCGTCTTGGCGTCGGCCTTGAGCGAGCCGTCCATCATGACCGACGTGAAGCCATGGGCTATGGCGGAGGCGCAGGTCGCCTCGTCATTGCCGTGGTCCTGGTGCATGCAGAGCGGAATGTCGGGATAGGTCCGCTCCAGCGCATCGATCATGTGCGAGAGCATGAGATCGCCGGCATAGCTGCGCGCACCGCGCGAGGCCTGCATGATGACCGGCGCATCGACCTCGGCCGCCGCCTGCATGATCGCGATGCCCTGCTCCATGTTGTTGATGTTGAACGCCGGCACCGCGTAGCCGTGGCTGGCGGCGTGATCGAGCAATTGACGAAGGGTGATACGAGCCACGATTAATCCTCCTTATTGTTTCTTGCGGGCGATCGCCCGCCGGGCGGCTTCCGCAATGCTTTGCGGTGTGATGCCGAACTCGCGGTACAGCACGGGCGCCGGCGCCGAGGCGCCGAAGCCGCGCATGCCGACGAACTCGCCCTCAGTGCCGATCCAGCGCGGCCAGTCACCCGCTACGGCCGCCTCGATGCCGACACGCGGTGCAGTACCGAGCACCGTGGCGCGGTAGTCGTCCGGCTGCTCCTCGAACAGGGCGAAGCAGGGTGCAGAGACGACGGCTGCGCGGATGTGCTCGGTCGCGAGCAGGCGGGCCGCCTCCAGCGCGATCGACACTTCCGAGCCGGTCGCGATCAACGTCACGTCGCGGCCGCCGTCAGGGGAGACGACGAGATATGCGCCGCGCGCGACGCGATTTCTGCCGCGGACATCGCTGCGGAAGGTCGGCAAGGCCTGACGCGACAAGCACAACACGGACGGACGGCTCTCCAAGGTGAGTGCGCAATCCCAGGCTTCCAGCGTCTCCACCGCATCGGCGGGGCGGAACACCAGAAGGTTCGGAATCACCCGCAGTGCGGCGACATGCTCGACCGGCTGGTGCGTCGGGCCGTCCTCGCCGAGGCCGATGGAGTCGTGAGTCATCACATGAATCACGCGCAGCCGCATCAGAGCCGCAAGGCGAATCGCCGGCCGGCTGTAGTCGGAGAAGGCGAGGAAGGTGCCGCCATAGGGGATGAAGCCACCATGCAGCGCGAGGCCATTCATCGCGGCAGCCATGCCGTGCTCGCGAATGCCGTAGTGGATGTAGTCGCCGGCGAACGCCCCGCGCGTGACGGGAGCCTGCACCTTGGCATGCGTGAGGTTCGAATGCGTGAGGTCGGCGGAGCCGCCGACCAAGCCCGGAATCGCCCCGGCGATGCCGTCGAGCACCTGTTGCGAGGCCTGGCGCGTTGCGATCTTCGGACGCTCGCTGGCGAAGCGCTCGCGCAACTTCGCCGCAGCCAGCGCATAGGCGCCCGGCAAGGCGACGGCCTTACCCTCGACGAACAGGTCGCGCTGCTCGGGCGTCGCACGTTCATAGCGATCGAGCCAGGCAAGACGGGCGACCTGCCCGCGCTGTCCGATCATCCGCCACGCCTTCGAGATCGGGAGCGGCACCACGAAAGGCTGATAGTCCCAGCCCAACGCCCGCCGCGCGGCCGCGGTCTGCTCAGTGCCGAGCGGCGCACCATGCGCCTTCTCGGTGCCCTGTCTATCAGGCGCGCCATAGCCGATGATGGTGCGGCAGGCGATCAGCGACGGTTTTGTGGTCTCACGCTCCTCCGCGATCGCCTGTGCAATGGCTTCGGGATCGTGCCCATCGACACGGCGCACCGACCAGCCGGAGGCGGCGAAGCGGGCGAGCTGGTCGTCGGAGGTCGCGAGCGAGGTCGGCCCGTCGATGGAAATGCCGTTGTCGTCGAAAAGCACGATCAGACGCGCGAGCTGGAGATGACCGGCGAGCGAGATCGCCTCCTGGCTGATACCTTCCATCAGGCAGCCGTCACCGGCGATCACATAGGTGAAGTGATCGACGAGGCGGTCGCCATGCCGCGCATTGGCCATGCGTTCGGCGAGCGCCATGCCGACCGCCGTCGCAATCCCCTGCCCCAGCGGTCCAGTCGTAGTCTCGACGCCCGGCGTGTGGCCGTATTCCGGATGTCCCGGCGTCTTGGAGCCCCATTGCCGGAACGCCTTGATGTCGTCGAGGCTGACATCGCCGCCGGTCAGATGCAGCAGCGCATAGAGCAGCATCGAGCCGTGGCCCGCCGACAGCACGAAGCGGTCGCGGTCGGGCCAGTTGGGATGGGCCGAGTCGAATTTGAGGAAGCGCGAGAACAGCACGGTCGCGACGTCGGCCATGCCCATGGGCAGGCCGGGATGGCCCGACTGCGAGGTCTCGATGGCGTCCACCGCGAGGAAGCGGACGGCGTTGGCGAGATCGTTATGCGTGACCGCCGTAAGGTCGGCTTCGGCATGAACCGAGATATTCATCGGATCCTCCCGTTGTTGTCGTTGCTGTGCATCACTTCAGGCTCCGCTTGCGCTCGATCAGCTGCATGATCAGCGGCGTCAGGATGAGTTGCATCGCGAGATCGAGCTTGGCTCCGGGGCAAACGATCGAATTCGCGCGCGACATCCAGCTTTGCGGCAGCATCGAGAGCAGATAGGGGAAGTCGATCCCGCGTGGGTTCTTGAAGCGGATCACGACCATCGATTCGTCCGGCGTCGGGATCCAGCGCGCGATGAACGGATTGGAGGTGTCCACCGTTGGCACGCGCTGGAAGTTGATGTCGGTCTCGGTGAATTGCGGGCAGATGTAGTGGATGTAGTCGGGCATCCGCCGCAGGATGGTGTCGGTGACGGCCTCGGTCGAATAGCCGCGCGCGCTGCGGTCACGGTGCAGCTTCTGGATCCATTCGAGATTGATGACGGGCACGACGCCGATCTTGAGATCCGCATAGCGCGCGACGTTGACCTTGTCGGTGACGACGGCGCCGTGCAGGCCCTCGTAGAACAGCAGGTCCGAACTCTCCGGCAGCCGCTTCCACTCGGTGAAGGTGCCGGGTGCCGCGCCATGCAGCGCGGATTCCTCGGCGTCGTGGACGTAATGCCGCGTCACCGCCGTGCCGGTCTCGCCGTAGTCGCGGAACGCGCGCTCCAGCTCCTCGAACAGATTGGTCTCAGGGCTGAAATGGCTGAAGTGCTTGTTGCCGCGCTCGGCCTCCTTCGCCATCTGCGCGCGCATCTCGGCGCGGTCGTAGCGATGGAACGCGTCGCCCTCGATGTAGACGGCGTTGACCTTCTCGCGGAAAAATATCTGCTCGAAGGTCTTCTTGACCGAGGTAGTGCCGGCGCCGGAGGAGCCGGTGATCGAGATGATCGGATGCTTCCTGGACATGGGACGCCTCGCTCAGAGCCGGAAGAATCCGCGCCGCGCGAACAGCGGTGCGGAGACGCTGGCAACCAACAGGGGATCGCAATGCAATTCCTTGACCCTCCGCACCTCATTGCTCGAGCCCATGATCAGCGGCACGCGCTGATGCAGGCTTTGCGCAGACAGCTCGAGGATGCGCTCGCGCCCGGTCGTGGCCGAGCCGCCGGCCTGCTCGATGATCATCGCCATCGGGTGCGCCTCGTAGGTGAGGCGCAGGCGGCCGTCGCCATAGCCGGGTCGCGCGTCCGAAGGATAGAGGAACACACCGCCGCGGGTGAGAATGCGATAGGCCTCCGCGACCAGCGAGCCGATCCAGCGCATGTTGAAATCGTGGTTGGCGGGCCCGTCGACACCGGCGAGGCATTCGTCGATGAAGGCGCGCACCGGCGCATCCCAGTGCCGGCGATTGGACGCGTTGATCGCGAACTCCTCGCAGGCCTCGGAGATCTGCACGCCGCTGCGCGCGAGGCGGAAGCAGCCCGCCTTACGGTCAAGCGTGAAGATGTCGACGCCGTCGCCGAGCGTCAGCACCAGCGAGGTCTGCGGGCCGTAGGTGACGAAGCCCGCCGCGAGCTGCGCCGAGCCGCGCTGATGGAAGGCGAGCGAGAGATCATCAGGTGCCGGCAGGATCGAGAAGATCGTGCCGACGGTCATGTTGATGTCGATGTTGGAGGAGCCGTCGAGCGGATCGATCGCGACGCAGATGCGCCCCTGACGGTCGACGATCTGGGCCTCGCGCATCTCTTCCGACGCCAGCGCCGCGATCGGCAGCCTGACGAGGCAGCGGCGCAGGATCGCATCAGCCTGGACGTCGAGATCGCGCTGGACATCGCCGTCGCTGTTGCGGCCCGTCGTCAGGCCCGAGGCGTCGGCGAGATCGCCGGAGGCGATGAGATCGGCGATCTCGACCGCTGCTGCCGCGATGGCATCGACTGCGGCCGCCACGGCGAGCGCATGCGGTGCGGTCTCTGAGTACCGTTGAAGGTGGTCGTCCAGCCTGAGTTGCCCGGTCATCTGCGTCCATCCCCTTGCTGGCGCCGCATCCATTTCCCTCCCCCTTGGAGGGTCGATGCGGTCCGTCCCAGCACGACGAGATTGACAGGGCCGGCTTAATAAGGAAAATTTCTATTCATAATGAGCCTCAGAGAATTTTCTTATAACGGCCCCGGCCATGCGGCGGCCCAGCTCCGGCATCTGACGATCCGGCAGCTGCGCTCACTCGCGGCGCTTTCGGCCAAGGGCAGCGTGACGGCGGCGTCCAGCCATCTCGGGCTGACCCAACCGGCCGTGACCCAGCAGCTTCGGCAGCTTCAGGACCTCGCCGGCCTGCCGCTGGTGCAGCGGACCGGTGACGGCATGCTGCTGACGGAGGCTGGCAAGGAGGTGCTGGCGCTGGCCGAACGGGTCGAGGCCGCGATCATGGACTGCCAGGGCTCGCTCGACCTGCTGGCGGGACGGACCGGCGGCACTGTGCAGCTCGGCGCGGTCTCGACCGCAAAATATTTCGTGCCGCACGCGATCGCGGCATTCTCGAAGCGCTATCCCAAGATCGAGATCAAGCTCACCATCGGCAACCGCGAGGAGATCCGCGAGGCCATGCACGGCTACGACCTCGATTTCGCCGTGATGGGTCGGCCACCGGCCGACGTCACGGTCGACGTCCGTCAGCTCGGGCGCAATCCGCACATCATCGTCGCGCGCAAGGGACATTGGCTGGAGAAGGATTCCGGCCTCAACCTGACCGATCTCGTGCACGAGACCTTCCTCACCCGCGAGCCGGGCTCGGGCACACGAACGCTGATGGAAGGCATGTTCCAGAAGTCGGATCTCGAGCCGATCATCGGCATGGAGATGAGCAGCAACGAGACCATCAAGCAGGCGGTGATCGCCGGGCTCGGCATCGCCTTCATCTCGGCGCACACCGTGGCGCATGAGCTCGCCGAGGGCCGGCTCATAGTGCTCGACGTCGCCGGCCTCCCGATCGTCCGGCAATGGTACGTGATCCGCCGCAGCGACAAGGTGCTGCTGCCGCCGGCGCAGGCGATGTTCGATTTTCTGGGTTCGGAAGGCTCGAACTATCTGCCCGACGTGCCCGAACTCGGCGGGCGATAGGCAGCGGAAGCTCAGCTCATCAGCTTCATGGCGATCGTCGCGATCAGAACCACGATGATCTGGAGCAGGCGCTCGGTCGTGAAGATGCGGTTGAAGGTGATCATCGCTTGCCCCGGCCGACGTGAAGGATCTCGTTGAGCCGTTGCTAGCACAGGCGCGCGCCGAGACAACTCCATAATCGCCGCGTGGTGTCCCGTGCACGATCCGACGATCGCACCTTCGGCAAGATGGACCGAGGCCGTGCCGATGGTTAACGATCAGGCCGCGAGTGGGGCCGCGTGGTCCGCGCGGGCCGCGAAATAGGCTTCCAGCTCCGACAGCGCCCGCGCTTCCCAATCCCTCGCCTGCTCCAGCAGCGACCAGCTCTGGCCCGGGCGGAATGCAGCGGTCTGGCGATAGAGCGATGCGATGCCGCGGTAGCGGCGCACGTTCTCCAAGATGGCGTGCCCAGTTATTTGGCCGTTCATGTCCGAAAACTCCCTCGTCATTCCCGCGGGAGAAACTGCGGCCAAATCTTTTTCGAAAAGTTAGCGGCGCGCGGCAAGCTCGCGGATGGTTGCCGAACTGTTGCGCGCGCGCAACGCGTATGGTCGTGCAAAGCCGACTTATTGCGGATTCGTTGCCGCGCTCTCGCCCGGGCGCTTCAGCCCGCAGCGGCTGACGATCGCCATCGTCTCGCGGCAGAGATCGGCGAGGCCGATCAGCAGCACGGCCAGCAGGCAGAACAGGTTGATGGAATCGGTGTTCGCGCTGGTCAGCGCATTGAACTCGAAGAAGGGCGGCATGAACGCCCACCACACCAGCGGAATGGTCAGCAGCGTGGCAAGGGTCGCAGCCGGCACGCCTGCGACAAGCCCGAGCACGAAAAGGCCGGGCAAGAACGCCGCGAAATAGAGTTTTGCGCCGAGCGCGACACAAATCCCCTGAAGCAGCGCCGACATCGCGACGACCACGAATCCGAGCAGAAACGCCTGCCACGACCATGGCCGTACCTGCGGTACGCCAAACAGCCCCGTACGCCTCATCAGCCTCCCCCTGCCGCCTGTTAACCAGGTCCGCTTGCGACCAAAGTACTACAGCGGCGGCCGGACCGCGAGCCGGAAATTGCGGCCTCGCGGGGTTGGTAAACGGGCCGTATCGCACCATTCCGGCCATGCCGGCGGCTACTCGGTGGCCGCATAGAGCAAGCCGGCCACCGGCAGGGCAAGGCCAATGGCCGATGCGAGCGTCCAGCCGCCTTGCGCGAAGGCGAAGGCGCCGAGCGCGGAGCCGGCGGCGCCGGCGGCGAAGAACGTCGCCATGTAGAGGCCGTTGAGGCGGCTGCGGTGCTCGTGCCCGAGCAGGAAAATGGCGCGGAAGCCGAGCACGACGTTGCCCTGCACGCCGATGTCGATGGCGATCGCGGCCACGACCAGGCAGGCGAGGTTCAGCGCCGATCCGGCCGCGCCGACATGCGTGATCAGAAAGCCGACGGCCGCGAGCAGCATCGCGATCAGCGTCGCGATGCGGCTATGGCCGCGATCGGCGAGCCGTCCTGCGATCGGCGCCGCGAACACGCCGGCGACGCCGGCGAGCGCGAACAGCGCGATGCCGCGTTGGGTGAAGCCGAACGCGCCCGCGAGCTGGAGCGGCGCCACCGTCCAGAACAGCGTGAAGCAGCCGAACAGGCTCGCCTGGTAAAGCGCGCGGCGGCGCAGCAGCGGCGTCGTGCGCACCAGCTGCGGCATCGACAGCAGCAACGCGCCATAATGCATCCGCGCGACCGGCTTGCGCGTCGGCAGCGTCATCCAGAGCACGGCTGCGAGCACGATCATCAGCGCGGCCGAGCCGAAGAACACTGCGTGCCACGACAGCGCCGCCGTGACGAAGCTCGACACCGGGCGCGCCAGCATGATGCCGAGCATCAGGCCGGTCGAAACGTTGCCGACGACGCGGCCGCGGATGGCCTCGGGCGCCAGATGCGCGGCATAGGGAATGATGATCTGCACCGCGACCGAGCCGAGCCCGATGAACAGCGCGGCGATCAGGAACGGCAGCGCGTGGGTCGCGAACGCCGCGGCAAGCAGGGCCGCCGCGCCAAGCGCGATCACCGAGCAGATCAGCGAGCGGTTCTCGACGAGATCGCCGAGCGGCACGATGAAGAGAAGCCCCACGCCATAGCCGATCTGCGTCATGGTGACGATCAGCCCGGCGGCGGCATGCGACAGGCCGAGCGCGGTGCTGATCGGCGCGATCAGCGGCTGGGCATAATAGATGTTGGCGGCGACCATGCCACAGGCCGCGGCAAGCACGAAGGTCAGGCGCTGCGACACCGCATCCGGTCCGGGCGCGGTCTCGATCGTGGCATTCATCGTCATTCGCATGGTCTCCAGGATTAGGGAATGATTATTCCCTAATATGACCAAAAAATTCAGGCGAGCAGCTTCATCGCGACGGCGACCAGACGCATCCCGTCGAGCGGCAGGCGCGCCTTGCCGACGACGCGCATGCCCTGCGTGATGCAGATCATCAGCCGCGCGGTGTCGTCGGCGGCGACATGGCGGGGAATTGAGCCATCGGCCTGCCCCTTGCGAATGAGGCCGGCGATGAAGCTTTCGTTTGTCTTGAGCTGCGCATTGACGCGGGCGCCGACCACCGGATCGAGCGCGGACAGTTCGACCGCGCTGCCGACGACAAGGCAGCCGCGCCGCCCCTCGGTGCCCTGGGAATGCTCGACATAGGACAGGAGCACGTTGCGGATTTGCTCGCGGCCGTTCGCGCCGCGCGCCGCAGCGCTGTGCGTCTGCTCCTGGCGCAGCGTGGTGTAGCGTTCGAAGGCGGCCAGGAACACGGCATGCTTGTCGCGGAACGCCTTGTAGACGCTCCCGGTCGCCAGCCGCATCGCCGCGGTGAGGTCGCCGATCGAGGTGGCATGATAACCGCGCTCGCGAAACACGCGCACGGCCCTGTCGAGCGCGGTATGCATGTCGAACTCCCGGGGACGGCCGGGCGGACGGGCGGCAGACTGAGATCGGCGGGCAGCTTTTTGCATCGCGGCATGATAGGGAACGAACGTTTCCGAATAAAGACACTTGGTTGTGAACGCTAGTTTAGCAGTGTCATTGCGAGCGCAGCGAAGCAATCCAGAATCTTTCCGCGGAGGGATTCTGGATTGCTTCGTCGCAAGGGCTCCTCGCAATGACGGAGCAAGGGGCACCGTCGTCGTCCTCCAAATGCCACTGTCATTCCCGCGAAGGCGGGGAATCCAGTAGGCCGCGGCCTCTCGATTGAACCTCAACCGTCTCGGAATACTGGATCGCCCGGTCGAGTGTTCAGCCCGGGGACATGACCGACGGGTGTTCGGGGACATAGCCGACACATTCTCCGCGCCGCAGGGTTCGACGGCGTTGTGCACCTTGCCATCGAAATGCTGACGCGACGAACCTGACAGCGCCGTCCGTCCGCGCGAAGCCTTCAGGGCTCACGGAGAGCAATCCGCCCTGCCCTTAACCTCGCGCCCGACGCTGCCGCGTCCACCGCAAGCCCGGCTCTACGATCATCACGACACATGATCGCCCCTCAAGGGTGAGCCGGGATGGGCGATACATACGCCAATTCCGAATTTCTGGAAAGTGGAATATTTTTGACCGAGCCGCTTGACACCGTACCGGGTATTTTGCCCGTCGGGCAACGAAGCTCCATCGTCCTAGCCTCCGCCAGGACGACATCGGAGAAGCAGCGTCGCAAGGTAAGGCACGAGACCAATCACGCCTTCGGCGGCACCGGCGTCCCGTCCGCCATCGTCGTCACGCCCTTCCGCTCCACGATCATCCCATAGGCCCGTGGCTGGCGGTGGACGTCGAAATTGAAGGTGGTGCGCTTGTAGGAATTGCAGAGATCGAGATCGCAGCGGGCGATCGCGATCTCGTCGCCGTTCGTCGTGCAACTCGCAACGATCTCGCCCGAGGGCGCGATGATGCAGCTGCCGCCGATGTGCTCCACGCCCTCCTCGATGCCGGCCTTGGCGACGCCGACCACGAAAGTGCCGTTCTGATAAGCGCCGGCCTGCATCACCAGATGGTTGTGAAACAGCGAGAGATGGTCGTGCTCGGGTGCGGGCGGATTGTGCACTGGCGTGTTGTAGCCGATCAGCACCATCTCGACGCCCTGCAGGCCCATCACCCGGTAGGTCTCGCTCCAGCGGCGGTCGTTGCAGATCGCCATGCCCATCACGCCGCCCAAGGCGCTGGTCACACCGAAACCTGCGCCGGGCTCGAAATAGCGCTTCTCCAGATGCTGGAATTTGCGCCACGGCTCGTGCTCGGCATGGCCGGGCAAGTGCACCTTGCGATATTTCAGGACGATCGCGCCAGTTCTGTCGACCAGGACGGAGGTGTTGTAGCGCCTGGGAATCCCGGCCTCGACCGTCAGCTCGGCATAGCCGAGATAGAACCCGATGCCGAGTTCGCGCGCGAGGTCGAACAGGCGTCGCGTCTCCGCCCCCGGCATTTCGCGCTCGAAGAATTTGTCGATTTCGGCCTGATCCTCGAAATACCAGCGCGGAAAGAACGTGGTTAGCGCGAGCTCGGGATACACGATCAGGTCGCAGCCGTCTGCGTGCGCCAGGCGCATCATGGCCATCAACCGCGCCACCACCTCGGTCCTCGTCTCGCTTTTCGCGATCGGGCCAAGCTGACCGGCCGCAACATTCACAAATCTCGCCACGCGTCTTTCCTTTATTCGCTTTGCGGTTCGCCGATACCGCGGCAACACCCACGACCTTGCCGGTTGGAATCAAATTCTGTGCCTGCAGGTCTCATCATGCGATCGCGTGCAAAAACAAGGGAACTTCGTTGCCAATCTGCAACGGTTCCCCACCGCCTGAAGCCGGACAAAAGAAACTCCCATTCCGGCCACGAACCGCTCTCACAACGCCGTGAGACCAGCAGGGGAAATACGATGCGTGCACAGCGCGTTTGGAAAGTGAATGGGGCCGCCAGCATCGGGCAGCTCCAGTCGAGACTGGACGAGCTGAACAAGCGGCTCGGCCAGCTCGAAAGCCAGCATCCCGAGAGCTGGAAGATCGAGGAGCTGAGATCGAGCGCGCTCAGCCTGTCGCGCGAGATCGACGACATCCGCTGCGCCGAGGCGACGGCCGCCCTGAGCGAGCTGCTGCGCAAGTAATCAGGGCAAGTCATCAGGCCTTTCGCGATTCGCGCGTGCCGCAAGGAACCAACCTCGCGCACCACCATTTCCATGCTGAACATGGAGCAAGATCATGACCAGGCACCTGACGCGGGCCCATCTTGCGCGCGGCGTCACCGGCGCGATTTCCACGCTGGTCCTATGCGCGGCGGCTGCATTCACCATCGCGCGCCACTTCGCGCCGTGAGGGATTTCGCATGACGTCCGACCCCGAGGAGTCGGTGAGGCTGCAAGGCTATGGCGAGATGACGTTGCGCACCGCGATCGCGACGCTGATGGCGCTCGCGCCGCGCGACCGATCCGACGCCGCCATCTTCCGCGTCCGCGACGGCTCGCGCCTGGCCACACGCGAGATCACCGACCTCGCCTCGGAATGGGGCATGACGCCGCTGGCCGACGTCAGGTCGCCAAGTCTCGTCCCGGCCCCGCACTGGCCCGACATCGTCCGCGGCATGGTGCGCGAGGCGCCGCTGCCGTCGCTGATGGTGGCGTTTTTGGTCGGCGTGCTGGTGGCGCGGCGGTGATCTCGCTGTGTCTTGCGGCCCAGGCCGTTGCCGTGGGCGACGCGGGCCAAATTGCCGAAACAGGCGGCCGGTCAACCAACCCAACCATTGGCGCGCAGCCAGAGCACCGACCTCACGCCGCGGCGCGGCCCGATTTCGCGCGTTGCTCCAGCGCGTTTATCGTCGACACGAGATTCTCACGTCGCGCGCGAAGGTTCATCGCGAGCAACGGATAGGACGGGTCCTTCACGTCAAACACCCCGGCCTTGGCCTCTTCTTCGAGGATATCGGAGTTCATGAGCTGAACGCGCCACCACAGATCCGCAATCAGCGCGCTGAGCCGAAGCTCTCCATTGGAGCCGAAACGGGACACTTCTTTCATTGTTTTGCCTCAACCTGAAACAGTCCCTCCGCTAGGGGCTGCCTTTGGTCATGACTGAGCAAACGGAGTGCCAGGGCTGCGGGCCGGTCAGATGCGCCAACCTGCGCGACCTCGTCGACCGCAATCGGCGTGGACGGAAAACGCCTTGATCCGCGCGAGCCATGCCACGCGCACAGACGTCCCTGCTTGGGCCAAATCGGCCGTGGACCCGCCTCGAAAATCGTTGCAAAAAGGCGCTCCCGAGGCGCCGGCGGCCGGTCTGCCAAGCCTCTGGGAATACGTCGACTTTTGGAAGAATGGTCGGAGTGGCAGGATTCGAACCTGCGACCCCTGCGTCCCGAACGTAAATAGCGGCCGAAAAGATCAACAAAAACAATGAAAATTGCTCGCGATTGACCACCTTTATCGCCGTTTGTTCCCGTCGTTTCGATGGTCAATCGGTGGTCAGATCCCGATCTCCTCTCACGCGACCATCTCGCCCTTGTCGACCGGTCGGGGGTTCGAGTCACAGCGGGGGTATGTCGACGCCCGAGCATCGCAATTTGCTTGGCACGAGCCACGCCGGCCCGCTGTGCGAGCCGGACTTCGACTTCCTGAGCCAATTTGCTCCGGGCGTTCCAATCATTCTGTATCGGCACGCATGAGCCAATCAGTGAGCGTCGAACAGGCAATGCTGGTCGCGAAATCTGCCTAGCCGCCAGGAGCCCCCCAGCCGGCTGCAGGAGCCTGCGACGGGCATAAAGGCAGGCGGCGTTGGGCTGCTGCTTGGCGTCGGGGCGGCGCGGCAGACTCCGATTGAAGCGGAAAGATTCATATACTCTTCGTATCCTTGGAGCTATCGCCGGCAAACCAGCATTCCTTTGACCTTCAACCGCGCGACTTTTGCGGGCGCTTCATAGTCAGAAGGTTCGTCACATCATGCAGATCATCTGCCGATGCGACGGCAATCGTTAGCCATTTTCCGTCGATGTATGTTTTCGCGTCATCGTAGAGTTTGATCAATTGCGGGTGCCAAACATAGCGCCGCTCCTCAAACTTTTCTTGCTCTGCTCTACCCATGACCACCACAGCTGAAACTCGTCGGAATTCCGGCACCAGGTGGCAGAACGCCTTGGTCTTCTTGTAACGCAGGGACCAACCGCGGTTCTTTCCACCGTAGAGCCAATCCGGCGCGAAAACTTCGGGGTAGGATTCATCGATCCAGGACCGCAGCTTGGCCCAGTATTCGAAGCCATCTGCTCCGATCCAGTCGCGAACGCTGCTTTCATCGGGCGATGCTGATTTGTCGGTGATCCTGTCGCCGATTTGCGGAAGCGTACTAATCATCGGAAGACCTCGTGTTGATAGTCCCGCGGGGGCCGGAGGTTAAACGGGCGCTTGTCAAGGCTGGCCATGGGCCCTCAGAATGCCGCTGGTGCGACTTTGTCCAGAGCACGGAGAGCATTGCGATACGGTCTGGCGATACTCGAGAGCACGGCTGATCAAGCAGCGACGTCTCGAAGCTCTCGCACGACTGTCAAGTCGATACCGTCAATTGCCTTCTCGCTCGCTAGCGAAGCTTGGCCCTCTTCAATAAACGCGGTGGCCTGCAGCGGAAGGAATTGCAGCGTCTTTAGCCCAATAGAGTTCAGTGCCAGCGTCAGATAGAGCGCGAGAAAATCAGGCTGATTTCCTCGCGCTGCGGTAAAGACGCCGCCGGAAGCGACGCCGATAAAAACCGGACGATCCGGAAGCATTCCCACCTTCCCGACGGGCGTTGACTCCATTGTGCGGCCGACGCGCAGGACCTGGTCGATCCACGCTTTAAGAACCGAAGGGATAGTGAAGTTGTGCATTGGCGTTCCAATGACAATCACATCAGCCGCCTCGACTTCCCGAATGAGTGTTTCGGCAAGCTGCCTGATGCTCGCATCCGGCGCAACCTGAAGAAGCTTCTTGACGATCGCCGCCGAAAGCTCACGGCTATGAGATTTCGGGCGAGGACTGCTATCAATATGGAGGATATTCATGCGAGGGATCCAAATGGCTAGGAAGCTCTTGCATCAACCGCCTCCATAGCTCCTTGGAGGCGGTTGATACCACTGGCAGGCTCAGATCGAGCCGGCCGGTGCGACTGCGGGGAAGTCCTTGTCGGGATTGAACATGTTGTTGAAGAAGTTCGTCAGCGAGTACATGGCCACGAGCGCGACGATCTCCATGATATTCGCATCCGTGTAGCCAGCATCGCGGACGGCTTGCAGATCGGCGTCTGTGACATGGCCTCGGCTCTCGATGATCTTGCGTGCAAACTGGACGGCGGCATCCCGCTTCGGGTCGGTTGCGTGACCCTTTCGGGCGAGAACAATGTCCTCCGCCGGCAGCTTGGCCATATGCTCCGCCGTGAAGCTATGCACCGTCAGGCAGTAGTTGCAGCCGTTCACTTCGGAGACGGCAAGGCCGATGCTGTCGCGGGTCTTGACGTCGAGTGCCTTGCTCAAGGAGCCGAGCAGAGCGGCCCATGCGTTGAACGCGATCGGGCTTTGCGCGAAGGTCGCAAGCATGTTTGGCGTGAACCCGATGTTCTTGGTGAACATATCGAGGGTCGGTTTCGAATCGGCCGGAACGTGGTCCGGCTTCACAGCGACAGCTCTGGCCATGATATTTCTCCTTGGATAGTTGATTTCAGAGTTGGTTATGCGAAGTGCAGCACGTCGGCCACGGGCAGACGCGGCTTCTGCGGCCAGTTGCCGGGCCGCTCCGGCCCGACGGTCAACAGCATGACCGGGATTTCGTGTTCGGCCAGGCCGAACTCTTTGTGCACGGCTTCTGCATCGAAGCCGATCATCGGTGTCGAACTCAGGCCTAGCGAGCGGGCTGCATAGATGATGGCTGCGGCGCCGAAGGTAGCGGAGCGTACAGCCTCGTCGCGCTGGCGCTGCGGATGATTGTCGTAAAGACCGCGGGCGGGCCCCTCCCATTCCGGGACCATTTGTGCCGGCATGATTCCCGCTTCCACGACTGGCGCCAGACGGTCAGGGACGGTGCTGGCATCGGCCAACTGGCCGACCATGATGAAGGTGACGGCTGCTTCGGTAATTGCGGGCTGATTCCAGGCAATCGGAAGCAGCCGAGCCTTTGCTTCGGGTGAGCGCACGGCGATGAAGCGCCAGTTCTGCAGATGGAAGGATGTCGGCGCTGACGTGCCGATCCGCACGAGGTCGCGGATCTGATCGTCGCTGAGGACGGCCGTCGAGTCGTAATACTTCGCAGCACTGCGGCTCAGAATAGTTTCGATCACGGCGTTTGTCGGCAGCGGCTGCCCAAGTGAACGGCAGGGCTCCGGATCGGCAGCGGCAACAGTTGTAGCGGCTTGGTTCATTGGGTTGCTCCGTTATCAAGTGACGGAGCCCAATTTACCGTGGGACGTGATCTTTTCTAGCCTCTATTGGCTCAAATTGGCGCTCAAAAGGATCATTCTGGCGAAGGTTCGGACTCATCGCCATTGTGCGCCAGTCGGCGCCATTCGCCTGGTGTCATCCCCATCCTCTCCGCAAATACACGCCGGAAGGCCGAAACCGATTGATACCCGACCGTCTCAGCCACAGCCTCCGTACTGATCCTAAGCTTCTTGAGCTCGTTGGCGGCCATGCTCATGCGCAGATCGGTCAACAGGTCGAGGGCGGAGCGACCTAACTTGTCCTGAAACTGGCGCATGAATGTCGCGCGTGACATGCCGCATAGATCGGCCAGATCGGGAAGCTTCCAAGGTCGCGCCGGATCAGCGAACATCGCCGCAATGGCCGGCGCCAATCTCGGATGGCCAGCAAGGGCCAACAAGCCTTCGGTGGATTTTCCAGATTCGCTCGCGGCGCGGAGAACGAGAGTGAACAAGATCGAAGAAAGCGCGTTCAGAATGGCGCGTCCTCCCGCTCTATCCTCAGCGGACTCCATTCGCATTAAGCTGACGAGTCCGGAAAGTTGACTCGATGCCGACGCGATGTCCTCTTCCCCGTGGTTTTTCAGAGCCCGCACGACCAGATTTGCTGGCAGGTAGTTGCGGACTAATCGATCATGGGGTGGCACGACGAAAAATCGTCCGCACAGCAGATCTAGTTGCTCACCCGGTCCATTGTTCTCGCTCAACATCCATCCTGCGGAGCCCCTGCTTTCGTGCGTGTTGATCGGCGCTTGGCCGCTACCGTCGTGCAGCACATGCGCCGAACCGTGAGGGAGCAGCACGATATCCCCGCTCCCAAGCTCCTGCACCGTTCTCGATTCAGGGTCCTCGAAAATGGCACGGCCCTTGACTATGACATGGTAGGGGATCTCGTTCGCCGCCGCCCTCGGCCAGATAATACGCCATGGTGCGCCGTAGGCGCAGCGGACCTCAAGCTGGCCGGTAACGGTGATGATTTGCAGGAGATGACTCAACCAGTCGATTTGAGACATAAAACCTCAAGAACCTGAATTGCCACGCAGCATACTGTATTGCGCCGAGCGCGCTTCTGATTACTACGGCCCGGAGATTAGCTCGTATTTTCCACGATATGTGTTCCTGATCTCTTCCTGGCCCGATAGGAGACGAAGCCAGTGCGCGTCGGAGGCTCCAAACAAGGAGGAGATGGTTGCGTGTCGACCGCCGTGGGAGTCAGCCTTGACCTTTGATCTTTGGAGGTCAGCAAAAATTCTGCTTGGTCAATCGGGGGCGACCGGTAGCTGCAGATCGGACGGAGAACACAGAAGCACCGCTCCACGCCGGCCGAAGATCAACGCTTTCGGTTAACGTAGATGACACAGCCGCGGCTAAGCAACTTGCCTTGATCTAAGAACGGGATTGAGGACTGTCGCCGCACAATTCCCCCCGCTATGGAAACCATAAGTACTGGCTATTGGAAACTTTCGAGCCGCGCTGCGACCTTGACAGCCACTCAGTCGAATAACGACCAGGACAACCGTTTCAGCCAACACGAGCAGGAAACCCCTGATGTCCGGACCCAATCCGCTCGCTTCCAAACCCGAAAACATTCTGACGTCGCTGCTCGAGCGTTTTCACTCCGAAGGTCGGCGCGATGATGCCAATGTATGACCCAAAGCCCGTCTTCATTACGAGTGACGGACGAACTACTACCACCGAAATCGCCGCTCGACTCGAGTGCGATCTCAAGTACGGTTTGCCGCTCAAGGCCAGCGCGCGTCATGTGTACGTTGACGGCGATTTCGCGCTGATCGGGCTGGATCGGTCAATTGATGGCAACGGTCTAAGTCGCAAACCCGTTGAAGGCTCAGCGAGCGGCGTCGTACGCCGCGCGGATCGACGATGGCAGTACCTGATCGACAATATCCAAAGGACGGATGTGGCAGCTCTCAGCGATGGGGCCACTCGTCAGCTTGGCACCAATATCACCGCCACCTAGTGAAGCAAACCAACCGGAGAACTCGGATCTGCGCGCCCGATTTCTTTGGAAGACGATCGATTCGCTACTCGATGCAAAACTTGCCACCAGTGATCAGCAAGTCTTACAGGAGCGGAATGCTCCCGCTGGCATTTTTATCAGCGGTAGTTTCCTTGGTGGTCTCATTCGCCGCTGCGGCCGCTCCGATCCCCCTTTACAACACCTACCGGACAGAAGACGGGTTCACTAACGCCGGTATTTCGATGGCCGTCGTTGCGTACGCCGTCGGCACCATATCCGCACTGTTGGTACTGGGACGGCTGTCCAATCATCTGGGCCGCCGGGTCACTGCGATCACTAGCCTCGGTCTTCTCCTGCTGGGGTGTCTGCTGTTGCTGAATGTGCATGACATCGACACTCTGCTGGCCGGTCGGCTCCTCGTCGGCCTCGGCACCGGGTTGGCTGGCAGCAGTCTGACCTCCTACATCGTCGATGCGGCACCCAGCAGACCGGAATGGTTGGCGTCCGTTGTCACTAGTCAAGGACCGATGCTCGGCGTCGCTATCGGCGCCATAGCATCCGGCGCGCTTGTTGAGTTCGGCCCCTGGCCGCGCGAACTCATCTATCTCGTCTGCGTTTGCTTCCTATTACTGTCTGTTGCACTCGTCGCAATCAGTCCGGAAACAGCAACTCCGACTCCGGGCGCTTGGCGATCGCTGTTACCCCAGGTCAGCGTACCGGCGCGGGTCAGGCATCTGCTCCCTGTCGCGGCGGCGGTGTTTCTGGCTACTTGGGCCAGCGGGGGCTTCTACCAAGCGTTCATGCCTGCGCTTGTACAAGATGAACTCCACACCCGCAGCCCGTTGATCCTCGGGCTAGCGTTCGCTGCCTATATGACCCCCAGCGTTCTCGGCGCTCCCATTGGTGGCTGGTTCACATCCGCGGTAGCCCAACGCGTCGGTATGATCACCTTCGTGGCCGGAATGATCGGCATCAGCACTGCAATCTTAGCCGGCGCACTGGCGTTGTTCATCACCGCGACCATGGTTGCCGGTGCCGGCCAGGGCATCGCCATCAGCGCCGCCACACGCGGCTTGCTGCACGGGAGCACTCTCGCCGAACGGGCACCAATCTTCAGCGCGATCTACCTTCTCTGCTACAGCGGCGCCGCCTTCCCGAGCCTCATCTCCGGGCAACTTTCCAGCCTGTTCTCGCTTCCGCAGATCACGCTCGGATACGGCGGACTTGCCGTCGTCGCCACCCTATTCACCCTTCTCGGTGCGCGCAATCCGCACATCGACAGGACCGGGAAGAGCACGTCCGACGGCTCGACCGCTAGCGGTTCACCAGTACAGGGAACAGTGTCATGAGAATCGTCGCTATTCTGGGCGCCGCTTTATCCGGATTGAAGCGCAGATCATACCCAGCAATGAGACAAATGAGAGGAGATCATTCCCATGAAAGCGATCGTTGTAACGGACCAGGCTGCGGGAACGGCGGGGATGAAGCTGGTGGAGCGACCCGAGCCGCAGGCAGCGATAAATGACGTCGTCGTTCAGGTTCATGCGTCTGGATTCACCTCGGGCGAGCTGACGTGGCCTTCGACCTGGACCGATCGTCTCGACCGTGACCGGTCGCCAACGATTCCCGGCCAGGAGCTGGCAGGTATTGTCACCGCTCTCGGCTATGGCACGACCGGACTGTCGGTAGGACAACGGGTGTTCGGTCTCTCGGACTCGTATCGCGGCGGCACTCTGGCCGAGTATGTGGCAGTGGAGGCACGCAATCTCGCACCGCTGCCAGGAGACGTCGAGTTCTCGGTGGGGGCGGCCGTGGCGATGCCGGGCCTGACTGCTTGGCAGGGACTGTTCGTGCACGGTCGCCTTCAGGCGGGGCAGAGCGTTCTCGTGCACGGCGCGGCCGGCGCGGTCGGCTCGATGGTGACACAGCTCGCACGAGAGGCCGGTGCCTACGTCATCGGCACGGGACGTGCCGCCGACCGTCAGAAAGCGATCGACTTCGGCGCGCAGGAGTTCGTCGACCTCGAGAACGACGATCTCGAAGGCGCCGGCGGTGTCCATCTGGTTTTCGACGTCATCGGGGACGAGATCGGTAAGCGGTCCGCCGGCCTGGTTCGAACCGGAGGAACGTTGGTAACCATCGCCGGGCCGACCGAAGCGCGGCCCGCCGACGGCTTGGCGATCGACTTTGTTCTGGTGTCCGATCGCGCGCAACTGGGTGAGATCGTCCAGCGGGTACGGGACGGACGACTGCGTACAAACATCGGAAACATCGCGCCCCTTGATGAGGCTGTCGCCGCTTTCAATCCGACGCGACGGATCAGCGGGAAAACGATCATCCGAGTTCGTCCGTGAGGAAGCAGCGAAGGCGAGCGGTTATCCCCTCCCCCATGGATTGTCAGCGCTTCCCCGCGGGCCTGTGCGTGGGGCAGGCTGTGCCCATCCATCCCGTCGTCTCTCAGCTGATTTCCAAGGTCGTGCCCGGATACCCATGCCATACCGCGGCCGTATCGTTGCCTGCTTTTCTGGATGCACCAGCGGGCGAGCTCGGCTCGCATCCTGGCGGAGAATTCGCCTTTGCCCCGGCCCGGCGCGGCCCGCTTATCTGGGAGGAAGAAAGTGACCGTCGATCATCCAATTTTTGCGCGCTGGCCGGCGCAGTATCCCGATCGGCTGCAACTCTTTTCCACTTCCACGCCCAACGGAGTGAAAGTCGGCATCATGCTTGAGGAAACGAGCCTTCCTTACGAGCCGCACCGGATCGACATCATGGCGAACGAAACCCACGACCCGGCGTTTCTCGCGCTCAACCCCAACGGAAAGATTCCCGCAATCTACGACCCTGATGGGCCTAGCGGAACACCGCTCGCGCTGTTCGAATCGGGCGCGATTCTCCTCTACCTTGCCGACAAGACCGGACAATTCATCTCGGCCGATCCAAACACCCGCTATGAAACGATCCAGTGGGTGATGTGGCAGATGGGCGGAGTGGGGCCGATGTTCGGCCAGGTCGGGTTCTTCAACAAATTCGCCGGTAAGGCCTATGAAGACAAGCGCCCGCGCGACCGCTACGCGAACGAATCAGCGCGGCTGCTCGGTGTCCTGGACCAACGGCTCGCGGACCGGGACTGGGTGATGGGGGCCGACTACAGCATCGCCGACATTTCGCTGCTCGGCTGGGTGCGCAATTTGATCGGCTTCTACGAAGCACGCGATCTCGTCGGCTTCGACCGCTTTCTTCATGTGCAGGCGTGGCTCACCCGTGGCCTCGCGCGGCCGGCGGTGCAACGCGGGCTGCAAGTGACAGCTGGCTAGAAGCGCTCGCGAAGAGCAAGGAGATGGTATCTATGATTGAAATCACTGCCGACATGGAGGCAATCATCAAACAAGCGATATTGTCGTTTGTGGCGACAGTCAACGAGGATGGAACGCCAAATCTTTCCCCGAAGGCGTCTTTGACGGTGAGAACCGGCATTCTATACTTCGCCGACATCGCCTCGCCTCGGACGATATTGAACTTGAAGCGCAATCCCGCTGTCGAAATTAACGTAGTCGACATCTTCCAGAGGCGCGGCTACCGATTCAAGGGCCGTGCGTTGATACTGCCGCCAGAAGATGGCGAGTCCTTAATGATCGCCGACTGGGTTCGGGCGACGAATGGCCTAGAGTATCCTGTCGATCACGTTGTCAAAATCGAAACCACTTCAATCAGCCCGTTGCTATCTCCAGCCCATGTCTTCGCCCGCCCTCCTCGAAGTCAGGACGAAATCAGGAGTACCTACTATCAAAAGTACGGTGTGAAGCCCATCGGGGCATAAGTGCCGGCTCCGAAAAAAGGCTGGTAGATACCCAGAGGTAGAAAGTCCGCGAAGATCCGAACCATTATCTCGACCGCCGCGTAGCGCAGCCTTTATCGATGGCCGCCCCACGCTGATGTGAGTTCAGGCGCGAGGCTGCTCGCTGTCTACTGCCTCGACACCAATGACAAGGCGCTTACCGCGCTCATCAAATAACCCCCTTAGGACTTAAGAGGAGCGAGGGTCTTTCGTCGTAGGGCGGAAGCGGTCCATGCCATCGAATTTACCCGCGACGCCTCAACCGCGACGGTGGGAGCTTCCATGGGCGCGTTTACGAAGTTTGTTTTCTTTACTTTCTACTGGACGTGCCAGGAAGAGCCTGCAGCTCCTCGGTGGAGTATCGAAACAATGTGAACGTCCCGCGACCGTCGAAGGAAAGTAACCTGTGGAGATAGTGATCGGCGGCACAGGCATCATTAGCTCGAAGATCGTTCCACTCCAGGGGGCATGACATCGTCGCGGCGTCGTGTGCATCAACATCGTCACTGGAGATGGCCAAAGAGCCACGGCCGGCGCACAGGTGGTGATCGACGTCTGTCGCTGACGTGACCGGTTAGCTGCCGCCTACGGCGAATACTTCACTCCGATCAGAAAATTGATCATGACCGCCTTGGTCGAGCTCGGCCGCGCTTATCTCATCCCAGTCCTGGCGGATTTCCTCATGCCCGCCTGGACCCAAGCAAATTGACTCCTCGCTGATCGAGCGCGGAGTCGCGGAACCTATTTGAGGAGCAAAATCGGCCCGGGGACCCTAAGCGCCCCTGCCATCCTTTTTGCCGAGCACGCAGCGCCATGCCGCGAGGCGCTCGGTCGGATGCTGATTCATCCAGTCGGCAAGCTGCGGTGCCCCCATCAGGCAGGACTGCATCGAGATGTCAGCGAAGTTCGAGGTGGTGACGGTCTGCTCGTGGCAATTTGCTGGAGAAGAAAGGCTGCAGAGTACGGCGATGATCGCGATCATGATACGCCCCCATCGCCGCGATCGATGTCTGCGCCCACGCGCATGTGGCTTGCGCATGCATTGTCCGACTGGTCGCAGGCGAATTCAGACGGCGGGAAGACGCTGTCATAGATTGCTCGAGCTTCTCGAACAAGGCGAGCTCGCTCTCGCTCTGACTTTGGTGCAAATCGAATGATCTCACCCACGTTTCACTCCTATCATGGCACATTATCGTACTATTTAGCGATTAAGGTTCGTTGACGTCGATTTGGGCACCCGTGCAGTTAGCAAACGAGGGGGTAAGAACAAGTAACGGATCGGATGTTGTAGGCGTCAGTCGTTCGGCCCGGTCGAGTTAGTACGCTATAGAGCGGCTTCCCACCGTGCGCCCCGAGCGATCGGCATAGATGTAGAGCGGACGCGCCGTGCCTTCCACGACCTCGCGGGAGATCACCACCTCTTCCACGCCTTCCAGGCCCGGCAGGTCGAACATGGTCTCGAGCAGGATCGCCTCGAGGATCGAGCGCAATCCGCGCGCGCCGGTCTTGCACTCGGTCGCCTTGCGGGCGACCGCGCCAAGCGCCTCGTCGGCGAAGGTCAGCTCGATGTTCTCCATCTCGAACAAGCGCTGGTACTGTTTCACCAGCGCGTTCTTCGGCTCGGTCAGGATCTTCTTCAGCGAGGTCTCGTCCAGATCCTCGAGCGTCGCCACGACTGGCAAACGACCGACGAATTCGGGGATGAGGCCGTACTTCAAGAGATCCTCTGGCTCGACGTGACGGAAGATCTCGCCGGTCCGGCGGTCTTCCGGCGCCATCACCTGGGCGGCGAAACCGATCGAGGTGGACCGGCCACGCGCCGAGATGATCTTCTCGAGGCCGGCGAACGCACCGCCGCAGATGAACAGGATGTTGGTGGTATCCACCTGCAGGAATTCCTGCTGGGGATGCTTGCGGCCGCCCTGCGGCGGGACCGAAGCCACCGTGCCTTCCATGATCTTCAGCAGCGCCTGCTGGACGCCCTCACCCGACACGTCGCGCGTGATCGAGGGATTGTCGGACTTGCGGCTGATCTTGTCGATTTCGTCGATATAGACGATGCCGCGCTGGGCGCGCTCGACATTGTAGTCGGCGGCCTGCAGCAGCTTCAGGATGATGTTCTCGACGTCCTCGCCGACATAGCCGGCTTCGGTCAGCGTGGTCGCATCCGCCATCGTGAACGGCACGTCCAGGACGCGGGCGAGCGTCTGCGCGAGCAGCGTCTTGCCCGAACCGGTCGGACCGATCAGCAGGATGTTCGACTTCGCGAGCTCGACGTCGTTGTGCTTGGTCTGGTGGTTGAGGCGCTTGTAGTGGTTGTGCACCGCGACCGACAGGACCTTCTTCGCATGGCTCTGGCCGATGACGTAATCGTCCAGCACCTTGCAGATTTCCTTCGGCGTCGGAATGCCGTCGCGCGACTTGACCAGCGAGGACTTGTTCTCCTCGCGGATGACGTCCCTGCAGAGCTCGACGCACTCGTCGCAGATAAAGATCGTGGGACCTGCGACCAAATTGTGGAGTGTAGTGTTGGAGATTGAGTGAATTGCCATGGCGGTCTCAAACCATATCCAGGTGGTTGTAAACGGGAATACGATCATCTGCGGCCCCGCGCCCATTGGTCATTGTCAGAGAACAGTGAGGGTCAACCGCCGCATTTCGGCGCCAACAGATCGTTGAAAATATTGATCACGGAATCGAGCGCAGTTAACACCCTCGCGCCGTCGACGCCGCCAGCAGCGGCTTGCCGCAGCATCGCGGACTGATAGAATGAGGCGAGGTAGACGCGGCAAGCCTCGTCTTTGTCGGCCGCATTGGCGGGTTTGCTGTGCACCGTCGCCAAGGCCGCGCGAGCGGCGATAACATCCTTGTTTAAGTTGGACTCTGCGGCAGGCCCGGCATTAGTAGATGCAATGATCAGAGCCGAGGCGACGAGAACAGTGATTCTTCTCATGATCAGGCTCCAGAATGGCAGGTGTTGCGAGGGACTTACATTTCGGCCGGGCGATAACGCATCCAGGTCTTTCTTTGATCTCCGTTGCGCCAAGTTAAGGCGATTGTCACGAGCGGCTCAATTGAGCGCCGGTTGAGCTCGGGCACCCAAAAGGGCGTGGGACGACGATCCGAAGGTTTAATGCACTCGAACAAATCGTAGAGTTCGTCCGCTTCGAACCGGCGGACGCCACAATCCCTGCGGGATTTGCTTCGCAATCAGGCTCGCACCTTCACGCGAAACCGATTTTCGGCCCGTACACGATGAGCGGGCGATGCTAGGTTCTATATTTTTCGATGAGGCCGGTTGAAAGAAAACTATATTTCGTCTTGGAGTTGCCGGCCGACCGTCGCTGGGAGGACTGAGGCTCGCCTTGCCGCGGGAAGAGGGCGCACTCGTCGATGAGGATCGGCTCGACGGAACTTTCGGATCAGATTCGTGACGCGGATTTTCGCCCTTGAGCTGCGGTCGCCGTGGTGAGTATGGCGGGCAAATCCCTCATTCTTGCTAAAATGAAGAAGGGTCAATCATACAGCTTCCGAGGGTACTGTGGCCCCTCCGGACTACCTACGAGAGGACGGCGCGCCCGACACGCTCTCGGACCTCGCGCACCACTCGGTGATCGTCAGTCCGGCGCACTCATCGCCGACCTTCTCCTTACGCAAAAGACGGCCGTATCACCTCCGAGCGCGTTGAGAGTCAGCTCGCGATCACCACCAGCGAAGGAGCCACAGCAAGCGCCGTCGCCGGGCTAGGGATTGCCGCGTCGGGCGAAATCAGCGTGCGGGCAGAGCTGGAGACTGGGCAGCTCGTGCGGGTGCTGCCTGAATGGGATTTCGGCTCGATAGAACTGAATGCGCTTTTCGTGAGGGGTTTGCCGATTTCCTCGTCAGGGAGCTCCGCCCACCTCGCTGCGCACTAGCCCAGCTCTCAGAGCCTCCAGAAAGCGTGTCCGTGCGTCCAAACCAATAGACTGAGCCGTTCCAACGTGTGCATGCAAGTGGCATCCATATGCCGTCATTTCGGCGGCCCCCCGTCACGGCGTCAAGTGCATAGACAGGAGCAAGTTATCGGAGACCCATGGAGCTTCATCAAGTTCGCTATTTCCTCGCGGTCGCGTCCACGCTTAACTTCACCCGCGCGGCCGAGCAGTGCAATGTAACACAGCCCGCTTTGACCAAGGGGATCCAGAAGCTGGAGCAGGCACTTGGGGGCCCGTTAATTTATCGTGAGCGCCAGCTGACGCAGCTCACCGACCTCGGGAAGGAGGTTCTTCCGATGCTGGCGCGCACACTGGCCTCGGCAGAAACGGCACGTCGCAGAGCTAAAGAATTTCAACGCAAGGAGATCGCGCCACTCAAGATCGGCCTCGCCCCCTCTATTTCGGCTTCGCTCATTGTCGATCTGATCACTGAGATTGCAAAGTTCGTCGCAGGACTTAATGTCGAGCTGCGCGAGGGCACGGCGGAGAAGCTCATCGACCTGCTGCTTGAGGGGGAGATCAGCGCCGCAATCGTCGGGGACGTGCAGGACATACCCGCCCGCATCGACGACTGGTTGCTCTTCGAAGAGCGCTACGTCGCGGTTCTGGCGCCGACACACCAGCTCGCAAATCGCCCCTCGATCGGAATTGACGACCTCCGCGAGACCGTCTTGCTGGAGCGCGTCGGATGCGACGTCGCCCCAAAGATTCAACGGTCGTATTTCCCCAAGGAACCGCCGCATCTGGGCCACTGCAGCGGTCACGACTTGCACCTCCAGTACCTGGCCGCCGCTGGCTTCGGCGTGGTACTCGCGCCCGAGCACATGCCATGCCTTCCGACGCTCAAGACTATTCCGCTCGAAGGCGACCCGATTTCGCGGGAGGTGCGGCTGCTGGCCGTGCAGGGGCGCCGCTACTCGCCGGCGCTGGACGCTTTTATCAAAGTCGCGCGGTTTCGAGACTGGTCGATCGAAGCCCCCCAGAAGGAAATGCCGCACGAAAGGCTCCCGGAGATGGCGAGCGCGCCCGCGCCGGCGAGCACGCAGAGGGCGAGCGGCTTCCAGCGCATCGATCTCATGGCCCGAGGGCTTACGCGGTGCAAACGAGCTAAGACGCTCGCCTGAATCCGCACCGAGCCTCGACTGGATGCGCGATGCAGCCGTGGCGTCAACTCGTTGAAGGTCGGGATTCCGCAGAATTCGTTCTACGAGATGCCGGAGCCAGCTCCACGAGCAGCGCGCCGCCTGAGATGTCGACGCTTAGCTCGCGCCCCGACCCGAGAGGGCACTGAGTTGATCGAGCTCGGGTGTCATCACAAGGCCGCAATGAGCTCGCCGGCGGCGGCGCCAACGCTCTTGCGGACGAAATTCTCACGCGGCATCGGATTGCTCGATCGCATCCTCAGTTGGAGCAGACCTTGAGGACCGTGCGCTCTGCGCTTTGGAGCGGTATTCTGAAGGGTCGCTGCCGTAGTACCGACGAAAACTGCGCGTAAAGCTGCTCCGGCTCTGGTAGCCGACGTTTAGGGCGACCTGGTCGATCGATAGCGCGTTGGCTGAGAGCAGGTCAGCAGCGAGGCGCATCCTAAGGCGGCGCAGGAGAGACATGGGCGCCTCACCGAAGGCAGTTGAGAAGCGCGCCATGAAAGCTGAGCGGCTGAGACCGACGGCCTGGGATAGACTTTGTACGGTGTGCGGAAAGGAGGGGCGCGAGGCCATCTCGGCGAAAGCTCGTGCGATCGGCGGGTCGCTTAAGATCGCGAAGCGCTCGACCCACGCTTTCGTCGAGACTAGGCAACGTCGAAGCAACGCGAGCAACACGAGCTTCAGCAGCGCCGCCGACATTGGCCCCACACCGACGTCCTGGGCCGCGAGCTCGGCTATTGCGCAGGCTATCACTTGGTCGAGTTGGTCATGTACGTCGAACGTCTCGACAATGGGCGTTGCAAGGGATGCGAACAAGTCCAGTGCTGGGCCGTAGGTGGCTCGAAACATGCCGCACGCAAGCACCAGTGTCGGCTCGCCATCGCCGATGGTGTGCCGGTACGTCGAGCCGGGCACGAAGAGGCAGTCGCCGCCCTTGCCGACCTTCCGTAGTGCGGTCGGGCGCTCCGTGGCGACAATTGTCATTGCTCGTCCAGGCGGGACTATCACCAGTGTATGCGGCGTCAGGCGGATGGGCGTTTCACCCTCCAGGAGAATGAACCCGACGCCTCGAAGACAGTAGTGGATGGTGGTGGCATCCGCGCAGGCGACGGCCAGGTGAGCCCCCGTCGCAAGCACGCATTGCGATAGTCTGACGAAGGTGACGTCCAATGTGGTCATCAACTTGTCGAGGTCTTGTCGCGATATACGCCAGAATGGCTCACCTGCCACGTCCAAAACGCCTCTATGTTACTCAGGTTCATGAGCTCAGCGCGGGCGGCGAGAGGACGCATCTCGCAAGCAGCCAATCTCGCAACCGAGCGAAGGGTCCTTCCGCGCCTTAACTTGATCTGGGATTTTGATTGGTTCGGTCTTCGTTGCCTCCGACTAAACACGCAGGACAAATAGCCACTTGCGGCTGACCCAGTAGTGGTGACAGCCGAATTAGATATATTCAGCTGTAACATGAATGAGCCCGCTGAGCGTCTCAACGACTTGGGAACTTTATGAATTCGCGTGAACGCACGCCGACGCGCGTCAGCAACAGCTGGCTTCGTCACGGACCGATCGTAGGCACGGGTGTCGGACCCGCAGGTCGTGATGTGACCGCGGACTGCTCGCCCCCCTAGCAACTCGTATGCGACGAATCGTAAGGCGGGGGATGGGCACGTTCCAGATCAAAAGCCGCGCGCAGGTGAGTATTACCGCGGTTCAAGCCGCGCACTTGTCGCGATCTCGTCGTTTCGGTCGCGATCGTCACGCCGAAGTCAATCCGGGCCGATTTGGTGCTTCCCTACCTGTTTCCCCGCGAAGCGCTGGAGCCGGATCCAGGCTCGAGCTGGAAGGAGTGCTCGCGCATGACGTTTCGAAGCAACCCAACGGGAAAGAGTGATCACGAATTGCCCTTTTTGTGTCGTCCTACGCCACGCCCACAGGCCTCTTGGACGATATCTCACGCCTATCGAATGCATGTCCAAAAGGAATTTCTCATTTTGTCCCCTGTATCCGATCTTTCGGTGTGGCGGGCGGTCGAGCGCACGCGGCCGTCCCGTTAAGGACTGAAACTATCGCGCGATTCGCCGTGACGCGCGCGGCCAGCGAAGGATGCGCGATGAAAGTACCAATGTAGGGCCCGGCTGTAGCCGCGCGGATCTGGTCTGCTCGGCGCACCCGCCTCGACTCGGAGACGATCTCAACGATTTCGCGCAGCCGCGCCACCTCTGATCCCGATAAAAAAGGATGTTCGTAATGAACAGCGCAGGAACACTTCGTGCGATTCTCGCGGCGCTCTTGTTTGCGGGAGCCGCCGCCAATCCAGGCCACGCGCAGGACGCCGCGCACGGAAAGACCATCTTCCAAGCTTGCGCAACGTGCCACGCTACGGATCAGGCCAATCGTGTGGGGCCTGGCCTGGGAGGAATCGTCGGCAGAAAGGCGGGTACGGCTCCCGGGTTCCCCTACAGTGACGCGATGAAGAAGTCCGATATTGTCTGGGATACGAAGATCCTCGATGCGTATTTGGAATCGCCCCAGAAGGTAGTTCCCGGAAACAAGATGCCCTACGCAGGGCTGAAGAACCCGACGGACCGGGCTGACCTCGATGCCTATCTTGCGACGTTGAAGTAGCGGATCGTTGGGCGAGACCTTGGCAGGGCACGGCTCAGTTGAACGTCTAAGCATCTTTTTACTGCCGCCTCGTCTGCGCAGGCATCCGAATTGCCTGATCCCGTGTCTGATGAGCGAACGTGGAAAGAAAAATCCGGAACAAGCGGCCTGAGCCGCGCAGCCGCCGACATGATCTGGGCGGACTGACAGTAGCCGCACTGCGCCACCTCCAGCTCCAGCCATGCCTTCTGTAAGGCTGCACCCTGCGGCGCCTGGCCGATCGCCTCGATCGTGGTGGCCGCGCTATCGCCAATGCTGTCGACCAGTGTTTGGCAGGAGCGGACCGGCTGGCCGTCGACATGCACGGTGCAGGCGCCGCACAGCGCCTGGCCGCAGCCGAACTTGGTCCCGGTCATACAGAGCACATCGCGGAGCACCACAGCAGCGGGGTGTCGCCGTCGACATCGACCTCATGGGGTGTGCCGTTGATCTTTAACGTGAAAACCATGGATGCCTCGTGGTGGCTAGGGCTGATAAGACGCAGGCGGTCGACCCGGACCGCGCCGGCCGACTGCATGCATCAAGGGGCACGGGTCCCTACGGACGAACGCGGATGATAGTCTTCCCCTTGCGTCGCTCGGTCCGGTTGAAAGAAGCGACGGCATCGTCGAGGGTCGCGATGTTGCCAACGTTCGTCCGCAGTCGCCCGTCCCGTACCCGCTGGACGATCTCACGCAGTTGGGCACGATCGGACTCGACGACGAAATCGACTGCCAAGCCGTTGGCGGGCCGTTCCTCGCTTGGCCCGACGATTGAAACAAGGGTTCCTCCGGCTCGAACCAGCCGCACCGACCGCTTTCCGATGTCGCCGCCGAAGACATCGAAAACCAGATCGATTTGGCCGACGTCTTCCAAAACATCGTTCTCGAGGTCGACGAACTCCTGAGCGCCGAAGTCGAGCGCCTTCTGACGGTCGGCAGCGCGTCCGGTGCCGATGACATAGGCGCCGGCCTCTCGCGCGAGCTGGCTCACCATCGAACCGACTACGCCAGCCGCACCGTGCGCCAGGACGCTCTGCCCCGCCTGAAGGCGGCCGTGCTCGAACAGTCCCTGCCACGCGGTCAGGCCCGGCATCGGCAGGCTCGCACCCACGGTGAAATCGACGTCGCCCGGGAGCGCCGCGAGGTTGCGCGCCTCGACCGCGACATACTCAGCCAGTGTTCCGTCGCGATACCAGTCCGTGAGGCCGAAAACCCGCTGTCCCACCGACAGCCCCGTCGTGCCATAGCCGAGCGCGGTGACCACTCCGGCCAACTCGTGCCCAGGGATCGACGGTGTTCGGTCATGATCGAAGCGATCGGTCCAGGTCGGTGGCCACGTCAGCTCATCCCACGTGAAACCCGACGCACGAACCTGAACGACGACGTCGTTTATCGCTGCCTGTGGCTCGGGCTGCTCCACCAGCTTCATACCGGCCGTTCCCGCAGCCCGGTCCGTCACAATGATCGCCTTCATGGGAATTCTCTCCTCGGTAATTTGCCTCTTCGGCGGCGGCCGTTCTGGCTTCATCTCGGCGTAACCGCGACTCACTCCGCCGCGGCGGCCATCGCGTGGGTCGGCTTGCCCTCATCCGCTCCTTCCGCGAGGTTGCGCACGACCATGTAGAAGATCGGCGTGAAGATTAGGCCGAACAGCGTAACTCCGAGCATACCGAAGAACACGGCGACGCCGACGGCCTGGCGCATCTCCGATCCGGGTCCGGTGGAGACGACGAGCGGCAGCACGCCGAGGATGAAGGCGAACGAGGTCATCAGGATCGGCCGCAGTCGCAACCGGCAAGCCTCGATCACCGCCTCCAGGCGCGGTTTACCCTCAAGCTCGATGTCCCGCGCGAACTCGACGATCAGGATCGCGTTTTTGGCCGCAAGTCCCACCAGCACCACGAAGCCGATCTGGGTCAGGATGTTAATGTCCTCGCCCATGATGCGCACGCCGATGATGGCCGCGAAGAGGCACATCGGCACGATCAGGATCACCGCGAGTGGTAGCGTCCAACTGCCGTACTGCGCCGCCAGCACCAGATAGACGAACAGCACACAGATCGGGAACACATAGAGCCCGGCATTGCCACCCGTCACCTGTTGATAGGACAGATCGGTCCATTCGAAAGAAAAACCGCTCGGTAATGTTTTGTCGGCCAATAGCTTGATGGTGTTGAGCGCGGTCTTCGAGCTCACGCCTGGCGCCGGCTCGCCCTGCAGCTCGGATGCTGAGTAGAGATTGTAGCGCGCGACACGATCGGGCCCGGAGATATCCTTGAAGTCTACTACGCTCCCCAGCATAACCATGTCACCGGCCGCGTTGCGGGTACGCAGCCGCGCCAAATCAGAGGCCTCTCTTCGGAATGGCAGATCGGCCTGCGCGGTGACATGATAGGTGCGCCCAAACAGGTTGAAATCGTTGACATAGGTAGAACCGAAGTAGGTTTGGATCGTATCGTTAATGCTGGCGATGGGAACACCGAGCTTCTGCGCCCTCACGCGATCGATGTCGACGAATAGCTGCGGCGTATTCGCCGTGAACGGCGAGAACACCGACGTTAGGTTTGGCGACTTCCGCGCGGCGGCCACGAGTTCGTCCGTGGCAGCTCCGAGCAACTCGGGACCGCGCCCCTGTCGATCCTGGATGCGGATGGCGAAGCCGCCGCCGGTGCCGATGCCTGGCACCGCAGGCGGTGGGATGACGATGATGAAGGCGCCCTGGATCGCCGACAACCGCTTTCGCAGATCCGCAGTGATCACGCTGGCAGTCAGGCCCTTCCTAACTCGCGCCTCGGGGTCGTCGAAGACGGGGAACAGTGCCGCGGCGTTGCCCGCCTGCGTGCGGGTCGCGCCGGAGAAGCCAGCAAACGCCGCGACACGGATGACCCCTGGCGTATCCAGCGCAATTCGCTCGATCTCCCGCACCACCGCGGTGGTCCGCACCAGCGACGCGGCGCCCGGCAATTGCACCGAGATGATCAGATAACCACGATCCTGCGCCGGGATGAAGCCCTGAGAAGTGGTGGCGAGCAGCCAGCCAGCACCGCCGATCAGCGCGAGGTAGATTGCCAGCATCACCACCGTGTGTCGGATCACGAAGGCGGTGGCGGCCGCGTAGCCATGCGCTAGGCGCTCGAAGATGCAATTGAAAAGCGCGGTGAAGCCGTCCCAACCCCGTGCAACGATGTTCCAGCGCGCCGTTGGACGTTTCTGCTCATGCGGAGTAAGAATTCGGGAGGCCAGTGCTGGCGACAGCGTTAGCGAACAGAAGCAAGAGATCGCGGTCGCGACCGCGATTGTGACGGCGAATTGCTGGAAGAATCGCCCGGAAATGCCGCCGAGGAACGCGGTCGGCACGAACACCGCGCAGAGCACGAGGGCGATCGAGACCAGCGCGCCGCCGACCTCCTCCATCGTCTTGAGAGCCGCCTCGCGCCGGCTCATACCTGCCTGGAGATGTCGCTCGACATTCTCCACAACCACGATGGCGTCGTCTACCACGATGCCGACCGCAAGTACGAGGCCGAATAGCGTAAGGTTATTGATGCCGAAGCCGAGCACCGCCATCGCTGCAAATGTGCCGACCAGCGACACCGGGATCGCAACAATTGGGATGATCGCAGGCCGCCAACCTTGAAGGAACGCCAGCACCACGATGACCACGAGCGCCATCGCCTCGTAAATCGTCTTGATCAGCTCATGAACCGACTGGGCGATGAATTCGGTCGGATTGTAGCCGATATTGTAGTCGAGCCCCTTTGGGAAGCTCGTCTTGAGCTGCACCATCGTGTCGGAGATATGTTTCGCGGTGGCGAGCGCGTTCGATCCGGGCCGCTGCGTCACCACCATCGCAACGGCTGACTTTCGTAGTATGAAGCTGTTGGTAGTGTAGGCCAGCGCGCCAAGCTCGATCCGCGCAACGTCGCGCAGCCGTACGGTACGGCCGTCGGAACCAGCCTTCACCACGATGTCCTCGAATTGCCTGATATCCTTGAGGCGCCCAGTGAAGACCAGGTTCGGCTGGAATGCGCGATCCGCAATCGGTGGCTCTGCGATCTGGCCGCCCGCGATCTGCAGGTTTTGGGCCCGGACCGCGGCAATGACGTCGCTTGAGGTCATACCGAGATTGGCGATCCGGTCAGGATCGAGCCACAACCGCATCGAATAGTCGCGCGCGCCAAACATCTGGATGTCGCCAATGCCATCGAGCCGCAGAAGCTGGTCGCGCACCTGCAACAGCGTATAATTCGATATGTAGAGCTGGTCGAAGCTATCGTCGGGCGACAGCATGAACACGACCATCAGGATGTCGGGTGAGTTCTTACGGGTGACTACGCCGTTGCGCTGCACCTCCTCCGGCAGCCGCGGCTGCGCGATCGCGACGCGGTTCTGCACCAGCACTTGGGCCTTGTCGAGATCGGTGCCAAGCTTGAAAGTCACGGTTATCGTGAGCTGGCCGTTGGAGGTCGCCTGGCTGTACAAGTACAGCATGTCCTCGACCCCATTGATCTCCTGCTCGATGGGAGCTGCGACCGTATCGGACACAGTCTGTGCCGAGGCGCCGGGGTATTGCGTGGTGACCGTAACCGTAGGCGGCACTACCTGCGGATATTCAGAGACGGGCAGCGTCTGGTACGCGATCGCGCCCACAATCAAGAGCACGATCGACAGCACCATCGCCAGAATGGGCTGATTGACGGAATGACGTCCGAGATTCATGACTTACTGCCGCTGATCTCGACGCTGCGCGGGCTCACCTTAGCGCCAACGCGTGCTCGCTGGAGGCCGTCGATGATGACACGATCCTCCGGCTTCAGGCCTGTGCGAACAACGCGCAGTCCCTGATCCAACGGACCGAGTTCAACCGCACGCGCTTCCACAGTGTTGTCATCCTTGACCACGAACACGATCTTGCGCGACTGATCGGTCGCGATCGCTACATCTGGCAAAAGAAGCGCTTCATAGGGCGAGGAGCCAATTAGCCGCACGCGGCCGAACTGGCCGGGCAGGATGGATAGATCGTGGTTCGGGATGATCGCGCGGCTGCGAAGCGTGCCGGTGGAGACGTCGAGCCGGTTGTCGATGAAATCCATATGGCCGTCGTGCGATGGTTTGGTCTCGCCGGTCAGCGCCACCTGCACTGGATTAGGCGTATCGCGTGAGCTCGGCCGCTTACCCTCGAACCACAGTTTGTTGTTCTTAAGATAGGTCGCCTCGTCAACGTCGAAATATACGTACATTGGGTCCATTGAAACAATCGTGGTAAGTAGCGTCGAGCCGCCGTTGTCGCTCCCCTGCACGAGGTTGCCGACGCTCACAAAATGGCGGCTGACGCGGCCGGTTATCGGTGCCACCACATGCGTGAATTCGACATTAAGCTGGGCGGCCTTTAGCGCGCCTTCGGCAATAGTCTCAGCGGCGTGAGCGGCCTCCAATGCCGCGCGACGCTGGTCGACGACTTGCTCGGAGACAGCACTGGTCTTTACGAGGGTGAGCCCGCGCTCAAGCTCGCGCTTGGCCAGCTCTGTCTTGGCGCGCGCATCGGCGAGCTGACCGTCCGCTTGGGTCGCCACCGCCTCGAACGGGCGAGGGTCGATGATGTAGAGCAGATCGCCGGCGTGCACCATGTCGCCGTCTTTGAACTCGACACTGGTGACAAAGCCACCGACGCGGGCACGGACTTGCACCTCCTGGATCGCTTCGAACCTGCCGGTGAACTCGTCCCAGTCGGTGACGGTGCGTTTGACCGGTTGCGCCACCGTAACGGACGGCGGAGGCGCGACCACCTGCGATTGCGCCTTCTCGTTGCAGCCCGCGAGCGTAAGCGCAAGTAGCATGCAGATCGATGCGCCAACGCATCTGCGAAAGCGACGAAACGGACGTCCGATGAACTGGATCGCCACAGCCATTCTTTCAGCTGCGCTCACTTCCGGCTCTCCCAAGCGAGCTAGAACGCCGCATTGACTGAGACAGGTATCTTGCGGCCTTGCGAAGTTTGCGGTCATGTTCGATCGATACAAAGGCAATTACCGCACGAACGGCAGCAATGTCTTGGAAGTAGATAACTTGGCTGACGGCACCGCCAAGAGACGCGACAGCCTCAATTGCGCCGCTGCATTGCATGTCGACTCTCCAATAGCATCGTGTTCCGCGTGTCGGTTCAGCGTTGAACGTTACGACACGAAGATGCTTTAGAGAGTGACCCTGCAGCACGGCGAAGGGAAATTACAATTCGACATCGACTTGATAAACGATGGTTATTGCTGCTTTCCGATTAGCATGATTATGTAGTCGAAATGCACGACCACACCGCACGCTGAGCCCGGCGCTTCGTTTCAGCAAAGACTCCTGAGCCGCGTTGAGGCGCAATGAACGGCGTCACGACACGCACACCGTTGCCGCGACTTCGGTCGCGAGCTCGAAGAGACGCTCATCAGTAACCTGCGCGAGCGACACGCACTACGAACAGTAAAGGTGAGCCATTCATGATGCGCATGAATAACTCAAATACATTTTAGCCGGCTAGCGGCTCATAGGCGAATTGGGCAGCTGGTGTGCTAAGATCCGCCATTCTATCAGGACATTACTTGCCTTCGGCGGAAGCTTCGACTGACGCTACCTTGTCTTGCTATGACACCGGTCGAACATTCAAAAGCACAATGAAGACGGTGATTGATCGAAAGAGACACTCCACCCAGCAATGAACGATTGATCGGAACACCGATGCGCGACGCAGACAATACTCGAAGGCCCGCCTATCTCGGAAGTCGTCTCGAACCCGGTTTCTTAACCGTGACTCTGTAGGGTGGATGATGGACGCAATTGTTCACGGGCAAAATCGCAGTAGGCGTCTCGAGAAGCGCGATGGCTATGTCGCTCTTGCGCCGGCGGCGGCGGCGATTTGTTATCCATTTCTGCTCAATGCTTTCCATGCTATCGTCGGCACGCAAGCCGCAAGCCTGCCACCCGTCGCAATCGCCTGCGCGACCAGTGTTTTGGTCGTTGCGTTCGTGGTGCCGTTCCTCGGAATCGCTCTAGCTTGTCGACCAACGTCCGATCCCGGTTCAAGACGCCTCGCCTATGCGAGCGTTGTGTCGCCGACGCTCTATGTTTTTCTCGGCGTTGTGCAAGCCCTAATCAAGAGCCCTATTCCCGATGAGGTGATCTGGTGCGCGATCTGGCTCGCAATCGCGAAATGGTCGCAGTCTGCACGAGGTCCGGCTGAATCAGCTGAGCCTGTGGTCGGAGGTTGGCGGGTTGTCCATGGAGTAACGGCCGTGGTCCTGAGCCTATATGTGGTGTTTCATCTAGCGAACCATCTGTTCGGCTTGATAGGTCCTGATGCGCACGCCGCAGTGATGAAGATCGGACGCGTGGTTTATCGCTCTGCCGTAGGTGAACCCTTGTTGGTTGCAACCATGCTTTTCCAGATAGGGACCGGCCTCCTTCTGGCGTGGCGGTGGAGCGCCTCGGCGCATGACTTCCAGAGGACCTATCAGGTCGCTTCGGGCGCCTATCTCTCAGTCTTCATTCTCGGCCACATGAATTCGGTCTTCGTCTACGCACGAAGCTTTCTCGGCATACCCACGGATTGGAACTTCGCGATCGGAGCTCCGACTGGGCTCATTCATGACGCTTGGAACATCCGTCTGCTCCCTCACTACGCGCTCGGCGTCTTCTTTGTCTTGAGCCACCTCGCTTCAGGATTAAGGGTGGTGCTGATCGCACACGGTGTCGATCAACGTACTGCCGGTCGACTTTGGGGTGTCTGCATCGCTATAAGCGCCGTCGTAGCATCAGCGATAATCGCCGGAATGTCTGGAATCAGAATCGGTGCATTCGCTTCGTGAGTTTCGACCACAAAACTGCCTGGCATACGCCTTTTTCAGCGAGGCCCGTGGAAACCATACGTCTCATCGTATGGCGCTGCCAAGCGATGACTACGATCCGGCGATCGCCGATGGGACCTGGCGGAGAAGTCCCGACCCGCTTCCGTTTACGCTCCATCGCCCAGGTCATCGGCACTTGCGGTGCTGCAGCTATCCTATAGCCAATCTAAGGCGTGCTCTCGCATTCTCCTACTGACGAGACGACCCGCTTCGGAAGATAGTGAAGAAAGGCAGTCGGTGGTATTTTCATTAACTGCCGGAAGGCAAACGAGAACGCGGCAACGCTGCTGAAGCCGACATCTGCCGCGGCGCGCGAGATTGAACGCCCGACCGAGAGTTGATCGATCGCAAAAGCTATTCTTGCTCTTTGTCGCCAAGCCTTGAGGATCAATCCAGTTTCCATTGAGAAAATGCCGCTCATCCTGCTCAAGAAGGATCAATCGAACGACAAGCTCGGCTTTCTCGGACGGTATATCGGGCGTAAGGCGGTGAGCATCAATTATGAGTTAGCCCTTTGTGGGTGTCGGCTTCGGCCTTTTCTAGACCCCGAACAAACACTGCGATGATGACGGCTGGATCCATAGAACGTAGCGCAGCTGCAAGTGGGATGAATGCTGCGGCTCGCTACGTCGGATGGTCGCTGGGTTCCGCCTTGGTTTCGCTGATCTTCGGCCTAGCTAGGCGGAGATCATAGCGCGATCTTTTGTTTGGTTGCAGGAATGACCTTCGGCCTGATGGGAGCTGCTACCAGCAACGTTCGCCAACTTAGATAGCTTGCAAAACCGGAATGCCAGCACTTAGTCGAAAGTGTTGCGGTTATCTGACTAGGTGAGCCGCTGCAGACGTCGTGGCCGAACCCTAGCCAACCACGCAAAACATTCCTGAATCATGTCCTTGGCCAAGCGCCATCCAGACACGTGCGCCATCCATCGATCTCCCAGCTAATCCCCCGCTGCTTTGCTGCTTTCAATTTCTTGCAAAAAATTTGAGGTGGCGGACAAAACCGAGCACATCGTCGGGCATCAGACGGCCGATCGCGCGGGTCGAATAGACGGCCGTCACCACTTGGCCTTCGGGGTTCAGGACGAAACCGGTTGCCTGGAGACAGACGGGATCGTCATTAACGAAGGCGCCGGTCACCGCGGAAACCGCTCGCGCGTCAGCACCGTAAGCGACGGGGAAACCGATTTTGTGCTTTTCGACGAGCATCTCCGACTTTTCCCGGTCGTCTACCGATACCGAGACGACCTTGATGCCTTCATCGACAAATTTGTCTGCCGCTCGCGCGAAAGCGGCGAGCTGAGCGTTGCAGTACGGGCACCAGGAGCCACGATGGAATAAAACCACGCCGAACCAACCTGCAAGATCGGCAGGCAGGCTGATTTTTCCGCCCCCGACGCGAGCGAAAGTAAGAGATGGAAAGGTGTCGCCGTTTTGCAGCATCATAATCGGCCTCACTGTTTGAACCGCAAGGCGCTCAAACCGCCCGCGGCTTCCTCAAGAATGGCCCCGCATCCGGTGACCAGGTCTCCTCGCTGATCCCCATCTCCGGAAGGCGCGCCGATACGATGAGGTCGTTGCTTCGCATTATCGAGCCGCCTAGCTTCTCAAGCCGACATTGTATGTCGGTCGCAGGATCGAATTATACGACGTTAGCTCGGAGATTGACCAAAGGACGTCGGCAACGCAAAATTGATTGTCGCCATAAAATCAATAAACGATAGTTATAGTCACTCGCGCAGTGCGCCCCCGAGCCAGATGCCAGTGGCCGCGTCTGCAGAAACCCGCCGCCTCGGCAATCGATCAACGTCCCAGCCTGCGGCAAACGGCCGCCTATCCACTCCTGGACTGACATTGCATGGCGCCAATGACGTCATGTGTAGCGTTGACGTGGCACACCTAATTCTCCAGGTGCGTGCGGCACGCGGGCTCGTCTCGCGTCGGACCTCATCAGCACAATGGACGCGTTGGAATAAAAACCATAACAGTCAGACATTTTCCCGTGAGGTGACGTCAGCTTAGCATCGCTCAAGCGAGCCCAACGTTCCACCACGAGTTTCAGATAACATTTGAAATAGCCAGTCTCGTGACGACCTCTTCCCGCCCGTTATAACGGATATGATCGTGATTTTCCCATCGAGGATCATCATCTTTCCGACTTGTTTCTCAAAAGGACAAAGCCCATGAAGATCCAAACCATTATCGTCCTCAGCGCCGCTCTCGCCTTCTCGATGACCGGCCCTATTTGCGCCCATGATAGCGGGGCGGAAACCGTCACGAAGAACTTCGAGGCGGCTATTCCCAATATCCCTGGCAAGTCGCTGATTGCTGTGGAAGTCGATTACGCACCGGGCGCGGCCTCTCCGCCCCACACCCACGCGAACTCTGCTTTTATCTATGCATATGTGATCTCTGGCGCGATCGAGTCGAAGGTAAATGATAGCGAGACGCGCATCTATCGGGCCGGCGAGAGCTGGTCTGAATCTCCGGGTTCGCTCCACTCGATCAGCCGCAACGCGAGCAAGACCGAGCCGGCGAAGCTGCTCGCCCTGTTCGTCCTTGACACCAATGACAGCCCGCTCACCACTCCTGCCAACTGACGCTTCAGACGCAGTGAGCAACGAACGTCCTCAAGGAGCTAACGATAGACGAGTACAATGCGTTCACTCGGTTCGCCGGGCCTGCACCGCATCGAACGGATCTTAACCACGCTCGCTAGCACATTCTACGACAAGCCAACTGCCCGCGCCGTCGAGGCTGTTTGCGGCAGGATCGGCAACCCCAACGCAGATCTTCACGCGCTACGATTGCGCAAACTACTTGCGCGACGTCGAACAAACGCGCCTCAATGTCGCTAGACTTGATTGGGTAATCGGCAATTCGGCGACTCAAATTGCACCAGCTAAAACCGGTCGAGGGCGACCTCGGCTTCCTGCAGGAGGCACGGACTTTGACACCATCTACCGTATTTGTGTCAGTGCGCTGTCGCGACGAACTCCTGTCAGTTGGAGCGGCAGCGCATGAGATTCAGTGAATTTTGCAAGCAAACATCGCCAATTTCAGAGGGAATACGGCTCTTCGCGGTACTCGGGCTGATCATTCATGCGCCGGGAATCATCGACTGAAACACTTCATCACGCAGATAAAAGTAGTGGAAGAGGGCCGCGGCTGTATGCACGCCGGCAACCCAGAGGATGGCGTTACCTAGCGTGGCATGTATTTCCATCATCAGATGACCCAGACCATGCGCTTTCGTGATCTGCGGAGCGATGTCGAATCCGGGAAGAGTGACGGGAATCCCCTCGAGCCAGGTACCAAGCACGGCCGTTGTTGGAATCGCAATGAGGAACACATAAAGCACGAAGTGGACGAGCTGCGCGATCAGGGTCATCCATCGCGGCGTCGGCTGCTTCGCTGGCGCGCTGTCGATCAGCCTCCATACCAACCGCAGTACGACGACACTGAAAACAAAAATTCCGAGCGTCTCGTGAATCCTCCGGAGCCCGTCCGCGGAGGCGGAATAGAGAGAGTAGCCATCGCCACTGCTCAGCACATAAGCGACAAGAACCAGCATGACCGTCAGCCAATGGAACAATCGGGCGCCGGCGCCGTAGCGAGAAGAAGTGCTGCGCAAAGCGATTACCTAACTTGGAAATTCACCACCGCCGCTTCGCCTCTGGCTCCGGGCAGCGTCACCCTGAAGGTGATTTCGACGAGCTGTTCAGGAAAGGCCAGTCTCGCCACACCGACCAGGTTGCTGGCGCATCGAGGCGTGCCGCACGCCTGCCTGCGCACGTTGCCCGCCGCGGCGAGTGCGGCGACGACGAGGACATGAAGCCTCTCCTGAACGGCGGTGTCCAACGTTGCTCCGAAGCGCGCTGAACTCCTGACGGCATTGGCGTCGGTCGCCCACATCTGTCGTTCCATCATCGAGATCTCCGCGAGCCGACCGAATTCATCGAGAAGCAGGCGCTATCAGGTTGCGATTTTCGTGCCGGCTGAGTTGGCCCGAGACACGGGTCGCATCACCGACCTCAAACTGTTGTCTTTCATATTGCCCCTCGTTGCTTTTCACGCTGGTCGCGTCTCGTTGGCGGCATTTAGTATTTGAATGACGATAGTTGAAGAATGACCATGCAACTGCACCGAGTGAAATCACCTTTCGCCATAGAGTCGATAGACGATCGTTATTGCCGCCTCCGCGGTGTGACGACGCCATAGCATGGAATGCCTGCAGGCGCATATCCAAGCGACTGGCGCTCGCGCCTTTGGACAGATCGAGTTTTGCTCGTTCCATAGCGACGTCCGCTTACCCTTGTCGCAACCTAGGCGATCAGCGTAGGGCAACCTGGATCTCTGGAGATGCGACGGGTGGCATTCCTCACTACGACGCTGTTGGTCGGCGATAACGATCGTATATCGACTCTATGTCGAAAGGTGATTTCCCTTGGCGGGCCTTGCAAGCTCATTCTCCAACGCGTCGTCATACCGCAGCTTTCAAATGACGTCACCAACACGCGATCAGATCGAGAAGCCAGGAGGCTCGATATGCAAAGCAACGGCGTAAACCCGGCCTCAGTAAGTGGTAAAGCCGCCGATTTCGGTGAACCATGGGAAGATGGCTACCGGTACGTAACGGCGGACAGGATTGGCGAAACGATCCATGTTTCCGACCAGCTCAGCTACAAAAATAAGGACAACGTGATCGCGCCGGATTCTCCCGATAAAGCCGGCCCGGTTGCAATGCCGCTGACGTCACGCTTTTGGCGCGCCTCAGGGCAACGCTGAACAACGTCGTCGAGGAGACGGATGATGTCCGATAGCGCTGCAGCCATTCCACTTCGCGCGCTCCCTCCGGATGACCGTGTTTTGGCGCGAGTGCTCGCGGCGTACGTGGCGTCGGCAACAATCTGGCTTGTATTCGCCACGGCCGTGGGGCTCTTCGTCAGCTTCAAATTCGCTTACCCGGATTTCGCGACCACGCCGGCGCTCTCGTTCGGTCGGCTGCGCGCGATACACACCAGCGGAACATTTTATGCCTGGGCGAGCCAGGCGCTGATTGGGCTTGCGCTGTTTGTCGCCGCGCGCAGTTCTGGCGCAAGGCTCTACAGCGAGCGCCTCGCATGGATCAGTCTTGCGCTTCTCAATCTCGCCGCCGTGCTGGGCACGGTCACACTCGATCTCGGCTTCACCTACGGCCAGGAGTATCGCGAATGGCTGTGGTGGATTCGCGCAATCCTTGGACTCGGCTTGATCACCGCGGTCTGGAATATGATCGCCACTGTCGAGCGCCGGGATGACGAGCATATCTATATTTCTAACTGGTATACTATCGGGGGCACGCTGTGGACGATTGTTATGGTCGTGGTGTCGATGTTGCCCTGGTATCAGTACGGACTGGGTCAGGTCGCGGTGCAGGCCTTCTTCATGCATAACGCCGTCGGACTATGGTTCACGCCTCTATCGCTCGGTGTGTCCTACTATGCGCTGCCGAAGCTCCTGAACCGGCCGATCTATTCATATTCTCTCGGCGTCTTTGCATTCTGGACCAATCTCATCTTCTATCCGATCATCGGCGCTCATCATTTTGAATTCAGTCCACTGCCATGGTGGCTGCAGACTACGGCCATCGTCTTCAGTGTGGCCATGCTGGTTCCAGTGCTGAGCGGCACCGCAAACTTCCTTCTCACCTTCCGGGGGACTCACGAATGGATATATCGCTCGCCCGCGGTTTTCATCCTCGTCGGCGTCTACGGCTATCTACTGGGTTCGATACAAGGCACATTCGAGGCGTTTCGCTCGCTGCAGCAGCTTTGGCATCTGACCAATTACACGGTAGGGCACTCGCACCTGACGATGTATGGCTTCGTCACTTTCGCGATCTGGGGTGGCATCTATGCGCTGTTGCCGCGCGCCACCGGCAAGTATCCCTACAACCTGAGCATGGGTATACATTTCTGGCTGTCCGCCGTCGGCGTTGTCATATACGTTGCGGCGCTTTCGGCCGCCGGCACCATTCAGGGGCTCGATTGGCTTCGAGGACTCACTTTCATCCAGTCGGTCGAAGATGCCGCGCCATACTGGCTGTGGCGCTCCGTCGGCGGCTCGCTGATGTTCGCCGGCCATCTTGTCTTCGCTTTCAACGTCTGGACAATGACCTACGGTAGGTCCTGCACCGAGCTTGCGGCAGCCAAGACGGTGCCGGCATGAACAGGACATTGGCCATTTCTGGCGGTTCGACGCTGATCTACACTGGACTAGCGATTCTTATGGGCGTGCTGCCGGGGATCTGGCTGTCAAAGGTGCCACCGACGCCGGGCCTTAAGCCACTAACCTCGATGGAGGCGCGGGGTCGGGATGTCTATGTCTCCGAAGGCTGCTTCTATTGCCATACCCAGCAAGTACGCCCGCTCTCCGGAGATAAGCCGTTTGGCCGCCCGTCTGCGCCGGGCGATTATGCCTACCAGACTACGGAATTACTAGGTTCGGAGCGCACTGGTCCAGACTTGAGCAATATCGGCGCGCGGCAGTCGAGCAGCATATGGCAGTACATCCATCTCTATCAACCGCGTGCAGTTGTGCCGCAATCGATCATGCCGGCCTTCCCCTGGCTGTTCAGGATTGTGGACAAACTACCTCCAGGAGAAACAGCGGTGCCATTGCCGCCCCAGTTCGCGCCAGGCGGTACCGTCATCCCCAACGACGACGGCAAGGCGCTCGTAGCCTATTTGTTGTCGCTGAAGCAGCCCCCGCTCGTTCCGAAGCAGTCCCGCGCCGCGACTGAGAGTCCTTCGAGCGGGTCCCTGGGGTTTGACGCCACCAAGGGTGCCGCATTGTTCGCCGACAACTGCGCATCCTGCCATGGTGCGGAAGGCAAGGGTGTGCCGGGAACGTTTCCGCCGCTCGCCGGAGATCCGGTGGTTAACGACGCCGATCCCACGGCACATATTGGCGCTGTGCTGCATGGACTTGGCGGGCGGGTAATCAATGGCCAGAGCTATGAAGCGCAAATGCCGGCGTTTGCCGATCAATTGTCTGATCAGCAGATTGCTGACATCATCGATTACGAGCGATCCTCGTGGGGCAATCGTGGTGCCTTAATCAGTGCGGCTGATGTCGTCGCGGCTCGCGCCAACGAACCACTGCAGAAGCAGGCAACGACGCCGAAACAGGTCTCGCCGGTAGCGCCCCCGGCACGGACGTTCGATGCTGCGGAAGGATCGAAGCTCTTCGCCGACAACTGCGGCGTCTGCCACGGCGCCGAGGGCAAAGGCGTTCCTGGCACATTTCCGCCGCTTGCAGGCGATCCGGTCGTTAATGCCACTGACCCTGCCGAACATATCACCACCATGCTGCGCGGCCTTAGCGGTAAGGCAATCGACGGCCAGAAGTACGAAGTAGAGATGCCGCCGTTCGCTGACCGACTGTCCGATCAGCAGATCGCCGATATCATCAATCACGAGCGCACGTCATGGGGTAACCACGGGCCGTTGGTGACGCCTGCCGAGATCACGAAGCTCCGTGCTGAAAAATAGGAGGCGACGATGACCGATACGATTACCACCTGGATTCTCTCGGCGCTTGGCTACCTCTGCACTGCGTCTTCGATCGCTGGTGGCGCTGGCGGTTCTAGTCTTGGCGGACCACTACTCGGCAACGCGCTGGTGGCGGGCGGGGCCGGGCTCGTGACACTTAGCTGCATCGTGGCGGCGGTGTGGATGCTGGTCGCCCCCGGCGAACGGGATCCCTATCATCCAAAATATCGCGTCCTGCATGCCGACCGTTAGAGGATTGCAACACGTGTCCGATCCGCGCATCCGCATCTATCTCGACGAAGCGACCGATCCCGTCACCGATCAGCGGCCACCGGCGCAGATAGCGCTCGACACCAAGAGCCTTGCCGACGGCGAACACGGCCTGCGCATCGAAGCCCAGGACGCCACTGGCCAAGTCGGCGTCCGACGCCTTCGGTTCCAGGTCCGCAATGGGCCCGGGATCACACTCAGCGGGCTCGGTGATGGGGCCGTCGTTCACGGTACGCTGCGCTTCATGGTCAACGCCTTTGGAGCCGAAGAACCATTCGAGCCGCACCGGGCAGAATCGCCCTCGCCAATCCCTGTTTGGGTTTGGGTGCTAAGCCTGCTGATCGTTGCTTGGACCGCCTGGTATGTCGCGACGCTTTGGAACGTTCCCGCGAACTACGCCAAAACTCCGACCTATTCCACGTCAATGAATCCATTCAAATAGCGCGCCGCTAGAAAAGCGAGCTTAACAATGAGGGGCTTCGCCCCAGCATCAGGGATCAAGCTCACATGCCACGCACCATAGTCAACAAACACGGCTTCCCCGGCGTCAGGAAGCGGTCGGACTGTGCTAGGCGGCGAAAACCCTACTATGCACGCATCAGCAATGGTTGCGAAAACTTCATCTATAGCAAGAACTTCGCGACGGCCGAGGAGGCCGCTGCGGAATATCAGCGAATGAGGGCTGAAAAGTCATCGCCCCTATCGTCAAAGGATTGCCGGTGAGCATCCTGCCCGAAGTGACCACCCCGGCGCCACCGATCCATCCGGATTTCCGCGACTCCGAGCGAATATGCGCGTTCACGACACAGTGCGTGGAGGCGACTAGAAAGCGACGCGATCCAATCGAGCGGCTTCGGCTCTTGATCATGGAGGCTCCCCCTTGGCTTGGCATAATGACCACAGGATTTTACGATCACCGTTCCTACCTTTATCGCTTCGTTATGAACACAAGTGACGGCAGCCCAGATGACGCCTTACAGGTCGATCCCTTCGACTTGGAAGGATGCGGGGAATCAATCGATGCACTCGTATCTAAAGGCTCAAATTCCATTCTCGTCGAACCGGCATCCTCGTTCTCGACTTGGTCCAGCAACTTTCGAAGTTGCGATCCTAGGCTGCTATCCGTTTCGGGCGGCGTGAATTGATGAAATACGGACCGAGGAAAGATACTCACGCACCAGAGTTCTGTCGTGCGGCTGAAACGAGCAGGTGCCGACCTTATTGCTACTTACGCAGCGCTAGAAGTCGGCGCGCTACACAACAATCAGAGTCTTGATCATGGAAATTCGCCTCGGCACCAGGCGAAGTGATTTGGCCCGCTGGCAAGCCAGTCACGTCGCCGATCTTATTCATGGCATCGAGCCGGCCGCTGAGGTAAGACTCGTTTTCACAAGTTCGGTTGGCGATAGAGATCGACGGTCGTCCTTTCAACAGTTTGGCGGCCTCGGAGCATTCACGAAGGAGAGCGAAGACGCGCTTACGCGCAAAGAAGTTGACTTGGTCGTTCACTCTCTCAAGGATCTTCCGACCAGATTGCAGCCCGGTTTGGTATTGGCGGCCGTTCCCAAAAGAGCGGATCCTCGTGACGCAATTTGTGGCGTTACACTAGATCAGCTACGACCGGGGCTGCGCGTCGGCACTGGATCAATTCGCCGCAAAGCGCAACTTCTCGCTCTTTGCGGTGGTTTGGATGTTCGACCCATCCGTGGAAACGTTTATCCAAGGCTTTGTAAGGCAAAGAACCGAGAGGGAATAGACGCTACTCTTTTGGCAGCGGCGGGATTGTCACGGCTAGGATTGCTACTTGAGGCCTCACAGATTCTAGACTCGAATGTTTTCCCGTATGCAGTCGGCCAAGGCGCCCTCGCGGTCGAAGCTCGCGAAGAAGATACGGCACTCATGGCACTGCTTCAAAAGATTGAAGATCGGAAATCGCGTACCGAAGTAGACGCAGAGCGCGCATTGATGAGAAGTCTCGATGCGGGTTGCAGCTTACCGCTCGGGGTTTCTGTCAGATGGGTCGCCGGGACATTAACGCTTCGAGGACAGGTGACTCATCCAGATGGCCACACGAAGATTGCTGATGAATGCGTCGGTACGGCCGATCAAGCCGACGCAATAGGCACACGTCTAGGAGACAAACTTCTTCAGCGAGGTGCGGAGGAGATATTGAAGGCTGTGCCTCGCATCATGGAAGAGCAAAGGCCAATCTGAATTCGATACCTGGCATGACGAAGGACTTCGGTCTTTGGTCACCGCATGCGATTTCGGCGCGACCAGTTGCAAAGCCTGAAACCTGGCCCACCACCGAAACGCAAGGCTGGCGGCCACGTTAGCTGCCCAGCGCGCGCAAGCACTCCTCCGCAATTCGTGCCGGCGCGTTGCGGCGCTGACGCTAAAGATAGTCTTCGTTAGGGCACCAGCGGCCTGCTTTTCAAGTGGGACATATGCGCGTTGGTTCAAAGGAGCGCTTGGAACACGGCGACCTCAATTCGGCTCCCCGAGCACGAAAGTGAAGGGCACAACGAAGAGCTCATCGCCCTGATCATCGCTGACATGCAGAACCCAGTCACGCCAATCCTCAAGGCTGCGCTCTTTGGTGAGGGACTGCACGATGCGGTTCGCATGATCCCGCGCTTCAGCAAGATCATCCACGACGGCGCCGCGGCGATCGACGAAAACCTTCTTGGTGTTCGCGCAGTGGAAATATACGTGCGTCATTTCGACTCCTTCGAATGCGACGGTTCGCCGCGATAACTCTGCGTTGCTGGTGTCCTCGACGGCGGGATACCAGGAGATCACGACCAAATGCCCCTAAGTTTCACGCCTGCGATGTGGAAGAGGCGGACCGCCTCGTCGCAGGTGGAATCATCTCCTTTCACGGTCAGGCATAAGCGGCGGCAAGCTACGATGATTTCATGCCGGAGCCCTGCGGCACATCTCCGATAAGCTCCTGACGCGAAGCTCCCCAGAGCAGGCCAGTCCCGACGACGGCAGAAAGACTCGAGGCGGCGAACACAGCGATTTTTGCGGCCGAGAAGTCGGTGGCGCTTGGAAATGCCTGTCCGGCGATGAAGAGCGACATCGTGAAGCCAATGCCAGCGAGGGCTCCCGCCCCGCCCAGCTGCCGCCACGTGTATTCGGCCGGCTTGACGGCTATGCCTGTGCGCACTGCCGCTGCGGCCGCGAGGAAGACGCCGAGCGGTTTTCCTATAGCGAGACCAGCGACGATCGCAGCCGTGAGACGGCCATGGCCAGCGAGGACGCCTGGGTTGATCGTCACTCCGGCATTCGCCAATGCGAAGATAGGGAGGACGGCGTAGCTCGATCGCGCGCCGGCGTGTCGTAGCAGTCGATCGGCGGGCGATTCAATCCTATCGTAGATTGCGTCGAGCGCCTGCAGGGCTGGAGTGGAGGGGCCGCGCCTGAGAACTTCGCCCTCATGCCGAGCCTCGGACGCGATGATGGTGCTCGCCTGCGTCATCAGGGCTGCCAGATTGGCGGGCGGTCGCGTCGGAATGAACAAGGCAAGTAACACGCCGGCCAATGTAGCGTGGAGACCGCTCGCGTATACGAGGGCCCACAGCGCAGCGCCCATCAGGATGTAGGGCGAGAGATGGTACACCCCAGATCGGCTCAGCAGCACTAGCGCAACTATAACCATCGCCACAGCAGCAAGGTAGACCAGATGGATTTCGCCGGAGTAAAACACGGCGACGACGACGATCGCACCGATGTCGTCAACGATGGCCGCCGCGGTGAGGAAGATACGCAGCTCGACGGGGACGCGGGAGCCCATCACTGCAATCAAGGCAATCGCGAACGCGGTGTCGGTCGCCATCGGAACGCCCCACCCGTACGACCACGGCCCCACGGGGAGAACCAGCGAATACAGACACGCCGGCACAACCATGCCGCCGAGCGCGGCCGCGATCGGAAGCGCCGCGGAGCGACGGCTTGCGAGGTGTCCGACTGTCATCTCGCGCTTCACTTCCAATCCAACAACGAGGAAGAACAGCGTCAACAGCCCGTCGTTGACCCAATGGAGGATGGACATCCGAAAGGCTGCGCTGCCCAAGCTCACGCCGAACTCCCAGCGCCAGAGCGCCTCGAATGCCGGCCCGATCGGCGAGTTCGTCAAGACAATCGCCGCCACAGTAGCGACGACGAGCAAAATGCCGGCGGACGGGCCCCAGCTCGCGAAGTCTAGGGCAGCCGTACGGACGCGGTGGCCAAGCGTGCCAAGCATTGCATCAACGAGAGAACTTTCGTCCCAGGGCCCGTCGTAGCGCCGGCGGTTAATGTAAAATGTCGGCGTGAATCTCACGCCGCTCGCGCGTGCACTCGCGATGTCCGACTCCACCCTCGCCTTCGCGCGCCGAACCGCGTCGCCATCGCGAAGCGTGGGGTTGGCATGCACACTTAGGTCAGCGGCCACCGCCGAAAGGTCGTCCTCTGTGAGCTGCATCGACCTCGTCATCAGCTTGATGTGCGCGGACCAGAACGTCTCTGGCGTCTGAGCAAGCTCAGCGAGCTCCGCAGCACGGAAGGAAAGACTGTTGTCCGTGAGCGGCCTGTGGCGGAAGGCATAGCAAACGCGGTCGCCAAGTTGATCGCGCGCCTGCGCGATGCGCTCGTTGGCAGCCCTGCAGTGCGGACAGGCGTAGCTGCCGTACTCAACCAGCGAGATCTCGGCATCGGCGGGGCCGAGCACGTGCTCTGTCTTGTGATCGACTGCACGATCGAGGCGGCCGGGCGGGATCATAAGCTTCATCGCTGAACGGAGCCCAAGTGTTTGCGCGCCATTCTCACAGGGGGCCGCTCGCCAGCAGCGACCGCGGCTCGCGCATCGAACAGATTGGTATGGCACAAGACGCCCGACACCTCGCCGTTGGATCCGACGACTGGGATCTCCATACATCTCGACGCAATGCAGCCGGTATCGTCATCGCGCACGCAACTCACACTTGTGCTGAACGCACGCTCCAATCCGTTCGCAACACTCGCCGCCTCCACGAGCACCACGGCATTCTCCAACGGCGGGTGTTCGACAGAGCGGGGCAAGGAAATGCGGGCCGTCTCTTCGATGTGCATGTCGGGCCTCTTGTGATCGACTTCGGCCGCAGCCGCGAGCGGGCGATGACTGATTAAGATTGGGTCAGCGACGGTGGAAAAGAAAATCACCTCTCGCCATGAAGTCGATAGCCAGCCGTTATCGGAACAGCAAAAGTAGTGCGTCACGTGCTGCGGCCCGGAGCGGAACTCTCGGCTGGCGCGAAGAGGTGCTCACGCGGTCATACTTTCGGCGGAGCTGATCTCTCGGCAAAAACACTAGTGCTGCGAGCGCGGTCGTAAAGCCCAAGCGCCCGTACACCCCGCCGCAATCGGAGCTGCGAGTAAACCGTGACCCAGAGCATTGCAGAAAGACCGGCCCCTCACCTCGCCGTCTCCCACCGCATCGATGCGGAGAGAAGAACCGCCTGTCCCTCTGAAGGCACACGGCCCGACATGGCTTTGCGCCTTCCCCCCTAGTGCGGTGTCCGCCACTCGCACGGATTTCTAACACTCGAGGCGTCGGTTTAAGCAAGCTCCGCGCACCGAGGACGTCGGGGGCGCGGCCGTCCCGACCGGGTTCGAGGGTACCAACCGTCAATCCGCGCAAAACCAGCGTCGCGATGCGCCGGGGTTCCTTCGGCCACAAGAGCCCGTCGTCCACTGGTGTCCTTTACCACGACGGAAACTTTGGTTCTTCGAATGCGTATCACTCGAAGTTGGTGTCATCACGCTCTAGCGCATGAGTTCGCCGCGCCATGGGTGGTTACATGATTGTCTGCTCGCCACGTCCGCAGAGGCTCCTAACTCGTCGTCGCCTTGAACTGCCTCCTCACTGTAGTTTCGCCCAGCAAAGCGGCAATAATGGTCGTCTATCGACTCCATGGCGAGAGGTGATTTCCCTCGACCGAGTTGCAAGGTCATTCTCGTTGCGTGGTTTAAAGCGAACAGGAGCTTCCATGAGGATTCAGGTCTGCAAGCTCGCGAGTGCGCTCGCAATTGCTGTTCCTATCGCGATCGCCGCCACGGCCAAATCGTCAGCCTCACCGATCAATGGCGCGTCGATCAGGGCGACGATACCGGATTTGACGACAGACGTGCACTTATTGGCTCGGCGGAGTCACCACTCTGCACCGGCAGCATACGGTTCATCGTCCTACGACGGCTCCTGGGACCTCGTCTTCGTGACGCAAAGAGGAACCTGCGATTCCACCTACAGCTTCACTGTCGATGTGACCAACGGAATTGTCACGCATCCCAATCTCGTGAAGTTTCGAGGATACGTTGCAAAAACGGGCGCGGTTCGCGCTTCCGTGACGGTCCAAGACAAATATGCCGCGGGCGCGGGCAAACTGTTTGCGACGTCCGGTCGGGGGACCTGGAGCGGCCACTCAGGATCAGCGCGCTGTTCAGGCTACTGGACGGCGCGACGGAATTGACAGCAAACGGAAACGCGCGTTTCGTCGGAGACCATAATGGAATGAGATCTCCCAGACTAGTCGGCGTCGCAGTCTCGCTCAGCTTGCTCTTAACCAGTCTCGACGGGACAAGGCAACGGGAGACGCCTCGGCCCATCAGCGATCCCATCTGGTCAGGCAAATCCGCGCCCCCCGATACTAGTCGACTGGCGCTGGTGATTGGCAATTCGGCCTATCCCGATGCTGACTCTCCTCTTCCCATAATAACACGCAACGCGGAAGGCCTGACAAATGCTCTTCGCGAGCACGGCTTTCTGGTCGATGCCATTGAAAATGCCACGGGCTCGGACATGACACACGCAGTCGATCATCTAAGGGCAAGAGTACATTCGAACTCGACTGTGTTAGTTTATTTCGGAGGTTACGGAATCCAGTCTGACGGACACAATTATCTAATCCCAGTCGATGCGAAGATTTGGAGTGAAGAAGATATCCGTCTACAAGGGCTAAGCATTGACCATCTCCTCTCGCAACTCCAGACTTCAGGAGCACGCGTCAGGCTCCTAGTTATGAGGCTTCGCGCCGCAACCCTTACGAGCGACGCTTCAGGACTTATTCACATGGGCTTGCGCCCATTCAAGGAGGTGAGAATGCGCTGACCCTGAGCTCAGCCGCGCCTGGTGCAATCGTCGAAGACCCTGATGAACTACATAGCCGGCTGATGACCGCTCTTCTTACGCAGATGGATTCTTCGAGGGGGATAGAGGAGGTCTTCAACAATACTCAGAATGCAGTGGTGACTGCATCTCAGGGCCAGCAGACTCCCGTTGTGTCATCTACGCTAACCGAGAGTGTCGATCTTTGGGCGGAACGGAGCGGCGTTCCCGTGTTCTCGGCCGGATCTGCGGTTAGCGGTCGCAGCGAGTGAACATACAAAGTTCTGCTGATCTGCAAGGAACAAAGGTCAGGGAAAGACTTCCAAGGGCGGGTCACCACTCAATCATCTCCGTGCTCTTTGGACCATTCTACGCGCCCGACCGCCGTCCAATATCGATCTCAACCGCCTTGCTGAGACGTCCTTTTAGGGTTTCATGATCGTTTGCTCCTGCAATGTCCTCACCGACCGCGATGTTCGCCACGCCGTGAACACGGCCGAGGATGCGCTGCGCAATGCCAAACAGATCTATGACTGTCTCGGCTGCAGCGCTGAGTGTGGCCGCTGCGCGCGCACCATCAAGACGATCATCGACGAGGCGTATAGGGAATGTGCGCTAGCCTGTCAGGCCGACTGTCCGCATCGCCGGATCAAGGATGACGCGCAGAACGAGCCCAGCGTTGGAGCCGCAGCGACCAACTTCCTTGGTTTTTCTCGGTAGGTGGCTCTCGGTTTCGTCTCGGGGATGCTTGGTAGTTTTTCTCAGAAGTGTTCTAAACTAAGAAGGGCAAAGGCCCAACCTCAAGCCTTGGAGTTCATCATGAAGGGCGACCCCAGAGTCATCGAGTATCTTAACAAGGGACTGCGTCACGAGCTCACCGCAATCAAACAATACTGGCTGCACTACCGGTTCTTGGCCAACTGGGGCCTGCTGGAAATGGCCAAGGCTTGGCGCAGGGAGTCGATCGAGGAGATGAAGCACGCTGACCGCTTCACCGATGTTGGGCCTGTCGGAGGATCGCTCGCTAGCCACGTACGCGTTTGATTATCTGTTCGACATGGGCGATCGGCGTCTCCGGCTGGATGCCGTGACCGAGATTGAAGATGAAGCGCCCTTGCGAAAAATTCGCCAAGGTGTTGTCGATCGCGCGGTCGAGTGCCGCACCGCCCGTGATCAGCACCAGCGGATCGAGATTGCCCTGTACGGCGACCTTGCTCTGCACGCGCTCGCGGATGAAGACGGGCTCGGCGGTCCAGTCCATGCTGACTGCATTGACGCCGGTGGCCTCGACGTAACCAGGCAGCTGCGCGCCCGCGCCGCGCGGGAAGCCGATGATCTTCGCATCGGGCACCTTGGCGCGCACGCCTTCGACGATGCGCCGGGTCGGCTCGGTTGACCAGCGCACGAATTCGGCGGGCGGCAGCACGCCGGCCCAGGTGTCGAAGATCTGCAAGGCGTTGGCGCCGGCCTCGAGTTGCGCCAGCAGATATTGGATCGAGCTGACGACCAGCACGTCGATAATTTTCGCGAACGCCTCGGGATGACGGTAGGCCATGATCCGCGCCGGCGCCTGATCGAGCGTGCCCTGGCCCGCGACCATATAGGTCGCAACCGTCCACGGCGCACCGCAGAAGCCGATCAGCGCCACCTCAGGATCGAGCGCGCCGCGCGCGATCCTGAGCGCCTCGAACACCGGCGCGAGCGTGCCGAAGTCGGCCTGCGCGGCGAGCGCTCCGACCTTGACGGGATCATCCAGCGGATCGAGCCGCGGACCTTCGCCGACCTCGAACCGCACCGAGCGGCCGAGCGCATGGGGGATCACCAGGATGTCCGAGAAGATGATGGCCGCATCGAAGCCAAACCTGCGGATCGGCTGCAGCGTGACTTCGGCGGCAAGCTCCGGACTGAAGCAGAGATCGAGGAAGCCGCCAGCCTTGGCGCGCACCTCGCGATATTCAGGCAAGTAGCGGCCGGCCTGCCGCATCATCCACAGGGGCGGGATGCTTTGCCGCTGGCCGGAGAGCACGTCGATGAGGGGCTTTGTCGCAGACTGGGGCACGAATGGTCCTGATGCAGAGTTGAGGTTCTTGATACACCGCCGCGCGCAGAAGCGGAGCATGGCAACCTGCTCAAATGCGCCGCGTTGGCTCAGTCAATGAAGGAGAACTCCATGGCTCAGACCTTCAATCCCGCGCCGCACGACAAGCACGTCGAGGACTTAGGCGAAGCGCTCGCGGCCGATCGCCACGCCAAGCTCGACACCGGGTTGGAAGATAGCTTCCCCGCCTCCGATCCTGTCAGCGCCGCGCAGCCGACGCCATCGAAGGCCGACCGCAGATGCCGACAATATCAATTCGATCTTCAAGCTAGCGGCCGCCGGTTTCCGATAGGCTTGCTAAGACCTTGTTAGTGATCTGCGGAAACCCCGGTCCGTAGAGTACCAAGCATCTTATCAAGTTGTCGAGGATCGGCTTGGAGCCCGCAGGAGCGTCCTCGCGCTTCAGAATGGCAATATGGGATTCTCCTGCTGCGAACCGCAAATGATTATTCGATGCCCGTGGTCGCCACTGGACTGGCTCGAAACCTAGGGCCGATCGCGCCACGCCACTGAAGTGGACGGCAACCTGTCCTTCCATCGCCGCAGCATCGGTCGCGATAGCCCGGCAGATTATCAAGGCCTACAAACAGTAGCGTCGGGTCCTAGCGCGTGCTCATCAAATTCGCATCGACGTGAGAGGGAAGCGTCGGTGGTTAAGAGACCGATTGCGCTTCCCGCATGAACGAGGGAAGCGCAGCTATGTGGCCAGGAGATTATTCATTGGTGAAGCCTACAACCGGACAATTCACTAGATTGCCCGTCGTCTTCACCGGCCCTCCCGCAGGGCTCACCAGTAAGCCCGCCGCACTTTTGGATTCAAGATCGTCGCCGTCAGTGATCAGTTTCCTTTGATCCTTCACGATAGCTTCCTTGGTCCACTCGGCTAGTCGTACGTCCCACATCGGGGAGTATCCGGCGCTGATCTCAGTGAAGTGCGCGAGGATGTCGAGCGAAGGCCCCTCTCCCTTGATAGCACTGTTGAGTCCCTGGCGATTCGGATCGTTCGCCCCCATGTTGCCATTCACAATCGTATAGATCACCTCGATCGCGCCGCTCTGAAGAATGTCGCTTTCCGCAGGCGCAAAGGTGGACGCCTCAAGGGTCGCCGACTCCTCGGAATTTGCGTCAAAGCTAAGATAACGCAGGTGTCTTCCGTTCGCGAATCCAGACCGGAGTTTCAAGTCGACAGTGCCCTTATCAGGACAGATGCTTGCTACGGAGTCCGTCACCACGGAGTAGTCAGGGCTGCCGTTGCAGAATGAAATTTTGTCCGGCCCGACGTCGAACGCGATGATCGGCGCATTGAAAACGATATTCATACTATTGGACACCCGCACCAGTGGGCTGTAGTGCGCATCCCCAATAGATCCGGCTCGGGCTGTCTTAGGAGGAAAGAAACTGGGCGCGTCCCCTCCGACCAACTTCTGCGAAGGTGAGAAATCGACCCGCCCTGATTTAAAGGTGAAGTTACCCGAGTCGTCCATTTCCGCAACCCGTGTGCTCTTCAGGTTCTTGGCATCAGTGAGACTCGGCGCCCACGTAAGTCCCATCTTTTGCGAAGCATCGTAATCGCTTACGTCGGTGAGAACGAACCAAACGGTCTCTCCCGAGGCAAGACGGCCGCGATGGAGCGGTAGCGTCACCACCTCTCGTACTAGGTCCACCTGGCCCGACGTAAGAAATTGCTTCGTGATCTTTTTGCCAGCAGCTGGATCGGCCGCTAGACTTACATGAGGTGTCGAAAACGACACCACAAACATCACCATCGATCCGCAAATGCATCTGGCGAGCTTTCCGCTGGGCTTCATGACGTTACCTTCTTTGCATCCAGTCTGGTTTTGCACACGTGACATTAAAGCTAGTTCGCCGAGGGCCTGTCACTTTTTGAGTCCGGGATAGCCTTGAACATAGATCCAGTCAGTCGCTTTGGCAGGGATGTGGCAACCTAGACAATCTGAGCGGAAGTCGGTTGAGGTCGTTTTCACCGGGTCACCCGCGTCAAACCAGGACCAGCCCCAACCGTTGCCCCACAATTTATTATCGGGGTGACTGTTTTTGCCGTCCTTCACCATCATGAACCAGCCTTTGAGGCTTTGTTGATGGCTGACGGTCCCAGTCGTCATTTCCGAGGTCGCCGCGGCGTACACTTCTTTCACCAGGATCGAACCCTCGGGAAATTCGCCAGTCGTCCGATAAGCTGCCGCAGTTCCGGGCGACCCATAGACCACGTGCATCTCCTTAGCACCTTTGTCACCTGCAACAGACCAGCTCCCAAGGAATTCGTAGGTCGTTCGGTACTCTTTCGGGACATGCATGTTGCCTGCCCCGTCGACGAGTTGTTCTTGCGCAGAGGCGGCCTGGCTAGGTACGACCTGTGATACTAGGCAGCCGACGCTCACAGCGATAAACGATGCGGACGCTATGGCCGCACTTCTCAGAATCTTCATCACGGTTATCCCTACTTTTTGATAGACGGATTCTCGCTGGGCGGCATTTTCTTGGAGCCACTCTGGCCGGGCGGTAGCGGCACCTGGTCGAGCAGCGCGTAGAACTGCGTCCATACGTCATCCCGTTTCGCGCTTGCGATGTGGCAGTAGCCGCATTCCTCGACCGGCCGGACTTTGGCAGTGGCCGCTTTCGGTTCGTGGTGATTGAAGTTGAAATAACCCCAACCGTCGCTTGCCTTATATCTCTCGGTGTCCTTGACGGTTACATCCGCTCCGTTGAACGCCCCCGGGAAAAATCCTTTTCCCGATGGCGCGGTACTCGAACCGTCCGGATTGGTGGCAGGCTGCATAAGCTGCAATTCCTTCACGAAGATTGTTCCTTCAGGGAAGACGCCCGTTTTCTTGTAAATATCGTAAGAACCGGGCTCGATATACACGTTGTGAAATTCCGGGAAATTTGCTTGAGGCGGGTTCAAAAAGTTGGGCGTCAGTGGCGATCCAACGTAAACCCATTCGTGAAAGTTTTTTGGCAGAATAAGGTCCCCGTCTTTCGTGTATTCAGGAAGATAGCGGCCGGTGGCGTGCCAATCGTCGGGTGGCGGAAGCTGTGGTTGCTGCGCGAAGGCTGCGGTTGCTAGAGCGCCAACGCCAAGGACCGCGGAAAGTGCCAGTACGGTGCGTCTCATAATCTCTCTCCTATGACAGCTCGATATTGCCGATGAGGCAATGACTGCATTCTTGCGCAGGTGGTCTCATTAACTGCGCGCAGATCAGACTAGGCGTGGATGCCCAAGTGCGAAAGCAACAAGGGGGCATGAAATCGATGCCCGATGGAAATGACGCACTCTCGAACTATTGCTGTTTGATCATCGGATCTTTCTGTTCCCTCGCAACCCGGCGCAGTGAGTTGCGACTAATGGCCATGTCCAGTCCTTGCTGATGAGCTAGACTCTTTGCTCATCTGCAGATTGGGCCATTGAGTGTCCAATTCTTGTTGTTCCAAATGTCGCACGCGATCCCAGGGAGGGGCCAGTGCAGTTTCTCGGCCGATACCGAGCCCCGATCACTCAATCCCTTTTAGCGTCGTCCACTCGCTCGCGGCTTGCCTCTGCCTACTCCGAGCGATTGTCGCGTCACCGCAGCTTACGAGCTAATGTCCAGCGTGTCGGTGGAGGCACTTCGCGAGAAGGCATAGTGTCTCGATTGGCGACACCTCACCGCGCCAGCGCTGAAGAGGCCTCCTAGATCAAACAATGGGTGCATGACACTACCAGTCGGCAGGCGCTCTTTGTTCACTTCGACCCGGCTGCCGATCCGGATCGCCCAGCTCTTCGCTGGTGAACAGCCACGAGCGGCTTGGACTATGATCTGGGCGGCATCTTAGAATGCGATGAGCGACGAACCATCTCGCTGATCTGGTCGTACAGTTGACTTAGCGTCCGGTACCAAGTCGCGACCAGGGGGATTTTGCGTCCGGGCGGCGTGCGCACCATGCAAAAAGGACAGGAGGCTAGCCTAGGTCTGAGCTGCCTCAGGCAGCGACGCTCGATCATAACCGGAGGATTTAGAAATCATAACTGAGACGAGTGCGAAGTGCTCTGCGTGATGGGCTATGGTCGACCTATGCTCGAGCGACGGATAGGGAAGGTTGACATGGAAGATCTCGACATATCAGCTGAGCGTCAAGCGAAGCATCCAGCGCACGGAAGCTCCGGTAATGGACATTCGTGTGCGAACACACATTCGTGTGCGGACATGTTGTGCATGAAACGAGCGTTGACGACGTCCACCGCAACCTTCGTTAGGGGCGCCGTCAATTGTGCGGCCGAAACATACGAACACCATTTTCGTGGCTCTCTTGAGCGCCTGCGCGAAGAACAACGTTATCGCGTCTTCGCTAACATCGAACGCGTCTCCGGTCGCTTCCCTACCGCCAAATGGCGCCGCCTCGACGGATCCGTTACTGAAATCACGGTTTGGTGCTCGAATGATTATCTGGGCATGGGACAACATCCGGAGGTTGTGAGCGCGCTGACAGCGACGGCACACCGCTGCGGTGCAGGAGCAGGTGGAACTCGCAACATCGCGGGAAATAGTTCGCCCTTGGTTGATTTAGAGGGCGAACTTGCTGATTTGCACGGCAAGGAGGCCAGTCTCGTCTTCACCTCCGGCTACGTATCGAACCAGGCCAGCATCTCCACGATCGGTAAGCTGATCCCAGAGTGCGTAATCTTTTCTGATGCATTCAACCACAATTCGATTATCGAAGGCATCCGTCAATCAGGTTGCGAAAAGCGAATTTTCCGCCACAACGATCTTGGTCACCTTGAGGCCTTGCTTCGCGAGGCGGGAAGCCGCCCTAAGCTCGTCGTGTTCGAATCGGTCTACTCAATGGACGGCGATGTGGCGCCGATCGGCGCAATCTGCGACCTTGCCGAGCGGTATGGGGCGATGACCTACCTTGATGAGGTTCACGCCGTCGGCCTCTACGGCGCTCGCGGCGGCGGAATTAGCGAGCGCGAGGGTGTGATGCACCGCTTGACGGTGATCGAGGGTACTCTCGCCAAGGGATTTGGCTGCATTGGCGGCTATATCTCGGCGTCGCGATCTATTTGCGATGCGGTGCGCAGCTTCGCGCCCGGATTCATCTTCACGACCGCCCTCCCTCCACCGATTGCCGCCGCAGCGCGTGCATCTGTTCGCTATCTGAAACACTCGTCTGCCGAGCGCGAAGCACACCAACGACAGGCCGCTGCAACGAAAGAGGCGCTCCAAGCCGCCGGGCTTCCGGTTCTCCGGACCGGAACCCACATCGTCCCTGTGATCGTCGGCGATGCGGAATTGTGCAAGGCGGCAGCCGATCGCCTTCTACAGCGCCACGCCATCTATATCCAGCCGATCAACTATCCTACGGTCCCGCGTGGGACAGAGCGGCTGCGCATCACGCCATCGCCATACCACGTGGATACCCATATAGCTGAACTCGCGGCTGCGCTCGCTGAGACCTGGGAGGCCCTTTCTCTTTACTGAGAGCCGTGATTGGGAACACTCCCGCGACCGCCTGCGGCTTCGTCGGCAGGGCGTCGGCTAACCGACGGCGCAGCGTACAAGGGAAGGGCGTCGGGCGTTCCCGGTGGTGCAGCGAGGCAGCAAGCTGGGCAATGCAACATCGCTTTCACGTTTGTAGGGGCGATCGCGTGACCCACCCTGCCCTCAGCGTTCAAGATCTGGCTCGCATCCGTTTAATGGGCAGCCCCGAAGAGCGAACCTCCTCGGCCTCCTGGGCTGTTCTCCCCCACGTCGCCGCTCGAACACGTTTGTCCCGAACCATCGTTCATTTCGATAATCCCTCCAAATGAGGGTTCGTTGAAAACGATCACAACGAAACAACGGACAACGAGGACTGAACATGGATATTAGGCAGCGATCCCATCTGCTGATCGAAGATCTGTCCGTCGCGCGCGGCGAGCGCATCCTGCTCGACGGGATGTCTTTGCGACTAAGCGCGGGCCAAATCGCCGAAGTGACCGGTCCCAACGGAGTGGGCAAATCTACACTCTTGCGGGCGATCGCCGGCTTTTTTCCACTAGGATCCGGCCGCATGTCATGGGTGGAGTCCGAAGCCACGGATCCGGCGCCCCTGGCAGAACGCCTCCACTACGTGGGCCATCTCGACGGGTTGAAATCGTCGTTGACCGCCCGCGAGAACCTCGACATCGGCCTGGGATTTTTGGGGCGAGACCGCCGAACCCCGTTAGAGGCGCTGGACCGCATGGAGTTGGCCCACGTTCTCGATCTGCCTGTCGGCTATCTTTCCGCGGGGCAGCGTCGCCGTGTCGCATTGGCCCGGCTCTTAATCGTCGATCGTCCTCTATGGTTACTCGACGAACCGCTAACAGCGCTCGACCGGCACGCGCGCGCCTTGCTGAAGACTATCGTCGCCAGCCATCTCGAAGGCGGAGGATTGACACTGGCCGCGACCCACGAACCTCTTGGTCTGCGAGGGACAGTCCAAGTCAGACTTGGAACCAAATGATGGCCATTTCGCTGAAGTGCGGTCGCACCCTACATAGCGGTCTGTCTCGAGGTCGGGAGAGAAGAGATCACTCTGCTTTTCCGATTTCAGCGGCGCGGTCTCGACGCAATGGCGATGCCGGATGGGCACCATGACCCGTATTCTCCTCGTCGTTTTTCTTCGCGACCTCATGCTAGCCCGCCGCATCGGTGGAGGTGGGATTCTCGGTCTGGTCTTTTTCCTCAGCCTTGTGACGGTCGTACCTTTCGCGATCGGACCTGACCTACGCTTGCTGTCGCGGATCGGCCCAGCAATTCTATGGATAGCAGCACTTCTCGCGAGTCTATTAGGCCTTGATCGTCTATTTCAGGCGGATCAAGAGGACGGTTCGCTGGACCAGATGTTCCTGTCGCCGGCGCCCCTAGAACTCATTGTTCTTGTGAAGTGCATCGCCCACTGGTTTGTGACGGGGCTACCGCTCGTTATGCTCTCGCCTCTGTTTGGCCTGATGTTGGATTTGGATGGTTCCGCCCTCCGATCGGTTGCCGCAACGTTGTTGGTTGGTACGCCGGCCTTCACCTTTCTGGGGGCGATCGGGGCGTCTCTTACTGTCACCCTGCGGCGCGGCGGTCTATTGCTATCGATCCTCGTCGTACCACTAGCCGTGCCGGTGCTGATCTTCGGTGTCTCCGCGGCGCAAAGTGCCACAACGCCCTTTTTGACACCGTTCTTGGTCCTCTGCGCGCTCGGACTCGCGTCCATCGCGCTCGCTCCGATAGCTGCGGCCGCAGCACTTCGTAGCGCGGGAGAGTAATGAGCGCGTGCGACGACAGAGTTTTCTTTCGGGCGCCACCTATGTGGAACGACTTCGGCCTTACCCGAAGCTAAGGCCGCTTGACCTCAGAACGAGCCTATAGCGGAGTATCGGAGTCAAACACAGCGGCAAGCCGATCCCGCTCGGCTTGGCTCAATGGTGCCGCTGGCGTGGATTGTTGGCGGCGCAATCCGAACAGGAGAGCGATCGCGCCCGCCGCGAGCACGAAAGCCGGCATTCCCCAAAGGAGAGCGGTTTCCAAGTCGAGTGGCGGTTTCAGCAGGATAAAGTTTCCGTAACGCTTAACCAGAAAATCGCGGACCTGCTCGTCACTCTCTCCGAGCTTAAGGCGCTCGCGCACCAGCAGGCGAAGGTCCCGCGCGAGCTCTGCTTTGGAATCGTCGATCGACTGGTTTTGACAGACCAGACAGCGCAGTCCGGCGGAAATAGCGCGCGCGCGTGCCTCAAGTTTCGGATTAGTCAGAATTTCATCCGGCTGAACCGCCCTTGCCAAGCTAGGGGCGACGCTTGCGAGCACGATCGAAAGCAGAAGAATGCGACGAAGCCACGTCATTCGGCGGGCTCCGGCGCTGCGCCGCTGTCGGCGGCGCGGAGGCGAGCCGCGCGGCGCGCGAAGCCAATTCGGAGGCGTCTATCGGACAACGACACAATCCCACCGAACGCCATGATGACCGCACCGAACCAGATGCTCGTCACGAGCGGCTTCCAGAACAGGCGCGCATCGATCGAACCATCCGCGTGGCGGTCCCCAAGCGAAATGTAGATCTGCCCAAAACTCAGCGTTACGATGCCAGCCTCGGTGACGGTTGTCTGTCGCGTGGGAAAGCTCCGCTTGGCTGGATCGACGGCGGCCACGTATGCGCCGCCCTGGCTGATGACCGTATGGCCGATGAGTTCAGAATAGTTCGGGCCCTGCCGCGATCGAAAATTCTCGATGGTGGCTTGATAAGGGCCGAGATCGATCCTCTGGCCTAACTTGACGGTCGCGATACGTTCCACACCCCAACCCGTCGCCGCCAAGCCCATGAGTGTCAAGCCGAGGCCCGCGTGAGCGATCGCCGTACCCCAGGCGGAGCGCGGCAACCCGACCGCGCGTGCTAGCATCACCCGGCCGCCTTGCCCACGTGCCCAGATACGCGACGCCACATCGGTGAACGCACCAACGATGAGGTAGACGGCAAGGCCGAGACCGGCTGCAGCGAAGACGGAGCCACCGCGGACGGTGGCAACGAGCAAAATGGAGACTACAAGACCTCCCAACGCTGCGACCGTCACCCGTTGCGCTGCGCCGAGCAGGTCGCCGCGCTTCCAGGCGATCGACTGACCGAGCGGCATCAGCAGAACGATAGGCACTACGAGCGGGCCGAGCGTTAAATTGAAAAACGGCGCGCCGACTGAGATCTTGTCCCCCGTCAGAGCCTCAAGCGCGAGCGGATAGAGCGTCCCGGTCAGAACCGTAGCGCAGCAGGTGGTCAGCAGCAGATTATTGACTGCCAGCGTGCTCTCGCGTGAGAAGGGTGCGAACACGCTACGCTGGCTCAGGGAAGGTGCGCGCCATGCGTAGAGCGCGAGTGGCCCGCCGATGAATACGGACAGTATGACCAAGATGAAGACGCCGCGAGCCGGATCGCTGGCGAAGGAATGGACGGAGGTCAGTACTCCCGAGCGCACGAGGAACGTACCCAGCAACGACAGCGAGAACGTAAGTATCGCCAGCAACAGTGTCCAAATCTTGAGGGCTTCACGTTTCTCCATGACAGCAGCCGAATGGAGGAGCGCCGTGCCCGCAAGCCAGGGCATCAATGACGCGTTTTCGACCGGATCCCAGAACCAGAATCCGCCCCAACCAAGGGTGTAATAAGCCCAGTACGACCCCATGGCGATGCCAAGCGTCAAAAAGATCCAGGCGATCAGTATCCAAGGCCGAACGTAGCGGGCCCAAGCGGCGTCTAGTCGGCCACTGATCAGCGCGGCTACCGCGAAGGAGAACACGATCGAAGAACCGACATAGCCGACGTAAAGGAGCGGCGGGTGTATGGCAAGGCCCGGGTCTTGAAGCAGCGGATTAAGGTCCTGGCCCTCAAACGGCGCAGGAAATCGTCGCAAGAAGGGATCGGAGGTGAACAGAATGAAACAGAGGAAGGCAAGGGAGATCCAGCCCTGGACCGCTAGCGTATTCGCGCGTAGTTCGTTCGACATGCCGCGCTCGAAAATCGCCACCGCCGCTCCAAAAACCGCGAGAATCAGAACCCAAAGCAGCATCGATCCTTCGTGATTGCCCCAGACCCCTGCGATTTTGTATATAAGTGGTTTGGTGGTGAGTGAGTTCTCGGCGACCGTCACGAGACTGAAATCGGACACCACGTGAGCGTAAGTCAGTGCTGCGAAGGCATAACCCAAGAGCAGGAACTGGGTGATTGCGGCAGGGACCGCGATTGAAGTAAGTGCCGAATCGCCAGTACGGGTTCCCCAGAGCGGCAGAATTGATTGAAGCAGCGCGACGGCAAGAGCCAAAGCGAGCGCGTAATGTCCGGTTTCGATGATCATCTTGTCGGTCCCATCAGCTGGGATGTTTCGTGGCGCGCGGCGCTATTGCGCTCGCGCAGATCTTTCGTTGCGCCAAGTGCCTTCTTGCTTGAGCTTGTCAGCCAGGTCCTTGGGCATATATCGCTCGTCGTGTTTTGCTAGCACGGTGTCGGCATGAAAACGGCTCGGTCCTTCCACGGTGCCCTCGGCGACGACGCCCTGTCCTTCACGGAAGAGATCCGGCAACAATCCGGTGTAGCTGACCTCGATGTCGTGCTTTAGGTCTGTCACCGCGAAGACGACAGTCGACGATCCCTCGTGAGTAAGTGAGCCACGTTTCACTAGGCCGCCGATGCGCAGCCGGGTGCCTGGTGGCGGCGCCTTTGCGGCCAGTTCGCTCGGCCCATAAAAGAAGACAATACTGTCTCGCAACGCGAACAGGATGAGCCCTATCGCGATCGTCAAAGTGACGCCAGCTGCGCTGATGATGGCGAGGCGCCTGCCCTTTCGCGTCAAGATCTACTCCTCTAAACGAAGCTGTCTGACGAGTTCATCCACGCTGGCCGACGCTTGCTCATCGCCTGCTAGCTGAGCACGTGCGCTTGCGACAGCCGCCTCGGCCTTCTCGCGCTCACCCAACGCCGCGTAAGACCTAATAAGTTGTAGCCATCCTTGAAGGTGATGGCCGTCCTTCGAGAGTTTCTCGGCGAGCTCCGCTACCATCCCCCGGATCGCGTTGCTCCGTTGTTCTGGAGGAAGCCCTGCAATGTTAGCTCCGGCTTGGCCGGCGTGGATGTCAGGAACCGCGGCAGCGAGGCTAAAATCTCCATTGGACGGCCTCGATGCGATCGGCATGTCAGGTTGGCTGGGAGCGCCGACCTTGAGGTACGACGCGAGCGCGACGAGCGGCAGCATTAAGACGATCGCCAAAGCCGCCGCCCCGCGTCGCTCACCTCCACGACGGGACGCATGCGGCCGGCCCTCGCATGCCGAGTTGAGTGACGCGAGCAGCCGGCGCTCGATCTCGGCGCGAGTCGTCACGGCATCTTCAGATGCTAGCAGTCCGCAGCGCACGTCTTCATCCGCTTCAGTCAGAAGATCGCGATAGAACGTCACATTCGGATCGTGAGCGCGAACGACCGCACGCCGCTCGGAAAGCGACCTCGCCAGCGCCAGCGCGACTGAAGACGTCATCATTGCAAAAATGGCCCACAGCACGTTTCAAGACCTCCGTTTGTCCTCGCCACCGCATATCGCATCATCCGCCGGTATCTGCCGCCGTTGAAGCTCGGGCTAACCGACTGTGCCGTCTTCATTGTCCGGTCGGACTTTGCGAACAATGTAAGCGGACGGAGCCCTACGACGCCGAGACAAGAACCGATCCTTCTTGCATCCATCGCGGAGTGCAATGGAGTCGTCATGGACGCGCCGCCTCGGCAATCGCCGCCATCAAACCAGGCCGACTTGCGTCCGAGATGCCACCAACCAGCTTGTAAGCGATTGTGCCATCGCCCTTGATCACGTAGGTCTCGGGAACGCCATAGACGCCGAAATCGATTCCCGTTCGGCCCGAGCGGTCAGTGCCGACCTGTGCAAACGGGTTGCCGTGAGCGACGAGATAGGCCAACGCATTTTTAGGATCGTCCTTGTACACAATGCCGGTGAGTTTCACGCCCCGTCGCCGCAGAGTCGGGTCGCTCGCCAACGCCATTAGGGCCCCTTCTTCTTCCCGACACTCAACACACCATGATGCAAACACGTTCAAGATTGTCACGTGCCCTCTCCGCAAATCTGCACTCGACAAGCCGGGTGGACCGGATGTTGAAAGCCCTTCGAGCGGCTTCAGCGCAAATTGCGGTACTGACCTGCCTATTAGAGCAGAGGGCACGAGTGAGGGGTCTCCGGCCCCGAGCCGCACTAGAAGTAGTGCCGCAATTCCGCAGAAAACCAATAAAGGGATAACCACCCACAAGCGGGCCACTCGGCGTCGAGGCGGCGTGGCACTCGACGATAGGTGAATTGAGGCCGGGATATTGCTCATGCGCGACCGCGCCGATCCGAGTGATTAATAAGACGAGACAGGGTACGGCGCTGAAAGCGATAGTCGATAAGCACTGCTACAATCATTCCCGCTAGAACAGTGCCCGTCACCAGAAACGCCGCCATGATGAATCCGTCATGCCGCAACATGGTCTGCTCAGGAAGCTATTTCGGCAGACAGCAGACGAGTCGTCGCCGCCTCGCCATTTACCGCCAGCGTGATCGCAAGCCGCCGGGCTCGGCGGCGCATGATCTCGTTGCGAACCGCCATAACGTGGAGAGTCACGAACAAAAGTGTGTATGCGAGCGCCATAACGATCAGCGGCCATAGCATCGAGCCAGCAATCGCCGAGCCCTCCATCCGGAACACCGACGCCGGTTGGTGGAGCGTGTTCCACCAATCAACCGAGAACTTCACAATCGGAATATCGATAAAACCCACCAGGGTCATAATCGAAACTGCTCGTGCCGCTCTACTCGGGTCCTCGATTGTCTGCCAGAGCGCGATGAGACCGAGATAAATGAGAAGCAGAACCAGCATGGAAGTGAGCCGTGCGTCCCAGACCCAATATGTGCCCCACATTGGTTTGCCCCACAACGAGCCCGTGACCAGGCAGATGAAAGTGAAAGCTGCGCCTAGGGGTGCGGCCGCTTTTTGAGCCGCATCGGCGAGTGGATGACGCCATACCAACGATCCAAGCGCAGACGCCACCATCGACGTGTAGGCGAGCATCGCTATCCAGGCGGCGGGGACGTGGACGAACATTATTCGCGCCGTCTCACCTTGCTGATAGTCGGGGGGCGCGTCGAACGTTCCAAATAGACCAAGCGCGAACGCGACGGCTGTCGAACCCCAAAGCAACGGCAGCAGCTTTGCGGTAATGCGCACGAAGTTGCCCGGATTGCCATAGGCGCTAAAGCTGAGCTTCAAATTTCGCTCTCCTCGAAGCCAGGGGAATTCACTCGCTTCCGAACGCGGCTCGCGAAAGGACTCTGCTCTCGGGTCGCCTGCAAGCAGATGAGTATTGCATCACAGGAGACACGGGTTCGCAAATTACCCTCAGTTATCATTTCGATGCCCAAAGGTCAGAGTTTAGACAAATCTATCGAGACGTCCGCCCGATGAGGTTTGATTCCTTGACGCTGATTTTGCACGAAGAAAATTTGGCTACGCTTTGAGGCTCGGTGTTGTGCAGTCACGTAGTTGGCATTGAGGATGTGGAAAGCGTCTGGGGGTGCGCGATCACTTGGATAAGCGGCCTCGCGTCTGACGCATGCCTGTCGTGGTAACGGTCGAAGCACTCAAAGGCTATCGGTGCTCCTGGCTCGCCGCTTGATCCGGCGGCGGCCCTTATGACCATGTCGATGGTGGAGTGCGGTAAGCTAACGGCTTCGGTCAATAGAAGCGGTTCGCCGAGCGGCGAGCGTCTTGACCTTTCGTATAGGACCCTTGCTGCATTTGGATGGCTGACCTGTACCGGGGTTCAATTGAGCCGGCCATCGCGATCATCGTATGTGTGAGGCTGCGATGGTCCTCTCCCCCCGCCATCGCTGCCCACCTTGGGCGCCTCCCTAGACTTGGGCCGCTTGTGGCAACACAGGCGGCCTTCTTTTGTCTACGCCCATTCGGAATTAGACCGGCGTTGATTCAACCAATACCTCTGTACTGTCACTCGATACCCGCGCCCAATGGCGTCAATCACAAGACCCGTGCTAGCTGTTGATACGGAATGAAAAGCAACGGAACCGGCCCGCGAGCAGGCAGTTGCAGGATAGGGTCGGCGGCGTAGCGCCCGACCGACCTTTCCCCTGATTGAAACGTGCGTCGCCGATCCCGCAAGTGTCTCTAGTTCGACGGTTCGCTGCGGAGAGCCGGCCATGAAAAACATCGTGGATCTCCTAATCTGGTTTTGGCGAGGGAGCCCGCCCGCGCCCAACACACAACTTGGGGCTACGGCCGAAAATCCAGACCAATCCAGCATGGCCGATTTTGTCCGCATCTTGCAGGCCTACGATCAAGACCAGTACGGAGGGAGTTAGGGGTGTCCGCGTAGCAATCGGTTTGGCGGGTCTCAGGGGCCGGGATAGAAAATGCGGGCCACGGGACCGCTATCAAGGGTACTTTTCTAAACGGCCATCGCGGTACCAGTGCATCCTTCGAGAATCGGCCACGCATCTTCAAAATCAAACCCGTGACCGAACTCGTGAGAACCATCTCGCACCAATCACGATAAGCGTATAGTAGCCTATGATGTTGTGACCGCGAAGATTAGGGACGCATTTCGATTGCACTCGCCACAAAGTCGCAAGCTCGGGCGGACGCGATGATCTACCACCTCCGAATGATTAATTTGCCGTGTCTGACGAGTTTGCTCGGCGACTGCATAGTTTGCCTCCAAGTAGGGCGTACGGAATTATTGATTTGCTACAGGCCTGACTAGCCGGCGCGGCAAACTAGAGCTGCACCAAAATTGGGTCCAGGCCAAACAATAAGCGCTTGAAGAACAGTCGTTCCAGGTTAGGACCGCCGCCCGGTATTTCTGGTCTTGTGTTTCTCAGTAGCATGCGCGCGATCCTCAGGGACATCCAACCAACTCGGGGGCGCGCACGACGGTTCAGGACTCCGAGTTGGCCATGTGAAGCTGCGCGTGAATTAAGTCGAAGCCTGGATATACGAAAGTCGCAGCTCGGCTCCGCGAAAGTTTATCCCCGTTTGGCCCTTCCTGTCAGACGCGCAAATGCGAGTGCAATTGAGGACCAAGGTATCACACGGCATGCTCACCTCGACCCGTTCGTCGCGGATTCGGGCGAAGAAAGCCGGCGCTCGGCCTAGTGCCCACGCAGAAACACCGCGACAATGAAATTAAAGAGTCTTGAATAGGCACCCGGAGGTCGACCCCATGTGTCTAGCAAATGACGGTCAGTTGACAGCACGAACCCACTTTGAGCGAAGAGGAGAAGCCATGCCAGAAGGCCCCCTACTACTTCCGACCTCCAAACTGGGAGCCGAACTCCACCAAGTCCGTTTACGGACGAATTCGACGACGCTACGCCGTTCGCCGCGTGGCCCTGACGATCTGCAACAGCTTTCAAGATCGCAAGCGTTGCTCCCGATAACCCCGTCCCGAAACTTTGAAGGCGACCATGACTGCTCCATTTTTGATACAATTCGCCAATCAGATGGTCACCTCGTGGCGGACCTGATCCATCCTGTCGTTGAAATCTCTCCTTCCGACACTGTGGCACGCTTCAAGGTAAATGGGCATGGCATGACGGCCGAATCCTTGCGATTCACCGGACGAGGTAGAATCCAGAATCATTTTCGGGCTCCAGTCCATATGCTCGTGATGTACGAGAAGGGAGAGCGCAGTGAAGGAGAGACATTCGTGGAAGGTCTGCCGCGATCTGCGCTCCGAAACCTCGAGCGGAAACTGACATTCGTGCCGGCTGGCCGCGAATTTCACGATTGGCACGAGCTGCGCGGGTCGCAGATGCGGCTCATGTACTTCTACTTCGAACCTGAGAACCTGAAGGTTCTTTATAAGCGTGGCATCACCGACCTACCGAACGCTCCACGTATACTATTTGAAGACGAAGCGCTCTGGCACACCGCGCTGAAGCTGAAGGCGTTCGTCGAGAGCCGTGCAGGAGACCCGATGTACTTCGGGAGTCTCGGTACTCTGCTCATACATGAAATCGTGCGTTTCACTTGCGGGATGCCCAGCATTCAACCTCAGCTCCAAGGCGGCCTTGCACCGTGGCAGCAACGCCTCGTCAGCGCCTATATCCAGGAACATCTCAATGAGCGGATACCGATTGGCACGTTGGCGCAGCTCGTTCGTCTGAGCCCATATCATTTCTGCAGGGTATTCAAGCAATCTCTCGGAATGCCGCCACATCGGTACCAAACTAAGCATCGTGTTGAGCACGCCAAGTTGCTGCTGGCAAAACGAGCGGGCTCGATGACAGAAATCGGTCGGGCGGTAGGCTTCAGCAGTCGTAGCGCGTTCGCCACGGCGTTCCGGAAGGCGACGGGAATTGCCCCGGCGGATTACCGCCGAAGCGTGGCTCCTCCCTTGACATATGAATGACCTGCGACGTCGCGACCAAGTTGCTATTCGGAACGTCGAGGCATCTCGGCCTCTCATTGCGTCGAGGTCGGTCTGGCTTTCGGCGCCTTAGGAACGCAGCTCACGAGCCGGAAGAAGACCTGCATCTGCGAGTGATGGCCTAGCAGCATCCGTTCGCACGACGTAACGGTGAAGCGGCGCGCAAAGGGGACCGCCCCGCCCAAACGCCACCGAGTGATCCCGGGTTCCCTAAATCCGTCGCTGCTAACGGAGCGTGAGGTGAGCTGACATTTCATCGGGCGGCTACAGCGTGGAGGTGAGGACATTGGCGAACCTTCTCGTGGCCCACGAACCAAGGCGTTCCGCGCTGGAACCCCTCTCATGTGTTGAACGGCCTTCGTGGAGGTGATATTTTTACACGAAGTTGGGAGAGATTATCTCGTGGCGCAGCATTCTATTCAAAAGCGTGCAGCAGCCGAGGAGCCAACTATCGCCGTCGTTGACGATGACAGGGACTTCCGCGACTCACTCGGAGATCTGTTCAACTCGGTCGGCTTCAAGGTCAAGTTGTTTGGGTCGGCCGCGGAGCTTCTCGAAGGCGAATTATTACCCGACGTGGTGAGCTGCCTTGTACTTGACGTTAGATTGCCGGGCTTGGGCGGTCTCGACTTCCAAACCGAGCTGTCGAAAATGAACGCTTCCATTCCCATCATCTTCATGACCGGTCACGGCGACATTCCGATGTCGGTTAAGGCGATGAAGGCAGGCGCTGTCGATTTCCTGACGAAGCCGTTTCGCGATCAGGACATGCTGGATGCGGTGACGATCGCGCTGGAGCGCGATCGGACGCGGCGAAAGGTCGAGCAGCGGCTTACGGACCTGAAATCGCGTCTCCAACGTTTAAGCCCGCGCGAGCGAGAGGTGCTGGCTCTCGTGACCTCTGGCTTAAAGAACAAGCAGATCGCTTTCCAGCTAGGCGTAGCTGAGATCACTGTGAAGGCGCACCGCGGCCACGTGATGCAGAAGATGGGTGCGCAATCGCTAGCCGAGCTTGTCAGAATAGCGGAGATGCTTGGTATAAAGTTGCCACCGTCCTAATCGCTTCGTGGTGTCTCCATCAGCGAAAATTGCTTAGGCGCAAACCAACTGATGCTTTTGATGGATGCCGGAAGCGCCTCCCTGACGCGTCGAGCGCAATGACCTGGCATCAGCGCACGTGTTCGGAAGTGGCCCAAATCGGGTTGACCTATTCAGAAGTCTTGAATCACTTAGTCTAAAGTATAACATCGATTATTCCGAGGTCTGGCATCCCCCGTCCACAATATAATCGCGGGTCCAAACGCTTCTCGTTATAGTACGATGCTTGGATATCCGCGCGGTGCCCTTCTTGAGATACGGAACGCGAAATGCGGCGGTCCGCATCCCCAGCATTGAAGGCGGGGATATGTCTAGCGAGATTCAGATTTCGATCATCGATGATGATGAGCAATCTCGCGAGGCGTTAGCGGGTCTCATGCAGGCAGTTGGCTTCACGACTGAGGCCTTTGCATCCGCAATGGATTTCTTGGCGTCTCCTAACGTCCGCCATACCTCCTGTTTGATTGTTGATGTCCACATGCCGCGCATGACTGGGCCTGAATTGCATAGCCGCTTGGTAGGATCTGGCTATGACATACCAACAATTCTGATCACGGCTTACCCCGATGACAGCGCGCGAACTCGAGTTCTGGGTCAGGGCGTCGTTGGCTATCTGACCAAGCCCATCGACGAAGAGATTCTGCTCGGATGCGTCCAATCGGCTCTGCAGCGCGCAAAATCGGATGAAAACCCATCATGACCGCGAAATCAGCTGCCGGCGCTCGGCCAGCTTCGGTCCCGAGTTTCAGCTCGAAGATCGTTGCTCTTTGAATGGGTCGCCGTAGATGTGATATCCGTTAAATTCCCATAAGCCTGGCGATTCGCGATCCAAAAACTCGATCCCGCGTACCCACTTCACGCTCTTATACGCATAGAGGTTTGGCACCACGAGGCGCAACGGGTAGCCATGCTCGGCCGTAAGGAGTTCGCCGTTATGCCGCAGGGCGAAGATAGTCGTCGGGCGCAGAAAATCTGAGATTGGCAGGTTTGCCGTGTGGTTATTCTCGCCATGGACCATCACATGCCGCGCTTCTGGCCGCAGCTTCACTCGCTTCATTAATTCTGTGGCGAGCAATCCTTCCCAATGGTTGTCGAACCGACTCCAGTGCACGACGCAGTGCATGTCCGCAAATACTTCGCTCTGCGGCAGATTGGAAAGTTCTTCCCACGAAAGCCGCAGTTGCTCCTCTACCAGGCCGAACACTCGAAAATCCCACGTCTTGGGACGAAAGACCGGCACCGGGCCCACATGCTTCACCGGCCACTCGAGCGTAAGCGACTGTCCTGGGGGCAGCCGCCCAGCGGCACGCAACTCACGCTCTCGTTCACGTCGCTCGTTCGATCGCACAGCTACCTCCATCGCAAGAGCATGGCGCGCGCAAAAGCACCGCGCGCCCTAGTCAGCGTAACTTGTAATTTCCCGGGCCGAAAACGCGGTCAGCCGGGTGCGGCGGACAAACATTGAGCTTCTGGTACGCCACATGCCGAGAAGGCCCCTATGAAGAAATACGGAACCCGAAGCGGCGAAGGAGCCTCACTGCTCCTCCCCCTCACCGATCTCGCAATCGGAATTATTTGCAGACTCGGAGAGTAAGCCAGGGACAGTCTTGCTGGTATTGTGACGGAAAATGTTGACGGCTCCGATCACTTCGTCGTCGTTGTCACGAATCGGAAAGACATTAACGAGCGCCAGAAGACGATTGCCGTTGGGATGCTCGCAAATCACATCGGCGTTGCGAACGGTGGCGCCGTTGTTGATCACCACGGATGGTGGTGCAAGTTCGTGCGGCATCACTTCTCCTGAAGGGTAACGCAGAAGGTGTGACCCGCAATACTTCTCCGAGGCTCCCAGAGACGGCGTGCGTCCCCAACCCGCGATTGCAGCTTTGTTGCACTTGACGACAGTGGCATCCTTTTCGAGAACGTATATCCCTACTGGGATAGAATCCATTGCCGCTTGGTCTGCAAGAATTCCTTTTGTGACGAGGTGCCCGTCGACGACTTCTCCTCGGAAGTCGATTTTGTCGAAGTCGCCATCCAAAATCATCGTGCTTGTTGCGTTGGTTGCCATTTTCAACCTCCTTTGTGTACCCACCTTGTTCATAGGACCTATTCGGCCTTACACTCGAATTTGAGTAAGCATAGTCTCGCAGGTCACTACCGTCGTCTCACCGTGCGCCGCATGATGTCTCATTTTGCGCCGATCGCCATTCGGTTGTCGTTCAGTTAAGGCCGCGGAGAGGCGGGTGCGTGATCAGCTCGCCGCTGGAACCGAGACGCAAAGGAACTCTCCACATCCGCCCTTAAAAAGTGGCAGCCCCCAAAGTCTGGCACCCTCGCTTTGCCGATGTAACCGGTCTAAGTTAGGTTCCAAGGCATTTGGTCGGCCCACGGGATGATCATGCAAGTCCATTTTTCCACGGACCATATTGCGCCGCGCGACCGCGTGAAGTTCTGGTGCGACTATTTCGCGAAGCAGGCCCATAGCATCACGCCGGGCGAGATTCCGGATCCCGCTGCCTTTCGCGCGGAAGCGAGTGGATCGATTGCAGGCGAATTTGCGCTGCTGGAGATAAGTTCGGGACTTGAGAGGGTCCAACGGACGGCGGCCGACGTTGCCAGGGACAAGATTGAAGCGTTCTTCGTCAGCCGATTTCGCGCGCCGGTCATCTGGAGGGCCGCGGCACGCAGCACGCCAGTCGACCTGATTCATGAGCCCGGTGATTTCTGCATAAGCTCGACCGAATGGCAATTCAACGCGGAATGGAAAGGCCCAGAGTCGTTCGACATGCTGATCATCCCGTGGGCTGCACTCTCGCCGATTATAGCCGGGGGTCGACTGGAGCGCCCGTTTCGGTTGGCCGGTGCCTCGCCGCTCGGCTCGCTGCTCGGCGCAGCTATTGATGCGGTGAAGGCGCAAGCCCCGCTGCTCTCCAACGAACACGGTGAAGCTGTGCTGCGCAATCTCTGCGGTCTCGTGGCACTGAGCTGTAACATCTCAAACGAAGGCATCAATCGGGGGCGGGATTCGCTACAATCGGCGCGGCTCGCGGCCGCCAAGCGTTACGTCGACCTGCATCTCGCCGATCCTTCCCTGACCGCCGCCAGCGCCGCGGCCGCACTCGACATCTCGGCGCGCCAGTTGCATCGCCTGTTCGAGGCAAACAATGTCAGTTTCGCCCGATACGTTTCGCGCGAGCGACTGCTCCGGTGCCGCGACGCCATCGCCGACGCGACGGGAACCGGACGATCGGTGATCGATATAGCTTTTGGCTGGGGGTTCAACAGTATGGCGACGTTTTATCGCACGTTCGCAAGCGAGTTCGGTAGCCCGCCCACCATGCTGCGTGCGGCATCGCAAGGACGAGTGAATGGCCAGCGCACGACAGGAAAGGACACATCGTGAATGCGCTCGGGGCGATCTCCCGCTTGGCGCTAGATGAGACGTTGCCTGGCGCTAAATGAGACGACCTCGCAACTGCTTCCGTGTGAATGACCCACGGCAATCGCGCCAATGAGATGCGTCGGGTTGCACGACGTTTCTATTCGCCTGAGGTCTCGCATCCGATTGCTATCATGTGTCGCGCGCAGCCGAGTGAGCCGCGCCCGCACGCAAAGGAAATGACATCGTGGATGCTGTGCAGCAGGAGCTTGTTCAGACCACCTTCGCCCGGCTGGCGGCGATGCCTGAGGTCGCCGGGGCGTTGTTCTACGAGCGGCTATTCGCCACCAATCCGAATTTCCGGCCGCTATTCAGAAACAACATGCGTATTCAGGGCGTCAAGCTAATGACCATGCTCGCTATGGTCGTCTACAATCTACCCGCGCTGGATCAACTTTCGCCCGCGATCCATGACCTTGCCGTCCGCCATGTCGAGTACGGGGTTAAGCTCGCCGACTACGACGCGGTGCGGGAAGCGTTGCTCTGGACCCTCGAACAGGCGCTTGGAGAGGATCTCACGCCCGCCGTTCGTGAGGCGTGGACGGTCTGCTACGATGAACTTGCGGGTGAGATGAAGGCGGCGGCCGGCGTCTGATTTACGATCTCCCGCATGGCACTAAGCGCCTTTTTTCCTCTCTGGAAGCGGTGATCCCGATATGTCCGTTCCGGGTCTTGGTTGTGTGCAAACGGATAGGATCGGCGCGCGGCCGTTGTCGGCCGACGTTTATGACCTCGTGCGTAACAATCAGATGATGTCGCGGTGTCCACCGCGACCTGGACATTATAGCCGACGACACCCGATCCGCGTCCGCTGGTGGCCATCGAACGGGCATCCGGATCTATCAGCGATATCTGTTGATCCGGCGTATTGCGCATCGTACGCATACGACGAAGACCGCCTGATTGACGCATGCGCGCGAGAGCCGGGTAGCGCTATGATAGCGCTGCGTGAAGGTTAGGCAGCTTGCTGAACTGGTGATGCTGTGGCAACAAGAATGTCACCTATGCCGGGGCTCTCGGGGTACGTGCTGGCGCCCCTGCGGGAAAGCGCAGACTTTACCCTTTACCGCGGCCGAAAGCACGACGCCCCCTCGCCGGTCCTAGCGATCGCACTCTTCGAACAGCCGTCGCCTCAAAGCATCAGGCGGCTCATGCACGAATACTCGCTCGGAGCCGAACTCGATCCCGCGTGGGCTGCCAAGCCTCTGGCCATTGCTCGTCACGAAGGGCGTATGATCCTCTTACTCAAGGACCCTGGCGGTCAGCCGCTGGATCGGATTCTTGAGCGTGACCAGGGGCAACCGCTCGACCTGACTCGTTTCCTTAGAACCGCCATTGGGTTGGCAAGAACACTCGGGCAAGTCCATCAGCAGGGCTTCATACATAAGGATATCAAGCCTGCGAATGTCCTCGTCGACGACACCGGCAACGCGTGGCTCACGGGATTCGGGATTGCCTCCAAACTTACGCGCGAGCGCCAGTCGCCCGAACCTCCAGAGTTCATCGCGGGAACGCTCGCCTACATGGCACCCGAGCAGACGGGACGAATGAACCGTTCGGTCGATTCTCGGAGCGACCTTTACTCGCTTGGGGTGACCTTTTACGAGATGCTGACCGGGAGTCTTCCATTCGCGGCCTCCCACCCGATGGAATGGGTGCACTGTCACATCGCGAAACAACCAGCCGCACCCAGCGAGCGCGTAGGAACCGTACCGACCTCGGTCTCCGCGATCACGATGAAGTTGCTCTCCAAGACGGCGGAGGAGAGGTATCAGACAGCGGCGGGAGTTGAGAGCGATCTTCGGCGCTGCCTCTCCCAATGGGAGTCCCAGGGGCGGATCGATGACTTCACCCCTGGCGCTCACGACACCCCAGATCGCCTTATGATCCCCGAGAAGCTGTACGGGAGGGACCGCGAGGTTGACGCTCTGCTGGCCGCCTTCGACCGCATCGTACGCGGTGGCCGTGTAGAACTGGTGCTGGTCTCCGGATATTCCGGCATCGGCAAATCCGCAGTCGTCAATGAACTCCACAAACCACTCGTGCCGCCACGCGGCTTGTTTGCATCAGGCAAGTCCGACCAGTACAAGCGCGACATTCCGCATGCCTCGTTGGCCCAGGCGTTTCAGAGCCTCGTCCGGCGGCTCCTCAGCCAGAACGAGGAAGACCTGCGCAAATGGCAGGACGCACTTCGTGAGGCGCTGGGTCCAAACGGACTGCTCCTCGTCGATCTGGTCCCGGAATTGAGGCATGTCATTGGCGAACAGCCGCCAGTGCCCGAATTGCCGCCGCAGGAAGCGCAGAGACGTTTTCAGATCGTATTTCGACGGTTCATCGGCGTATTTGCGCGACCCGAACATCCGCTCGCGCTCTTCCTCGATGACATGCAATGGCTAGATGTCGCCACACTCGACCTCCTCGAAGACCTGTTGAGCCGCAACGATTTGCAGCACTTGCTGATCATTGGTGCGTACCGGGACAACGAGGTCAATGCCACCCACCCGCTCATGCGTAAGCTGGAAGCGATCCGTCAGGCCGGAGCGGCAGTGCAGGACATCGTTCTCACACCACTGAGTCGCGACGATCTAGGCAAACTGATTGTGGACTCCCTTCACTGCCAACTGGAGCGCGGCGCCCCACTGGCAGACTTGATCCACGAAAAGACCTCGGGCAACCCGTTCTTCGCAATCCAGTTCATTTCTACTCTGGCGGACGATCGCCTACTGAAATTCGATTATCGCGAGCGCCGTTGGGTATGGGACCTGCTCCGCATTCGTGACAAAGGCTTCACGGACAATGTTGTAGAGCTGATGGTCGAGAAGTTGAAGCGCCTTCCGCCAGAAACCCAGAAGGTACTCGAGCAGTTCGCCTGCATGGGCAACAGTGCAGAGTTCGAGATGCTGCGGATTGGGTATCAGGGCTCAGTCGAGGACATCCACGACCATCTCTGGGAAGCCGTGCGATCGGGCCTCATCTTCCGTGCGGACAATTCCTACCGTTTCCTGCACGACCGCGTGCAGGAAGCCGCCTACTCGCTGATTCCGAAGGAGCTGCGTGCCGAGGCTCACCTGCGCATCGGAATGCTCCTCGCCGAGCACACGCCCGCTGAAAAACGTGAGGAGGCGATATTTGAGATCGTCAATCAACTCAACCGGGGCTCCCATCTCATCACCTTAGTCGAGGATCGCGAGCGCGTCGCGGAACTTAATCTGATCGCCGGCCGGCGCGCGAAGCTCTCGACAGCATACGACTCGGCGCTCAAGTATCTCAGAGCCGGCAGAGCCCTTCTTGAAGAAGAGACTTGGAAACGTAATCACCAGCTCATCTTCTCGATCGAGTATCTGACAGCCGAGTGCGAGTTGCTCACTGTCACGGTTTGCCTCGCCGCCGGGGATCCACTCGCCGAAGTGCAAAAGGAATGCGAGAACGGCGTGGCATCCGCTAGGCGGGCGCGTTTCGGCCTGGCCATCGAGCGCTGCGAAGCACAACTCGGTTTGATCCTCACCTTGCGCGGGCTGACTGCAACTTTCGGATGCCTGGATCACGAGGGATACAGTGAAATCGATACCGAACGCCGCTTAGCCAAGAGCCCCGACTTAGTGCTCGCCGAGTTCTATTACTGGACGCGAAAGCTGCAGGCGCACTTTTTCGCCGGAGACCTTGCGTCGGCGGTGGACGCCTCGCTACACGCCGAACCGCTGCTTTGGACGTCGGCGGCAATGTTCGAGTCAGCGGAGTATCGACTCTATGGCGCGCTGGCGCATGCGGCGGTCTGTGATCACGCCACTCCGGAGGAGAGACCGAGGCATTTCGATTCTGTGCTGGACCACTACCGGGAGCTCCAAATGTGGACCGAGGCCAACCCCGAAACCTTCGAAGATCGCGCCACGTTGGTCGGCGCCGAAATCGCCCGCCTTGAGGGCCGGGTGCAGAACGCTCAGGAGCTGTACGACAAGGCCATCCACGAGGCTCACAAACACGGATTCGTGCACAACCAGGCAATTGCCAACGAGATAGCCGGGCGCTTCTACGCAGAGCGCGGTTACGAGAAGATCGCCGCGACCTATTTGCGGGCCGCGCGGGCCTGCTACCTGCGCTGGGGAGCCGACGGAAAGGTCCGCCAACTTGAGGAGCTTTATTCGCACCTTAACGTGGACAAGTCGATCCCAGATTCCGCGGCGACAATAGTGACACCCATCGAGCAGCTCGACTTGACTACCGTACTCAGAGTGTCGGAAGCAGTGTCAGGCGAGATCGTCTTCGAGAAGTTAATCAACACGCTCATGAGTTCGGCAATCGAACACGCGGGCGCCGATCGAGGTCTCTTGATACTTTCGCGAGACGACAAATATCAAATTGAAGCAGAAGCAACAACCAGCGGTGACAACGTGAACGTGGTCCTGAAACAGGCACGCGTCACGGCCGCTGATCTACCGGAGTCTGTGTTTCACTACGTCCTTCGGGCAAAAGAGAGCGTTCTCCTGCACGATGCGTCCAGTCAGAGCTCGTTTTCAGCGGATGCCTATATTCGCGACCATCGCTCGCGGGCAGTGCTCTGCCTCCCAATACTTAAGCAGACCAGGTTGATTGGAATGCTGTACTTGGAGAACAACTTTGCGACTGACGTGTTTACTCCTGCTCGAATGGTGGTCCTCACACTACTCGCTTCCCAGGCGGCTATCTCAATAGAGAACGCCAGCCTGTACCGCGAGCTAGCCGAGCGGGAGGCCAGGATCCGACGGCTAGTGGATGCCAACATCATCGGCATCTTCGTCTGGGATCGTGACGATCGGATCATCGATGCCAACGAAGCTTTTCTCCGCATCGTCGGATACGACCGCGACGATCTCGTCTCCGGTCGACTGCGCTGGCGGGATCTGACGCCCACCGAATGGCGCGATGCCGACGACCGATGCGTGGCCGAGCTGGAGGCGACCGGAACCGTGCAACCCTATGAGAAGGAGTACTTCCTGAAAAACGGCAGCCGCGTGCCAGTGCTGGTCGGGGCAGCGACGTTCGGCGGGCGACACGACCAAGGCGTTGCCTTCGTGGTAGACTTAACGCAGCGCAAGCGGGCAGAGGAGGAAATTCGCGAAAGCGAGCGGCGCTACAGCGAGGTGCAGATGGAGCTCGTGCACGCGAATCGAGTCGCAACAATGGGGCAGCTCTCTGCTTCGATTGCCCATGAAGTCAACCAGCCGATCGGCGCGACGCTCAACAATGCCTCAGCGGCGTTGCACTGGCTAAGCAAAGAACCGGCAGATCTGGAGAAAGCTCGTCAGGCTCTCAACCGGATCTTTGCAAACGGCAATCGCGTCAGCGAGGTCGTCGGCCGGATGCGCGCCCTTTTCAAAAAAGCACCTCTCCGGAAAGAAGAAGTTGACATCAACGGAGCAATCCTCGAGGTCATCGCCCTGACCCGTAGCGAAGTCGAGAAGAATGGCATTGTGGTGCAGTCACACCTCGTGGACGGCTTGCCGCTCATTCAAGGAGATCGGGTCCAGGTGCAACAAGTGATTATGAACCTGATCATCAACGCGATCGAAGCCTTGAGCTCGATCTGTGAGGGGGCGCGAGAATTGGTGATCACCACCGATAGGAGCGAGTCGGATGGCGTTCTTGTCGAGGTGCGGGATTCAGGTCCAGGCCTGAGCTCAGCGGATCTTGAGCGCGTCTTTGACGCCTTCAATACGACAAAGCCCGGCGGCTTGGGGATGGGTCTGTCGATCTGCCGCACCATCATCGAAGCGCACGGGGGACGACTGTGGGCCACGGCCGCCGAACCTCGGGGAGCAACTTTTCGATTCACGTTGCCCGCACAGTCAAATCGAGCCGCGTGAATCGAATATCCTGCAGCGGGCCAACAGCAGAGCGAATATCTATCGACCGCAAGAATCTTGGTGTTTTTCGGCTTTTGCGATTTCAAGCGTGCCTGTCGGCTACGTGACAGAGCTGCACCAGTATTGAGTTCGCCCGTTGAGTCGCCTTGATGCAATGACAGATAGCGACCCCGGGATGGCAAGCGCGCTTTAGTGTTGCTAATCCAAAAAGGCAGCTACCAATCAACCAACCAAAGGCGACTCGTCCAATTAATTCTGACTTCTAGGACACGGCTGACCCTTAAGCCAACTTAGGTTGACAGGTGATCGAGACCACGGAGCTGTCGGGCACGCCAGAGACGAAGCAGAACTACTCACTCAATAAACCCGCAAGAATGATAACGCCGTAACAAGAACTGAGCTTACCGTCGCGCTTAATCTGCTCTATCTCTGGCCAGACATCAAGACAGCAGCGTCACGGATAACCAGGATGCGAACCATATTCCCTGCGCCAACTGCATTGCCCACCGGGGCCGATGTGACCGTGTGGGGTACAAAACGCTGTGCCCATGACGTCGACATCCAAGGTCGCCATCAGCACATCGAGATCGGATCGAGGCCATGCAAGGTTCATGATCCAAGGTTTTTGCCGGACCCTCGAATTGAGCTGATGTCATCGTCCGCGGCGTTAGCAGGAAAGAGCGTTGGCGAGAGAACTTTTCGCCAGGCGGATATCGAGAACTCCGGGCCGATGCATAATTCCCATTTCGTCAGAAACTCCACGACCAATCCTTTTGCCATCACCCCTGCTTCCCATGGCAACGAGCTGAAATGGTCCGGACCATGGCAAATCTCTCGGGTGTGAGCATGCATCTGCAGTTTCATCAGGTGCGATACTTCTTGGCCCTCGCAAGGACGCTCAATTTTACCCAAGCGGCAAAGCAATGCAATGTGACTCAGCCAGCACTGACAAAGGCGGTTCACAAGCTGGAGGAAGAGCTCGGCGGAGCGTTGATTCACCGTGAACGTCGTTTCACCCAACTCACCGAGTTGGGCAAGATGGTTTTGCCCACGCTCGAGCAAGTATTTGCCGCCGCGGAGGCGGTACGGCTTCAGGCGCGAAGTTATCAAAAAAAGACAATCGCCAGGCTCAAAATAGGACTGTCGCCATCAATCTCGGCCGCACTCATTACGGAAGTGCTCTGGGAGCTCACTACGACCATCCCTGACCTACGTTTCGATCTGCGCGAAGCCGATGCCAATGGGCTCGTTACGATGCTCTTGGATGGCGAAATCAATGCGGCACTCGTCGGCGACGCTGTGGAGCTGCCTGAACGTATCGATCGCTGGCCGCTGTTCGAAGAGCGGTACATGCTCGTTCTCCCTCGGGAACATGTAATGGCGAGGAAATCCGTCATCCCGCTACACGACTTGCACGAGTTGATTTTTCTCGAAAGGCTCGGATGCGATGTCGCAAGTAGATTCGTGCAAGCTGGTCTTCTCGACCATCAAGGTCCAAGAATTGTGCACAGCAGCGATCAGGAAAAGCATCTTCAGCAAATGGCATCCGCCGGTTTTGGAGCCATCCTAGCCCCAGAGCACGCTCCCAGGCTGCCATCGCTCGCCGCTATTCCGATTGAGGGCGATCCCGTCCGGTGCGAGGTGCAGCTCTTGGCCGTGGCGGGGAGGCGATATTCGCCAGCGCTTGACGCCTTCATCAAAATTGCCCGTGCTCGCGATTGGACGCGTGTGCTGGACACAATCCGCAACGCATCTGCACCTGCGTCGAACAACGACAACATTCGCAAGCCCGACGCACAAGCTGCAAGCTCCCTGTTTGAGTCACGCCTCCGAGCCGATCGCTCACGAGATCCTCGGATAATTCGGAGCGAAGATCGGGAAGTACGGAAAGTCCCGCAACCTCACTCAATCGAACGGCGGTGACTACTCGCGAGAAACGAGCTAGCTGGGCTGGTGTGTCCCCTCCGTACCGGAGGATCTTGACCAGCTTGCCGCTCTTACCTCGGAACACATAGAGATCGCCGCCGTGCGGTTATGTTGCGTGCAACATAACCGCATTTATGTGTCGGAGGAGATTATGTGGCGGAGGCGCCCTAACGCCAGCCGGGGCCGGCCACGGCTGGATTCCTCCGCCACATAATATTTTGTGCCCCTCGTGCGGACGCGGGATCCCCCTGCGCCGTAACGCCGGAGGGGCATAATGCTCGAGTTCTATTTTTCGTACCGTGGGGTGCTTAAACGCCTTCGTGACGGGGCGCTCGGCGCCGAGATGGATCGCATCGCGGGGCACTTTCTCTCGCTCGGTTACAAGAAAGCATCCGCTAAGCTTTATCTGAGCCGGATCGCACGGTTCGGCCGTTTTGCTGCAGCGCATTGCGGTTCACGGCCGATCGGCGAAGCTATCGTCGATAGCTATCTATGCACATTCACCACGGAGTCACCGCGGATTGCGGCAGTGTCTGCGCCCCAACACGCTCGACGGGTGGCGCCCGAACGATTCATTGCCTCGACGCCCATTGTAGTCGATGATTCGGACGCTCCGCTTTTGCGCTCCTTTTCTGACTATCTGAGCAGGGTACGAGGCCTTGAGCCAAGGTCCCGCGATGGCGTTCTCTTGGGCGCACGGCGCTTTCTGGATTGGCTCCGCCATCGCCATCCTGGCCAAGACCTCGAGGCGTTGACGGCAGAGCATGTCCTTGCCGCTGTCGAGTATCGGCTATCGCTCTCGGCGACCTCCGGCACTCGCACGGCGGCGATCTCTCACATCCGAACGTTTCTCCGCTTTCTGCATTGGGGTGGCCACCACGAGCAGGATTTGGCTCCCGTCGTTCCAAGAACGCCATATTGGCGACTGGCCCATTTACCGCCCCGGCTTTCGTGGGATGATGTTCGCCGCGCCATCGATGCGATCGGCAAGGCGACGCCGATCGACCTTCGCGATCGAGCTGTCCTGTTGTTGCTCGCCACCACAGGCATTCGCAACGGCGAGCTACGCGCTCTTCAGCTCCGGGATATCGACTGGCGAGCTGGCGAGGTTTTTGTCCGGCGCACCAAGGGCAAGCGTGACCGAGTGGCCCCGCTCATCGAGGAGCCGGCGCCGCGCTCGCCGACTACATCCTGCGGGCTCGACCGAACGTCGATAGTCCATATCTATTCCTGTCCTTCACGCCGCCCGTGGGGCCGTTCAAATCCGCGTCGCCTGTTTCGAGGATCGTGCGGAAGCGGTTGCGGCATGGCGGGATCGAGCTCGGTCGCGTCGCAGGCGCGCATCTCCTGCGCCACAGTTTGGCCACCCAGCTCGTCGGGCGTCGAAGGCCGATCAACGAGGTCGCCGATCTTCTAGGGCACCGAAGCATCAACACAACGGCGCTGTACGTGAAGGTCGCAGCCTCACAGCTCGCTGAGGTCGCGCTCCCCTTTCCGGGAGGCGCCGCATGACCGCCTTCGCCGCATTCCTCGGCGACAAGGTCGAGCGTTACATCGAGCTGCGCCGCTCGCTCGGCTACGCCTTCAACAAGCAAGCGGGCACGCTGCGGGCTTTCGTTCGCTACGTCGAGCGATCTCAGCTGGGTGCGCCCGCCACCCGGACGATGGCGCTGGACTTCGTCCTGTCGTTCGGTGGCGCCGCCGACAGCCGCGCGGTCCGTCACGGCGTGCTCCGCCGATTCTACGAGTACCTCGTCGTCTACGACCCCCAGACCGAGGTCTTGGAGCGCAAAGCTTTCCCGCGGTCCAGGGCGATTCCGCCGCCGCGCATCCTAAGTGAGGCTGAGCTGACGTCGCTTATCGACGCATGCAGCTTCATTTCGCCAGGGAACCCTCACAGGGGCCGCACGATGGCGACGCTAATCGGATTGTTGGCCAGCACGGGATTACGATCGGGCGAAGTGGTCAGCCTTGATCGCGGCGACGTCGATCTGATCAACGGGGTCGTCCTCGTCCGTAAAACCAAGTTCCGTAAAGACCGCCTGATTCCTGTTCACCCAACAACCCAGGCAGCCCTTCGTCGATACGCCCGTGAGCGCGACACCGTGTTTCCCAGGCCCAAAGGCGAGGCCTTCTTCCTCAGCTCGCGAGGCTGCCGTCTGTCGGCGACCGGCCTGCAAAGCAACTTCGCTAAGGCCCGCAAGCTCGCGGGTCTTGACAATGGCAAGCCTCTGCGACCGCACGATCTCCGGCACCGGTTCGCGGTGACCAGGCTCAGGCTGTGGCACCAACAGCGCGCAGACGTCCAAGCGCTGCTACCCTTACTCGCCACCTATCTCGGACACGCCAGCTACAGCGACACGGCCTACTACCTCACCGGTTCGTCGGATCTTCTCGCCATCGCGGCTGAACGCGCCTTCCTCGACGGAGGCGCCGCATGAGCGAACACCTCCTTCTGGCGCCGCTCCTGGAGTCGTACTTCCGGTGCCGGTTGACCAAGCAACGCAACGCGACCTCCGCGACCCTGGCCAGCTATCGCGACGCCTTGCGCATGCTGATCCTCTTTGCCGCTGCCCGTTTGCGGAAGAAGCCAGCGGCGCTGGCCCTTGAAGATCTCGATCGGGACCTCGTTCTCGCCTTTCTCGATGAGCTTGAGGAGAAGCGGAACAATTCCATCGCAACGCGCAACGCCCGACTAGCCGCGATCCGATCCTTCTTCCATCACGTCGCTGCCGCCGATCCCGCCTCGTTCGGCGTCGCCCAACGGGTTCTGACGATCCCCACGAAACGGACCCACATCGAGGTGACGCATCATCTCACCAACGCCGAGGTGGAGGCCATCATCGCAGCCCCTGATCAGACGACGCCCCGCGGCCGGCGCGACCGGGCCTTTCTGCTCTTCTTGGCGAGAACCGGCGCTCGCGTGTCCGAAGCGACCGGCGTCAATGCGAACGACCTTCAGTTGGAGCGAGGACGCCCGCAGGTGCTGCTTCACGGCAAGGGACGCCGAGATCGCGTCGTTCCCATTCCTAAGGATCTGGTGCGATCGCTGACGGACCTATTGAGCGAACGCGGCCTCGCCAATCATGAACCGCGGCCGATCTTCGTCGGGGTCCACAACGAGCGCCTGACGCGTTTCGGCGCGACACACATCGTGCGGCGTGCCGCTTCCCAGGCCGGGTCCACGAGGCCAAGCTTGGAGAGCAAGCCGATATCGCCGCACATCTTCCGGCATTCCCTCGCCATGAAGCTTCTCCGGTCAGGCGTGGACCTCCTGACGATCCAGGCCTGGCTTGGCCATGCTCAGGTCGCCACAACCCACCGATACGCCGCTGCGGATGTTGAGATGATGCGCCGGGGCCTCGAGAAGGCGGGCGTCTCAGGCGACCGCAGCGCGCGCTTCCGGCCGAACGACACCATCCTGCAGCTGCTGGCCAACATCTGATTATTATGTGGCGGAGGAATCCAGCCGTGGCTGGCCCTGGCTGGCGTTAGGGCGCCTCCGCCACATAATCTCGTCCGACACATAAGTGCCGGTCTCGCCTGAAGGCTTCCTGCACCAGTAAGACCAGCGAGTTCATGCCGCAGCGCATGTCTGTATGGCGCCGGTGGCAATCTACACCCGTACGCGCGACGCAATGGAGATCACCGCGGCCGTCCATCTGCCAGCGCCCGCAGACCGTTTGCGTCTGAAAGCTGTAGACGCACCACCGCCGGAGAGAATGAAAACGATAACGATACTGCATTTCTAACGGCGGGCGGACACGAATACTGTCCTCATGCACCTCATCGATACTTGGTGGCAGCACGGGTCGCCCAATCACAACGCTTGGTCTGGGGGCACCGCCTCTACTCTCGATGTCCCAATAACTCGATCGAGCAGCCCAGCAAGCAGGAGTTGCGTTATGCCATTTTGCAACGCCACAAAGTCTATCTACACCTACCTAATCGACTATCCTGTAGCCATCGTCTTGATGGTCGCGCCGCTCCGGATAAACTTTGGCAAGAACAGTCCTGTCGCGCTCTGGTTTTCCGCGGTGACCCGCGCCACGGCGCTGCTGCCGCCGGCTTTCGTGGACTACGCGACGGGGATCGTCCGGATCATTCGTTCCTGGCTGCATCTGTGGGTGGATAGCGCATTGGACGCGATTTCCATCACTGCCCCGTCTACCGCCCATTTTGGCGGGCCTTACGTCTGGTGCTGCTGGATTCTCGCGGTTGCGGTCTTGCTGACGACCTCAGTTCTCCGCGCGGTCGAAGTCGGCACTGTATTGGTGGCCGATCTCGACACGCCGGCTATCAGGTGTCGATCGATTCGATTCTAACGCGGCATGCAGGTTTGCCCAAAATAGGTACGTTAAGCCGATCGTTGCTGAATAGATCGTAGCCGTCGAGACTACAATCGATACGATTTATATGTCCTCAATCAAAGAAGAAGGCGGCGTGGGTCGGCCGAGATAGCTAGCGCCTACATCCTGCGCGGCGGCGCCTTGCCCGACACCGAGCTGTTCGCTTCATCGGGACGTTGCTTACAACGCTTACGCAGTTGGCGGTTGGCTGGTGATCAAGTAGTTGTCGATAGCGACTTTCTGGACTACCGGACTGATCAAGCGGTGAATTCCGTTCGGAACGGCTGGAGGACCGCCATTTGACTGGGCGGCATCCCATCAAGACTAATGTCGGTGGTTACCGACAGTATGTAAGTCGGAGCATGTTCTTGGATCCCCGATTGGCCGCAGTAGACGCCAGGGAAGTGAGGACGGATTTTCAGCACTACAATCGCTCCTTTCCAGATCGCGGCGCAGCCACTAAGGGCCGCAGCTGCACCCCGGACGGCTTGACGTAACACCATACCACATTTTAGTTCCGCGATCGACAATGAGCGCACAGTAATCCGCGAGAGCCTGTCATGGCATTGGCTGGTTGACTTGCTCTGTCTAAGACCTTGCGCATTGATCGGCTCGCGCGGAAACTATTGGTCGCTTTCGATGAGACAATCTTCCGACTCCCACTACCAACGTCCCATTCCGGTTCGCGAATGTCGTTTCTCATTCCGTCGGCGCTATAAGCTCAAGGGCATGCGACCTCGGCCCGATCCGTTCGACCGACGCAAGAAAGCCAATCCGCGCAGCGCGGCCGAACGGCACCCACGTGCTTTCACTTCATCGAAGAAGGCAGCCTGAACTGGGCAATGCCGTTTGGCCACGTGCATCGATAGGCGCGTGCCGTTCACGGACGAACGCGGATGATTTTCTTCCCGTTGATCCGCTCGGTCTGGTTAAAGGCGGCCACAGCCTCGTGGAGCGGCGAGACGATACCGATGTTCGTCCGCAGCCGTCCGTCTCGCACCCGCTGGACGATCTCACTTAGTTGGGCGCGATCGGACTCGACAACAAAGTCGATTGTCAAGACGTTGGCGGGCCGTGTCTCGCTTGGCCCGACAATGGACACCAGCGTCCCTCCGGGTCTAACCAGCCGCGCGGACCGTTTTCCGATGTCGCCGCCAATAAGATCGAATACCAGATCGACGTCGCCGACGTCTTCCAAGGCGTCGTTCTCAAGGTCGACGAACTCTTGCGCGCCGAAGTCGAGCGCTTTCTGACGATCCGCGGCGCGTCCGGTTCCGATGACGTAGGCACCGGCCTCGCGTGCGAGCTGGGTCACCATCGAACCGACTGCGCCAGCGGCGCCGTGCGCAAGGACGCTCTGGCCCGCCCTGAGGCGACCGTGATCGAACAGTCCCTGCCATGCAGTCAGGCCCGAGATCGGCAAGCTCGCGCCAACCGTGAAGTCCACGTCGCCCGGCAGCGGCGCGAGATTGCGTGCCTCGACCGCGACGTACTCCGCCAAGGTACCGTCGCGGTACCAGTCGGCGAGGCCGAACACTCGCTGCCCGAGCGACAGCCCTGTCGTGCCATAGCCGACGGCGGTGACCACTCCGGCCAACTCGTGCCCGGGGACCGACGGCGTCCGGTCGCGGTCGCTACGATCAGTCCAGGTCGAGGGCCACGCCAGCTCAGTCCCAACGAATCCTGACGCATGAACCTCAACGACAACGTCGTTTATCGCGGCCTGCGGCTGGGACCGCTCTCCCAGCTTCATTCCGGTCGTTCCCGCGGCCTGGTCGGTCACTATAATCGCTTTCATCGTCCACCTCTTCGAGTGTGGTATGTCATCATGATCCAATATTTTCGCAGAGGATCGAAAATACGATGTGAAACTCGGTGGTCCAATGACCTGTAGATATGGAATCGATGCCATCGATGCAGCGTGCGAGAAGTCAAAGGTGTGGTACGAGTAGAAACATCTGCTTCTTACGACGAAGCGAAATTGTGAGTGGTTGGGAAGATGATTTCCAGTCCGCATTGGCGTCTTCAGCCATAGGCCGGCACGCTGTGGAGGCCGGTGGGGCGTGGTTGACGTCTGCCATAGATCGTCTGCAAGACGTGCGCCGGCGCTGGTGTCGAGGACCGTGTCGGAGCAGCTCTTCCTTCTCGACGAGTAGCCCGAGCGGAACTCTCGATAATCGCCAAAAGTGTTGACGCGAGTATCGAAACATCGCTTTGAGGTGGACTCTTCATCAATAACGCGATCGCGGTGGGCGCGGTCGTCAGGGTGTGATCGAGGGCGTACAGCTTAGGACAGCTAGAATTGCGAGTGCGTTCATGGCCGGGGCACTCGACATCGAGATCGATTACGCGGCGGCACCGAAGGAGCGCGATACGACATGTTTTCAGTGATTTTCGAGACGCTGCCCAATAGAGAGAACTGGAATGATTATCTCCACAACGTTAAGATACTGCGTCCCGAGCTTGAGCTGGTCGATGGCTTCGTCGACAACGTCCGTTACCGTAGCCTGACCCGCGAGGGCTGGATCCTTTCACTCTCGAACTGGCGGGATGAGAAGTCGCTCGTGCGCTGGCGCACCTGCAGATCCCATCATGAGGTTCAGCAGGAGGGCCGCGACAAAATCCTTGCTGACTACCACCTGCGCATCGGCCAGATCACTGCTGACAATCAAGTGCCGCCGGGGTACGCCCTCTCCGAGCAAAGGCTCGATGAGACCGAAGTCGGCGAGGGAACGACGGTCACTCTGATTAACGCGACTCGCCCCGCGGAATCGAAGCGGACCAACAACGCCTACGAATGCGCCGAGCGGCTAGGCCTGAATCCATGGGCCGCCGAAAGCACGTCCTGGGATATCTTCGATGCTTTCACGCCCGGCGATCTGATTCTGCTAATGTCTTGGAAGAACGCGGCTGCAGCGCAGGCGTACGAAGACACTTCCGTGCTGGATGACAGCGCAAGGGTTCGGAGAGTACGGATTGTACGCGACTACGGAAAGTACGACCGTCGCGAGGCGCCTCAGTATTTCTCAGAGGCCAAGGGCGGCGAGGCCATCCACCCCTGACATTGCTTCGTCCTGGAGCCCGAGCAAAGTGGATCGTGGATTAGGCTTCGACCAGCCTCTCGATGCTTACCCCCCGCTTTGTTGATCTCCGACGACTTGTTGCCAGCGAGGTCCTGAATGGGGCGTTGGCTTCACCCGGCGTCGTTCCTTAGGAGGCCCTACCCGCCTTGACACGACTGACGAGGCGTCAAGTGCGTACAGAGCCATCTAATGCCAAGGATGGTGAGGGAACAGCCTTGGCCCTGCGCGATCATTTTGGTCGGTGGCTTGCAACCGACACACCCTCCCATCATTCGGTCCATATAGCCGGCGTCGCGGACCGCTTTCAGCTCGGCATCACTGACAGGGGCCTCGTGTCTCAATGACCTTGCGCGCAAACTGGACGGCAGCGTCCCGCTTCGGATCAATGGCGTGCCCCTTCCGAGCGAGAGCTATTTCATCGGCCGGAAGCTTGGCCATATGCTCGGCCGTAAAGCTATGAACGGCTAGGGCAGTAGTTGCAGCCCTTCACTTCAGAGACCGCGAGGCCGATGCTGTCCCGTGTCTTCACGTCGAGCGCCTTGCTCAAGGCCCCGAGCAGGGAATCCCCAGGCGTTAAACGCGATCGGCCTTTGGGCGAAGGTCGCCATCATGTTTGGGGTGAACCCGATGGTCTTGGCAAACGCGTCGAGGGTCTGTTTGCAATCGGCAGGTACCTGTTCCAGCTTTAGAACTGCAGTTCTTGGCACTAGTCTCCGAAATTCATATCACACGAGTTCCAGCACGTCGCTCACCGGGCGGCGCGGCTTCTGCGGCCAATTTCCCGGGCGCTCCGGCCCGACGGACAACAGCATGACCGGTACTTCGTCCTTACTCAGCCCGAACTCGCGGTGCACTGCCTCAGCATCGAAACCGATCATCGGCGTCGAACCCAGCCCAAGCGAACGGGCCGCATAAATCATCGCCGCCGCGCCGAAGGTGCCGGTGCGTACTGCTTCGTCGCGCTGGCGCTGCGGGTACTCCATGTACAGATCGCGTGCGGGGATCTCCCATTCTGGCACCATCTCCGCAGGCATGATGCCGGCTTTCACCAGAGGTGCCAGACGATCAGGTATTACGCCGGAGTCGGCCAGTTGGCCGCAGACGATGAAGGTAACGGCCGCCTCGGTGATCGCCGGTTGACTCCAAGCGATCGGACTCAGACGCGCTTTGGCTTCCGGCGTGCGCACAGCGATGAAGCGCCAATTCTGCAAATGGAAGGATGTCGGCGCAGTGGTGCCGATCCGCACCAGCTCACGGATTTCTTCGTCGCTCAAAGTGGCGGCGGGGTCGTAATACTTAGCCGCGCTTCGGCTCAAGATACAGTCGATGACGGCGTTAGTCATTGGGATTCCATTGGTCATAGTCGTTCCGGCAATGTTGCTGCGATGAGGGCTGTTCGACATCTCATTTGGGGGCAATGTGAGTTTCTCAGCTTGCCCCCGGCGGGTCTGATAGGACGCGGTCGGCGGATCTGGTTCTCGCCGGCCCGCCGTTCCCCCGCCTGGTATGGTGGGCCGTCATCTTCCGCATTCTTTGCATACGAGCGAAGCTATTGCGACGAAACTCGATGAACCAATGACCTTTGGTTATGGATTTGATGCCATCGACGCGGCGCGCAAGGATCAACTAGTGTCAATAATGTCCACTGCTTATGATGAAGGCGACTCTTAGTGCATAGGAGTGTTGATTTTCTCAGACCGATATCATTCGTCAGATGCGGAGGCAGCCCTCGGCGAGAATACGAACGAGCGCCCCACTTTCCAACTCGGCCTCCGCACCGATGAGGCTTGAGGCGACGATCCCCAGCCCGGCCTTCGCTTCGACAACCTAGGAGTGACCTAGCTCGACGAGGTTCCGATGCGAAACACCCCTCGCAGTTCTCCGGTGCCGCGAGCCTCGTGGTCGGGCTCCTCAAGCTCGGCCAGGATCGCCTCTACACGCATTAAGTAGGTTGCTCCAGCGTCGGCCAGCGTGATCGCCCGGGTGTTCGGCTAAAGAGAATCGCCCCGACTTCGACCTCCAAGGCGGCAATAAGGCGTGATGCGGAGGGCTGAGAGAAATCGACTTCACGACCTGCCCCCGAAAAGCTCCCCACGCGAGCTGCGCGAGCGAACAGCTTCAGCGCTGTAAGTTGGTCGTTCATCTGTGAACGCAGTTCGGTACCCACCTCTTCTTGATGAGATCGCGGGTCCTCAAGTTAGTGAATGCTCCGTTCAGCGCCAAAGCAGTGAGCGGGAGTTTCTCGCTCAAAAGTGTGCTCGTCTCCAAGTGATCTTCGAATGCGTCGGCGTCAAGATGACCGATCTGTCTAAGACTTCGTTAGATCGTGCGAATGCGGGGAGGTATTCACGCGCATCATGATGTCCAAAGTGTCACGCGCTCCTCGCCGGTATCGTGCACCATCTGTGAACATCTCTCGGGGCTGACCGCACGAACTCGCAGCTTCAGTCGAGCATGCCGCGACGCCATTCAAGGCGGGTTTGCCAACTGAAGGCGGCTTATAACTCGCTGCAGAATAGAAGCGTCGGTCTTGCGTCCGATAAGGTTCGCATCTTTCCTGGCTACGGCATCATGTATGCGGCGCGCTACAATAACGATCGTCTATCGACTTCATGGCGAGAGGTGATTTCCCTCGCCCACAATGCAAGGTCACTGTCGGACTCGCAAGGTCCCATCAATCTCAGGATCAGGCACTACGATGGCGCGCCGCCGGCTAGGGGCGTTGAACGATACAGATTGGCGCAGAGAGAGAGAGAGAGAGAGAGAGAGAGAGAGAGAGAGAGAGAGAGAGAGAAGACGCTGATGTCTCAAGAAGCCTTCGATATCGTCGTTGTTGGTGCAGGGGCGGCCGGATGTGTGGTCGCGAGTTATCTTGCCGAACGCACCGATGTTTCGATCGCGCTGATCGAAGCAGGCGACACGGACCGCGATCCTTTCATCCATATTCCTGCCGGCTTTGCCAAAATATTGGCCCAAGATCGGCATGTCTGGAAATACGAGACAGTGCCCCAGCACGGCACCAAGCGAGCATATCGCTCAGGCAAGGTGCTCGGCGGTGGTTCCTCGATCAACGCGATGGCCTATGTCCGAGGCCAGAAGCGCGACTTCGCCGCCTGGCAGGCCGCGGTCGGCGATACCGGCAAATGGTCGTACGAAGACCTGCTTCCCGTCTTCATGGCGCAGGAACGCAACGACACGTTCCACGACGAATATCACGGCATCAATGGTGGTCTGTCGATCCAGCAGCCCAAGGGCATCAACGAGCTGAACCAATACTGCCTCAAAGCCTTCCAGGAATATGGGCTTCCCTATAACCCCGACTACAACGGCGAGAGCCAGATCGGCGTCTCGCCGGTGCAGTCAACGGTCGGACACCAGCGGCGGTGCAGCGCAGTCGACGCTTATCTCCGTCCGCACCTTGTTTCGGGCCGCGTCACTCTTCTGACCGGCAAGACCGTTGTTCGCGTCCTCGTCGAGAACAATCGGGTCGTCGGCGTCGAGCTCATGGATGACGAGATGATCATGGCCGGCGAGGTTGTGCTGTCGGCCGGTTCGGTCCATAGCCCGAAGATCCTCATGCACTCGGGCATCGGGCCACCGGAGCAGCTTCGCCAGCACGGCGTCGCCATTATCGTCGATTCTCCGGAGGTGGGCGAAAATCTCCAGGACCATGCGATCGTGCCGGTCCGCGCCTATGTAAAGGGCGATCTGGGTTACCAAGCGGCCGCACATGGCCTCGGCAGCGTGAAGGCGGGCCTGCGCTATTTCGTCACCAAGGATGGCCCGGCGGCGGGCAATGGCATCGAGACGGTTTCCCACTGGAATCCGTCGGACTTTACTGCCGAACCTACGATCCAATGCTACCACGTGCCCATCGTCGCAACTGGCGGCGTCAGCCCGACGGGAGACCGTTCCGGCATCACTTTCGAACTCGTGGTGCTTCAGCCCAAGAGCCGTGGCTGGGTGCGGTTGGCCGACAGCCACCCGACGTCGATGCCCCTCATCAATCCGAACTTCATGGGCGAGGAGGAAGACCTGAGGGCCGCAGTGGAATCGGTACGCGCGATCCGCGAGGTTATGGCGCAGGAGTCGTTGGCGCCGGTGATCGAGGAGGAGATCGATCCCGGCCCGCACATCCAATCCGATGCAGAGATCGGCGAATGGGTGAAGGGTGCAGTGACGACGATGTTTCACCCGGTTGGCACGTGCCGGATGGGGCAGGATGCGCGAGCAGTGGTTGACGCGAGGCTCAGGGTCCGAGGGGTCGACGGCCTCCGGGTAATCGACGCCTCGATCATGCCGAACATCACTAGCGGCAATACCAACGCCCCAACCCAGGCACTCGCGCGCCATGCCGCGGCGATGCTGGTCGAGGATCTCAAACAGTCTTGAGGAGCTCCGGCGCAGGCCGACGTAGGCAGACGTAGATAGTCATTGGAGCGGAACCGACCACATCGGGCCAACGTCAAAGCGCCGTCTGGAACTGGGCAGTCTCTACTCGCGAAGCTTTCTTATTCAGAGCCACCCCCGACGAACAACAACACAGCAGCACCTTGAAGGAGAGACCACAATGAGTTTAGAGGACACGAGAAAGCGCCGTGAGGCACCACTCCACACTCCGAGCAATCTCGGCTCCAATGCCACCACAGATATTTCTGCCGCCCTCTCCGTGCTTCTGGCAGATGTGTTCGCGCTTTACGTCAAGACCAAGAACTTCCATTGGCACATTTCAGGTCCGCACTTCAGGGACTACCACCTTCTTCTTGATGAGCAGGCGGCGCAGATTTTCGCGATGACGGACGACATCGCAGAACGCGCCCGCAAGATCGGGGGCACAACAATTCGCTCGATCGGCCACATCGCCAGAGTGAAACATATCAAGGACAATGACGCCGATTTCGTCACACCTGACGGCATGCTAGCCGAGCTGAAAGAAGACAACCTCGCGCTCAGCCAGCGCCTGCGGCAGACACGTAATATCTGCGACGAACATGGCGATGCAGCTTCAGCTAGCCTGATCGAGAACTGGATCGACGAGGCGGAACGTCGTACATGGTTCCTGTTCGAGGTGACTAGAAGGGCTTGAGAGCAACGCCAGCTCGCGAAATTCGGGTGACCGGATCGGCTGGACAAAGCAGAAGCCCTGTGGCCACACACGTTAGCCGTCGGACCGCGCTTGCCGGGCCTCTGTCTGCCCAATCGGGTGGCGTAAGATCTGCTCGACGCCGATACTGAATCCAAAAAGCGACGCCGGGAGTCCGAAGTAACAGCGCGTACGGTAGATCTCAGGGCCATTCGGCTCCAGAGTAGCTGCCCGTCTGACAGGACATTTGCTAACGCGCGTGCATCAGCGCACGCATCTCGACCGGCCTCACAGAATGAACTGGATACCTGACTTGAGTAATACAATGGATTGCAAGGGTCCACGAGACGGGTCGAGGCCGGCGGCCGACGCTTCAAAGCCTCCCCACGACCCGGAGTTCGACGTCGACCTGTTCGTCATCGGCGGCGGTTCAGGAGGCGTACGGGCCGCGCGCGTTGCAGCCGGGTATGGCGCGAAGGTGATGCTCGCCGAGGAGTACCGGCTGGGAGGGACGTGCGTTATCCGCGGCTGCGTGCCGAAGAAGCTGTTTGTCTACGCGGGCCGCTTCCGCGGCACATTCGACGAGGCTACAGAATTCGGTTGGCACTTACCGGTTCCTCGCTTCGACTGGCCGTCGCTCGTGGCGGCGAAGGACCGCGAGATTGCACGTCTGGAAGGGCTGTATGGCGCCGGCCAAGAACGTGCAGGCGTCGAGGTCGTGAGGTCTCGCGCTGTGCTCGACGACGCGCATACGGTGCGCCTCCTCCAGGACGGCCGTCGCGTGCGGGCGCGCACGATTTTGATCGCAACAGGCGCACGCCCCGCACTGCCTCCCTTCGAGGGCATTGAGCTCGGTATCACCTCGGATGACGTCTTCGACATGAAGACATTCCCCAGGAAGCTTGTAATTGGGGGCGCCGGATACATTGCAATGGAGTTCGCCGGTCTGTTCGCCGCGTTGGGAAGCGACGTCACCGTCGTCTGCCGCGGAAGCAATGTCCTCCGCGGCTTTGACGAGGATGTGCGCCAAGCGATGGCCGGGTCCTACACGAATCGTGGCATTAAGCTGATGTTTTGCGACAGCATCTGCCGCCTCAAGAGACGTGACGGGAACGTCGGCGGTGGCGACGACGCAGGAAGGATTGACGTTACGACCGAACAGGGTGGGAGGCTGGTGGCCGACCAGGTACTGCTCGCCTTCGGGCGCGCTCCGAACACGAGTTCGCTCGGACTCGATCGCGCCGGGGTCAAGACTGCGGCGGAGGGCGGAATCATCGTAGACGCTAACTCGCGCACGAACATCGGCAATATTTACGCTGTGGGCGATGTGTCGAACCAATTCAACTTAACGCCTGTCGCTATCCGCGAAGGCCAAGCGTTCGCCGACACGGTGTTCGGCAAAAAGCCTTCGCAGGTCGACTACTCCAATATACCAACCGCGGTCTTCTCCAGCCCGGAGATCGGCACTGTTGGTCTGACGGAGCTGGAAGCCAGAGCTCAGTACCTCGCAGTCGACGTCTACAAGGTCCGCTTCCGCCCATTGAAGGCGGCCGTAACAGGGGATTGCGAGGCCTCTCTTCTGAAGGTCATCGTGGATAGCGAGTCTGACCGGATCCTCGGGATCCATATCTTCGCTCACGAGGCCAGCGAGTTGATCCAGGTGCTCGCGATCGCCATAGGCAGCGGAGCAACAATGAAAGACTTCATGTCGGTCATGGCGGTGCATCCAACAGTTGGCGAGGAGATCGTCGGAATGCGTACGCCGACCGTGCGTTACGATCGGCGCGACGCCGCCGCACCACTCGTCTCAAGCGCCTCTGTTTGATTCAGCCGAAGCTGGCTCGGAAGGACGGAGCGCCCCGGGAAGTTGAGCTTCCTAAATGTTAAAAGCTTAGAGCGACCGCGAAACAATCGATAAGGTCGGGCCGCCTCCATAGCGTCGAGAGCGCTGCGGGTTTGTGCCGCTTGCCTAAACCAGCCACTCGTCGAGCCGGCTCGCTTGCTTACGTGCGAACATCTGAAATCTCCAATCCAGGTTCATAATTCCCTTTTATTCGACCCGACACTCGATCCTATCAAGGTAGTCCGCGAAGGAACGGATAAGCGCATCAGCTGGTACTTTCGCACGAGCAAGCGCGAGCAAGACCAGTCGCCATTTCGCTGGCCCATGGCGAGGCGCGAGTGGAATGGAAACGATAACGATCCGTCATTTCTAATGTTTGGCGTTCCGGCATACCTTTCGGTGCGTCTAACCGGACTCGCGACCGTTGTGCACAGTGTCCGCCGCCGTGGGGAGGCCCCATCGTCCTCTTGGATGGGGGCAATCTCCTCGTCGCAAGGGCCGGCCCCAGCAACCGCGCAGGAGTCACCGATGTCATTTCGCTTCATCACCAAGTCTTTCCACGCCTATCTGATAGACTATCCCGTCGCGTTCGTCCTAATCGCGGCGCCGTTCGTGCTGAAGCTGGGCCAGAGCGGACCGTTCGCCATGTGGCTTTCGGTTGTTGTCGGTGTCGCCGCGCTGCTCTTGGCCGCCATGACCGACCATCCCACCGGGTTGGTCCGCATCATTCCTTATTGGCTGCACCTTTGGGTCGATCGTGCAGTCGGCGTTGTATTTGCTATCGTGCCGTTTGCCTTAAAGTTCGCTCAGCTAGATGCCCAGTACTACTGGCTCCTCGCCGCCGCTATCCTGCTCACGACTTCAGTTTTTAACGCGCCTGAGGAGCCAGTTGTGACGCCTTCGGGATTGTCTCGGCGGCACAGCAGTTGAACTCCCCATCAAAGTCGAGGGGTGATAGCGGCATCTCCGTCGCAATGGGTCGGTGCCTCGAAAATACAGGATCCGCCCCAGTTCGTTTTGTGGCAACGTTTAAGAGGAGTTACCTCACCGGAGGTCATTGACGCGGCCGGAGCTTGTCGTAGCGCATCTGGAGTTGCTGACGAGCGATGGCGCACTTCTGAAGACCAAAGGTTCTCGTGGGGGTCCTAGATGGAGCAGCACGCAACGCTATCCCTCCGCTCATCCGTTTGCGGCGGGTGCCCGGATCTCGGTCAATAAAGCGTTCAACGAGCCTTCATGATTTCACTTGAATTGCCGCGCGACTGTGGCGCGCGACATGCTGCACAGGTCTGCGAGATTGGCTACTATGCGCTGGCCGACAGATGTCGGTTAATCCGTTTCGAATTATTGAGCCTTCTTTTGAGCGCAGCTTCGCTGGCAGCCTTCAGCTGTAGACTTTAGCAGCATTCCACGACCGGTTCATCGAGATGTTGCTTCGCGGGTGCACCACGCAGTTGGGAGACACGCGCAAGCTGCCCTGATTAGACACATTAGATCGACTTCTGTTTTGACTTCGGACCGATCATGGGTCCCATAGCTGCGCTAAGTCCGGCCTGGGTGATCCGAAATCTCCCCCACCCACTCAGAACTATCCATCTGTGATCGCCGGCAAACCCAATTCCGCGCTCAGATTCGTAATCATTGAGACCTGCCTCTGTGAGCCACGACTGTGCCATAGCGTCTGCGATATCGATATCCGGTCCGCACCCATGGTCGATGAGAACCCGCATCACACGCAAAGCTTCTTGTTCTTCCATTCCCGTGCTCCTAATTCCCGTGCGGTCAGGTACCGCCGGGTCGTGCCTGCCTTGCCACTTCGGACGGCGTAGTCCTGCATAAGGGGACACAAATGTGCCTCTCGTCTACCAGCCCTGCCGAATGTTGGAGATACTGAAGGATGACTAACTCGTCTCGTCTCCGCATGCGAAGTGAAGACGGGTCCTCGAGGCCAATCGTGACGGATTCGCTTGAACGAGCAGATCGAAGAGCCGAGGGAGCCAACTGCAACAAACCTTGGCAACCAGCCATTTTTGGAGTGGCATCGCAGATAATTACCGGTTCCCATGCACCAGCGATTCGCTGTTCGGAGTCCCAATATTCAGCAGTTGTCGCCGGTTCTCGCGCTCGATCAAGCTCCAGCAATGGCAGGAGATCTGCGCCAGCCGAAAAGCGTCGCGGACGACGAGGCAGCCACGCATCATTTCGATAAGCCCATCCTCCCTGAGTTGAAGAAGGCAGTCCGTAATGCCTGCACGACGCACTCCGAGAAGCTGAGCAAGCACTTGGTGCGTGAGAGGGATCTCGTCAGATCCCAGGGCATTGCGCGCGATCAGGAGCCATCGCGCAAGGCGCTGCTGTAGTTGATGGGACGTATTACATGCCCCTGATTGAGCGGTCTGAATAAGCACGGAAGCGATATAGGCATGCACCACGCTGCGGAAAGTCGGCAGACGAGCAATCGCCTCCTGAAAGCGATCCACCGTGAGTCGATTAGCCGCGCCGGCCACCTGCACAATTCGACGGTGCATTGGCTGCGTTTTTGCCGTCAACGCGAAATGTATTCCCGCAAGCCCTTCTGAACCGATCAGCCACACCTCAACGAACTCTTGTGGCCCCACCTTGGCACCGACCGACACAAGACCACTCTCAATGAAATAGACGTGTTGCATGCGAACGCCGTAGCGATGAAGAACTTGCCGCTTCGTAAGCGGCACCTCTTCCGAGAGCGACAGAACGCGCTTGAGTTCGTCAGGTGGGAGCAGACGTAGTAACCTGTTGCGCACTTCGTACATCAGATTCAACGTCCTAATACTTTCTGAGCAACCGAGCTATCCGACTGTACGTTTTCGTACCAAAAAAATGAGACGGAAAGCGACGTAACGCGCTCGCCGGGCAGCTCGGATCTAATGACGGGCCGGGGACTTGGATCGTGCCGCTACCAGACCTGAGTGCGCGAGGATGGTGCACGACAAGTCGACTGTAGCAGCTGCGTCATGACCAAGATGGTCTAGGTCAATGCAGCGGCACGCGCAACGTCGATTGGTCCACGGCGGCAACGGAGTCTCTGCGGTTGGCGCCAGTTGAGTTCCTGGCTATCGCACCTGCGGATTGCGGCGGCAATAACGATCGTTTATCGACTCTATAGCGGGACGTGATTTCCCTCGGCAGCGCTAGAAGGTCATTCTCGTCGGTGGTGGACAGTCAGTATCAACACGAATAGGGGGCCGCCGTGAAGATTCAAGTGGGAAGCGTGGCAATTGCTATTCCTCTCGCACTGCTGCAGACCCTCGCTAAATCGTCTGCTGCACCGGTTAATACCAGTTCGACCAAGGTGGCGATACCGGCCGTGACAACGGACCAGCGCTATTGGGCGCAGCGGGGTCATCCCGATGCTTCCTACTGAGGCTATCTCGCCGACAGTTCGAGTTGGGGCAATCCAACGTATGATTCATATCATGGAGCAGACCGCTACCGATATTACACGTCAAACTTCCCGCACCACGCCTCAGCGCTTTTGCGACGGCGTCCTGGACCGATACGCCGACGTGTCCGCCGTATGGATAAACTTCCCCTGCGTTCTCCTGAGGAGAGATGCTGAAATGAACAAGGCTGCAGAACCCCAGCCGGCCAATCGACGGGATGTCGCATGGGCAATTTAGCGAACTGGCTTTATCTAATCGGGTCGCTGTGCTTTGTTCTCGGTACAGTGATCAACATGCTTCCGGTTTGAGGAAGGCGAACGTCTGTTTGAACGGTTTTAACCTTCCGCGGTCATGCGCACTGGTTCTTGAGCCATTCTCGACGGAGCCAGGCGATTCTGCCTGCCAATTGTTATCCACTGAAGCGACATGACCCTTGCACGTAGGTGAAACGACGCGAAGGTCAAAACTCGAAATTAGCCCCAGTGCAAAGTCGATAGAGGCGTCGAGTGCCCTCATTGGTCAACTCGCTCCACCCCGCGATCTCGCAGGTGCGCCCGATGAAGAGCAGCGTCGATAGCAGCCACCGGACCAAGTGCGGCTTTCCCAACACTGGGAACGGCCCGGGTGGTCAAATCGTATCCTTTGGTATGGTCGTTTCAGACAAATGCATTGCGCAGATGGACCTCAGTGCAATGGTCCGGTCCGTCTTTCCTGAATAGGCTTGGCTAAGAGGGAACAGTCGTCCGAAACTGCCATACGGGAACGGCCAAAAAGAAAGGAAAGAGTGATGGGCTGGATGTTCGACAACGTCGAACGTTTGATCGCCCGGCTGCAGAAGCCGGCCAATCGGTGTGAGCCCCTCACCTCGGACAATGCAACGACCGCCCTACGCCACACTCTTCAACCCGGTGACGTCCTGCTGGTCGAGGGCAAAGGTCGTATTTCCAGCAGCATCAAATATATCACTCAGTCGACATGGTCGCATTCGGCGTTGTACGTCGGACCGATATCGGGCGCCACAAATGGCGGCGAGCCGCACGTCCTGATTGAAGCCAATATCGACGAAGGGGTCGTGTCCGCGCCTCTGTCGAAGTATTTGCATTGCCAAACCCGCATATGCCGGCCAGTCGGCCTGAGCGATGCGGACCGCGAACAGGTCTGCCGCTACGCATTCGAACGGATAGGTCTCGGCTACGATTTCAAAAACGTCATCGACCTCATGCGCTATCTATTCCCTTGTCCATTCACGCAACGTTGGCGTCGACGAACCATCGCGCTCGGCTCCGGCGATTCGCGTCGGATCATCTGTTCGTCTCTGATTGCGCAGGCATTCGACGCGGTGCGTTACCCGATCCTGCCCAACATCACGCACATGGAGAACAATTCCGGGCGGTGCGAGATCGCCGAGATCCGTCATTCGTCTCTATATGCGCCGCGCGACTTCGATCTATCGCCCTACTTCATGGTGGTGAAGCCCACTCTACCCGCCGGCTTCAGCTATAAAAACATGCGCTGGGCAGATCTCCAAGTTGACGCCGCACAGGCCACACTTGCGCCCGAGATAGAACGCGGGATCGCGGCAATGGTACAGCCCGACATTCCGTAAGGTGAGGCCAGACTATTAACTTCCGAATCGGTGGTGCTGTTGTCATTAGTCGCCATCGTGCTCTTTCAATAGGCTTGAACTCCGACTACCACTCATCGGCAAATTCTTCGCAGCTCTCAAAGGTTCAAAGCAAGCAGCGACCGGTTCGGAATAGCGCGCCATGACCAGCGGCTACTGACGCGTCGGCAGCTCTTGACCCCGCGCCCGGAGAGAGCTGGGGTCTTTTCCGCTCCAAGGATTGGGGCGGCTTCAGCCGGTTCGCCCACCGCACGCCGTACGTTTCGGCCAACCAAGCCCTGATCGCCCGCGTCGGGCTATACACCGGGAGGCATGAAGCTCACCGCCTTGTGAGGCTCGCCACTCATTCGGTTTCCGCATAAGTTGGATCCGGGACTAAGCTCGAACATGACCAATCTCTGCGCAAAGACGAAATGACTGATCGCCTCCTTGCTCTAAAACTCTTCGTCCGTGTCGCACATACCGGTAGCTTCTCGCGGGCCGGCAAGGATCTCGGACTTTCGCAACCTTCGGCGTCCCGACACATCGCGTCGCTCGAACGCGAGGTAGGCGCGGCCCTCTTCGCGAGATCGACAAGGGCCGTTGTGCTCACCGAAGCCGGAGCGGACTACCTCGCGAAGGTCGAGCCCGCGCTTGCCATTCTGGAAGAAGCGACCCAAGCCATCCACGGCAAGGGCGTACTTCGCGGCGTGCTCCGGATAGGGTTGTCGCCTAGCATGGCGATCCGGGAGGTCATACCGCGACTTCCCGCCTTCATTTCGAAGCACCCTGCGCTGCGGATCGATTTGGCGATGGACGATGGTCGCCAAGACCTTATCAGGAGCGCGATCGACGTCGCGATCCGGTCCGGAAAGTTGGAGGATTCCTCCGCGACTCTAAGACGGGTCGGGTCAAATCCTCTGCTCATCGCCGCCTCGCCGGCCTACCTGAAACGGGCTGGCTACCCGAAAACGCCGAACGATCTGTCCGGACATCCCGTGTTGATTGGTGTCCCGGGCTCGAATGGCATCTGTTGCTTCGAGAAGAACGGAAGAACCGTTTCCATAAAGGTGGAAGCTCCTCTGTCGGGGAACATCAACGAAGCGGCCGTGGCTGGCGGCGTCGCCGGAATCGGGATCGTGGCCTGCAGTCTCTGGGGCTGTCGCGCCGAACTCAAGTCGGGTGCGTTAGTGCAGATCCTCAAGGATTGGAACATGGGCGCCGCCGACGTAAACGCCATATTCCCGGCCGGACGCGGAGCGAAACTCGCGGCGCGCGCGTTCGTTGAACATTTTGCGAAGAGCCTCAAAACCAATCCGTGAGTCCCGCTGTGCGTCGGCCTGTCGTCGTTCGCATAGGGTGAAATCGTGGAATGCGCCCAGCATCCGACGAGAGCACGTGGCGCATGCGTTTTTCACTGTGACTCCTTCAAAAGCCACCTAAATGCGTTGCGCAGCTCAGCGGCGCCGTTTGCGTCGTGCCAACGGGCGTGCGCGAAGATAATGCGCTCGGGCTCCCAGGACAGCATCGTCTGGACCTCCACCTCCAGTTCATGCCGGCGCTGCCACGTGAAATTAGCCGCAGATCACGCGACACGCCGCTGTACGGCGGTGCGATACCGCCGATCGGCGAGCGCGTGCGATCAATCATCTGGCGCGGTCGGGAGCGGCCGGCGTCCGGGCCCGCGCAGGCGCTCGATCGCGAACGCCGCGCGTCCCGGTCCACGCCACTAGGGGAACGCCAGGCCGAAAGCGGCCGGATCCGGCTTCTCGCCGTCCCGGGGGACCAAGAAGCGCTCCAGCCCACCCGGCACGAAGCTGACCAGCAGGATCGCCTGATCGCCGACCACCTCGACCGTATGCGGCACATCGCGGGGAAGAGCCGCGTAGGCGCCCGGCCCCACCTCGACGCGGGCATCGCCGACCCGCGCGATTAGCTTCCCCTGCACCACGTAGAGCAGCTCGTCCTCGCGCGTGTGGGTGTGCAGCGGCGGCTCCTCACCGGCCCGCAGCGTCCACAGGACAGTGCCATATTCGCCTCCGGACTGGCTGCTCTCCACTTTCAGCTCGATGCTCGAACCCGCACTGAACTTCACCGTCTTGCCGCCCCCGGGCGGCGTGAGAACCGGCTGCTTTACTGGCATTTATGGCCTCCTGATTGTGGACCTTCTTCGAGTGGGAGTGGCGGCGTGAGCAATGGCGCGCCTCTGCGAACAAGTTTGAGGGTGTCGCCGCCGCCGGATAAAGGGAAATGCCCTGTGATTATCTATCCGATAACCATTTATCATCGATCTCAATTCAGATGTGATCGCATCGCGGCGGTTTTGCCTGCTGCGGCTGCTGTTGCCACCTCGCGCATCTTCAATCAGAGTTCTGTCCATCACGCTCAGATTCTCCCGCGACCTGTCCATGCACTTGACGAAAGGCGCGGAGAAAGCTGCTGCAGCTCCCATAATCGACGGCGCGATCTACTTAACTGAAAATATTGTCACGGCAAGCATGTCGGCCGCACGCTTCATCCACTTGACGGAGCGCGGACTGCCAATCATCCGCCCCCACCACTCCCCGAAACCATACAGATAGCGCTGGTGAGTTCGTTGTTTACCCAGTGGTTCAACTCACATCACCGCCGCAGCGGTAATTCCGGCCTGGGTGATCCGAAACCTCTCCTACCCACTCAATGTATTCCGGCGAGCCCTTCCGAGCCGATCAACCACACCTCGACGAACTCTTGCGGCCCCACCTTCGCACCGACCGACACTGGGCTAGTCTCTATCAAATAGACGTGCTGCATGCGAACGCCGTAGCGATGAAGCACTTGGCGTTTTGCCAGCGGCACCTCCTTAGCTAGCAAAAGAACGCTCTTGAGTACATCAGGTGGAAGCAGACGCAGTAATCTGTTGCGGACCTCATACATCAGATTGGACGTCCCGATACCTTCCGAATAATCGGACATCCAAGTGTACGTTTTCGTACTAAAAAAGATGAGAGAGGTTTTCGCATTTGATTCACCGCCTGACGACAACTTTCTCCTGATGATGTTAGATCAACTGGCTCGGTGTTTCGTCCCATCAACCGCGGGCACCTTCCAGGCTCACATGAATGAACGCAGATCACATCTTAATGGCTTCCAGCTCCAGCAAGATCGCGGTGTTCATTGACGGTTCCAATCTTCACTCAACCGCAAAAGCGCTTGGCTTCGATATCGACTACAAGTGTCTGCTTAAGGAATTCGAAAGCTGGGGGACGCTTGTGCGCGTGTGCTATTACACCGCGATCATTGAGAGCCAGGAATACTCGTCGGTGCGCCCGCTGCTCGACTGGCTGAACTACAACGGATTTACCGTGGTGACGAAGGCCACGAAGGAATTCGTAGACGCGAGCGGCCGTCGCAAGGTCAAAAGCAACATCGACCTTGAAATTGCGGTTGACGCGATGGAGCTCGCAGATCGCATCGACGAAATGGTGTTATGCTCGGGAAACGGTGACTTTCGTCCGCTGGTAGAGGCGGTGCAGCGTCACGGCGTCCGTGTTACCGTCGTATCCAGCCTCGCTACTCAACCGTCAATGATCGCCGATGAGTTGCGACGGCAGGCCGACGTCTTTTGCGATATATGGGAACTGCAGTCAAGGATCCGGCGCGATCGTTCCGAACGAGAGCCATCTCGTATTACGCGGGATCAAGCGCCACGGTTGATGCAGCGCGCGATCGCGCGGTCGAGTGATGATGACGAGGAATAGCGAACGCGCGAAATCGGGTGAAGTACAGAGAAGATCTGTTTCGGACCATCCATGGCTGGAGAAAAAGAACAACAAGGCCGACGGGTCATTTTCGAGTACCCGCTACCGGTAAACATGATGGCTATCGACGGCACCTGGCGCCGCAGGTAGCCTTAAAGATGTTTCACAGCGCGATGCGAGACTCCAAATTCAACGTCGATTGAAGGCCTCACACTGAGTGAATTCTTTCTTCTGCTTTCGTCTACCGGGCTCGCCTATCGGCGATGTCAACTCGTCCGTGTGAACGGCGAAGAGCTGGAGGTCAGCTTCATACGGAACAAGAACAAGACGAAGGGGACAAGGGACCTTCCGACCTGAAAAGACAATGTCGCGAGCACCCGCAGGGAACGGCGCGCGCAACACGCACGCGAAGAGCGGAGCATCCCTCGCGGGCGAGCACGACATACCAAGGGAGAGCCAAAAAGGGCGAGCGGCGCTCGGCAACAGACGGTCGCAATCCCGGTGAGCTCGAGCACCTCGCTAGATCCACCCGATCATCGACAGTGGGAGCGCCCCGCGCGATCCCACATTGCGCTGGGCAGCAAAGCCGATCATCTCGCGCAGCAGCTCCGCATCAGGGATCTTCTCCACGAGCGTGCGGGGGTTCATCATCTCATCGGTCATCGGTTCCTCGAATCAGGTTTGTGTCAGCAACCTGACCCTACCGGCGAACTGCCGGTGACCACCGCAAAGCCCCCCCGCTAGGCTCCATGGGAGGGCGCGCGTGCGGACGGCTTTGCTCTACCGAGCTACACCATCACGGGGACACGCCCTTCTTCGTGGGTATGGAAGCTTCAAAAGTTACGCCTCGTCGCGCATTAGTGAATGCGCGCAACATTCCCCCGTGCGCTTCCACGATTGAACGGCAAATTGACAGACCCATTCCCATGCCCGATGTTTTTGTCGTGTAGAACGGCTCAAAGATCCGCTCAATGTCCGCTTGGGTGACACCGGGGCCCGTATCGCTCACAGCAACGGTAACACTTTCATCGTCGCGCCGACTGGTACTAATGACCAAATCCCTCGGACCGTCATAATTTTCGCTCATCGCCTCGATTGCATTGAATACGAGGTTTAGCACGACCTGTTGCAGTTGAACCTGATCTCCTTCAACGAGGGGTAGCGTCTCGCAGAGTTGCGTCTGCATAATAACGCCCTTGCGACTCGCTTCCGCCCGAGAAAGGGCGACGACATCGTGAATTGCCGTATTAATATCAAGTGCCTCCTTTTGCTGCGGTGCTTTTTTGACCAGACTGCGAATGCGATCAAGGACATCGTTCGCCCGAATTCCGCCCTGTCGGATACGGGAGAATACCTGACGTGCCTCGTCGACTTTCGGATCGGCGCCCCCCAAAAAGCGCTGCCCCGCGTCCGCAAGTGTGATAGTCGCGGCGAGAGGCTGCTTCACCTCGTGACTGATCATCGCCAGGAGTTGCCCCATGGTCGTCAGCCGGTTTGCATGGGCAAGCGCCGATTGCACTTCCCGGTATCGCGACTCGCTTTCGCTGGCTTCAGCTTCAGCGCGCTTTTGCTCAGTCAGGTCCAGCACGAAGGCAACACCTTCGTCCATACTCCCTTCGAAGTTGGCGATGCCCAGCAATACCGGGACACGGCGGCCGTCTTTGCGAAAAAGCTCCTTCTCGAATGGAGGTAACGTTCCGTCGCGTTTCAGCTTGGAATCCCAAATCTGCTCGTCACGTTCGGCCCAATCCGGAGGAGTCAGATCTGTCCACCGCACTTCGCCGAACTGAAAGTCATCGCGGTCGCATCCGACGATCTGAAGAAATGCGTCATTGGCTTCAGTGATGGTGCCTTGGCTTCCGTAAATGAAAATTCCGATGATATTGGCGTCCACGAGACGCCGGATCCTGCTTTCGCGTTCGAACAAATCGCGGTACAGTCGGGCGTTCTCCAGCGTGATCGCCGCCTGCGATGCAAGCAGCTTGAGCACGGGAATCCGGCTAAATGCGAAGATTCCCGGGCCCAGGTGATTTTCGAGGTATATGGCTCCGATCAGATTGGCTTGGTTGACCAGCGGAAGGCACAACACCGAGAGTGCTTGGTGCGCGTTAATATAAGGGTCGGCGGAAAACGAAACGTCCGACACAGCATCGTCGAGTAAAACATTGCGCCTTGTGCGCGCAACGTAGTTGAGAACCGATTCGGGCAAGGTCGTATCGTTTATGGGCTCATCACAGAGCCTCACCGTGACCGAGTCGCTCGAGGTGACGGCTTCGGCCTGGACATTTAAACCCGTCTTTCGCCAAAGCATCAGCAGACCACGTGCAGCACCGGTATGCTCCATCGCCATTCGCATGATCGTGTCGATCAATTTCTCGAAGTCCATTTCGACTGATAGCGCTTTTGACAACTTAAGCACAGTGCCGAGATCCAGACTTTCGACAGTCGCGCCGAAAGTAGTGTCGAGTGAGGTGATGGTTTCGTGTGCAACTAGATGCGGATGCGACTCCTCGAGCTGGCGGACCTTGATGTTGGCACCCCAACGAAGGTAGCAGCAGCGGGCGTTGCGCAGATAGGCGTGTGAGACAATCTCCACGCCGCGGTCAGTGTAAAAGCGCGCAGCGAGTTCGCTGGCAAGGCCCTCGTTGTGCGGAAAGCGGTTCAACTGCGCGGCGCGAATCGCCTTTTCGAAAAGGCGTTCCGCGTCGAGGTCTCGTCCCTCGAGGCGCGCTATCTCCGCACCGACGAGCGCGGCCCGATCCTCGAAGTTTTCCGGTCCATTCCGCGCCCAGATCTCGAGCTGATGATGATGAGCAGCAATTGTTTCGCACAGCTGCTGCCGTTCTTCGATCGGCTTACCGGTCAGCGACGCGCAGAGCGCAAGCGCCGCATAAAAATGAAAGTCCGCTTCCTCGAGAAAAAGCGGGGATGTCCAGAGCAGCGTGCGTGCTTTTGATAGCGCATCGATCGCGGCCGTATAATCCCCGATGAGATAACGCAGCTGCAATTTGCGAATCCAGTACCAGCACTGAGCGATAGCCAAGGCAGGGCTGTTCGAAAGGTATTGCTCGACCTGGTGCTCGTCCATGTCCTCATAGCCGAGGGAAGCAGGTTGTTTACCTGACCTGCGTAACGCCTTGATCAATGCAAGTTGAGTCGCGATGATGTGTTCGACGAGCCCAAAGCGTGCGTTTCGCACGAAATGGAGTCCCCACTCGGCTTCGCGCTCGGCATGGTCCAATGGGTCGCCGGCAAAGAGAAGATGCGAATTCAGGTTGTTCCGAGCGTACGAGGCATACAGCAGGTCTCCAATATTGTTTGCATCCGTGAAACCGCGGTGGATCAAGGCATTACTCGACCGCACGTGCTTGATCCAGCGGAGGCCGGTGAACACAAACACCAAAATCGTCGACGCACGGAATCGCCTGTTTTCCTGCCGTTCGATGAGGTCGAACCCCACTTGACCAAGCCGGAAGCCCGCGTCGTACTGACCGTAACGTGGGCCGGCAACGCGCGCGAACATTACATAGGCAAAACACGACGTATCGCTATTGCCATGCGCGAGACTGATGCTTACTGCCCTGCAGACTGCTAATGACGCGAGGTTCAGGTCCGTGAACATGGCAGGTGTCTGCGCCTTGATTAATACTTCCATGACAGCCAGCGATGTTGGATCCTCCATGGATGGGGCCCTGAGGATCTCATCAATAGGCCGGCTGTTCAGAATATGCAGGATCTGGTCGTACTCCCGGCGCACCTCCTCGTCCGCAGGATGGGCAGACCAGTGAATGCCTTCGTGCGCCAGGAAGTCCAGCGCGATACCAATCGCACAATCGCTCTGGCCATTTGCGGTGCAAATATCCATCCTCAGGCAGGTGACGGCGGCGCGCTCTTTTGTACCGACGGCAAGGATGTTCAACCTCTCGAGGCGCGCGTCCGCGGCCAGTAGTTCACCCGTCAGAAATTCGCATTCTGCACGCTCGAATTCGAGTGCGTATGTCAAATCGCGTAGACGAAGCTGACTATTCTCCTCTAATAGAGCGGCCCCCGCGATAAGGTATTTAAGTGCAGAAGTGTGAGCTGACGATGCTTTGGCACGCCGGGCGGCGATCAGATTAAGGTTAGCCAGTCGCTCGCGTTCCTCGCCCGTCACGATATGACTGACGGCCCGATTGAGTTGCCCGACTATGTCGAAGATCGCTTTCTCGAGATGCGCCGCGGGAGTATGTGCAACGAGAAGTCTTCCTATTTGCAGGTGCTTTTGTGCGCGTGTTTGCTCGGGTATGAGCGAGTACGCGGCCTCCTGTATCCGATCGTGGACGAACTGGTACTTATCCGGCAAGCGTTCTATAAGTTCGAACCGGCATGCTTCCCATAGATCCGCATCCACATCTTTTTCAGTTGACTGTCGAATTCTGGAAATGACCAGAACATCTCCCGTGTTGCCCAGACATGCAAGCTCCTGTAGCGCCTCCTTGCACGAGTCCGGAAGACGCTTGATTTTTTCGACCAGCAATTCAATGACGTTCTCCGTGTGCCGCGACGCCTGACTCTTTTCGACATCCCACTGCCAAGATCCCGAAGCGCGATCGGGAACAATCGCGTTGCGATCGACCAGAGCATTCAAGAACTGACCCACGAAGAATGGATTACCATTAGTCTTCGTATGCACTAGGCGCGCAAGCGATGCGGCGCGTTCGAGACCGCAGTGCAGCGCATCCGCTATTAACTGCGCTAGATGATGGTGCTCAAGGGCATCGACACGAATCTCAGTGACTGCGGTTCCTGCATCGCTCATTGATTTCAGCGTCCGTGAAAGCGGATGAAGCGCGTCGACCTCATTTTCGCGGAAGGCACCGATTAAGAGCATATGACGCGGGTCTAGCCGCGTTGTCATATCCTCAATGAGGTCCAGCGTCGCAGCATCGAGCCATTGCAGATCGTCGAGAAAAAGCACTAGCGGATGTTCCGGTCTCGCAAAAACCGCGACGAACCGACGAAATACAAGCTGAAAGCGACCTTTTTCCTGTTGAGGAGGGAGTTCTGGTACTACCGGTTGCTCACCGATAATGTGCTCGAGTTCAGGCACGAGATCGGTAATGAGCCTGCCGTTTGGTCCGATTGATTCCAGAAAAGCGTTGCGCCATCCTCGTAACTCGTTCTCGGTTTTCCCGAGCAATTGGCGTACAAGCCCCTGGAAGGCCTGTGCCAATGTCGAGTACGGAATATCTCGCCTCCGCTCGTCGAACTTTCCTGATGCAAATTGTGCATGCGTTGACATCACGACCTTACGTAGTTCTCCAACAATCGCAGACTTGCCTATACCGGAGCCCCCGGATACTACTACCAGCTCGGGAGCGCCGCTCCGGACGACGCGATGAAAAGCCGTCGTAAGCGTTCCGATTTGCTCCTCTCTGCCATATAACTTCTCAGGGATGAGCAGACGGTCTGACAAATCTAGCTCTGCTAGCGGAAACGGAACGACCTGGTAATTCGTTTCAAATTCCACAAGACAGCGCCGTAGGTCATGTTCGAGACCGACTGCCGTCTGGTATCGATGCTCCGCGGGTTTCGCGAGCAGCTTCATGATGACATTCGAAACTTGGGCCGGAATGTCAGCTAGTCCCTGTTCTGGAGGTACTGGCGTTCGCGCTATATGGCAGTGAATCCACTCGCCAGCTTCTGACGCTTTAAATGGGAGCGTGCCCGTTAACATGCGATAGAGGATCACACCGAGCGAGTACAAGTCACTACGCGCATCAACGGAACGATTCATGCGGCCGGTTTGTTCCGGCGCCATGTAGGCAAGAGTGCCCGCGACATATTCGGGCAGTTCGGACATACGTCGCGTGCGCTGTAGCTGTGTCGCGATTCCGAATCCGGTCAGCCGGACATGCTCCTCGCCGAGCGCAATGAAAATATGCACGGGCTTCAGGTCTCTATGGACAAGCCCCTGTTGATGAACACCAGCGAGCGCCTCAGTCAACTTGATGGCGAGCCGCAAGAAGCGGCCAAGCTCAAATGGTGCCTCGAGCAGAGCCTCGAGAGGTTCCTCGCCATTGTCCTCGAGGAGCAATGCAACGCGCCCACTTCGATTGATGAGCGAGAGAGGGCAAAGCGCCCAGGCGGCGTCAAGCCGATCTTTTAATTCATATTCATGAGAGAGACGGGCCAGGCTGTCAGCGGATGGGATCGCGTCCAAGTTGCTAACGGTGAAAACGCTCGTTTGCTCGCCATTGCTGTTTGTTCGCCATTCTCGACAGAATATGCGTTCGCCGTCTCTCCATAGGACATCTATTCCATTGTTTCTCACTGTCGATCTCGTTCGCTCGAGATATTAACTCATCATCGGTCCACGGCCATCGGAGGCGTTGCCGTAGAGGCCAAGCCAGAGCTGTACCGTGTAGGAGACGGCCAGGGCGCCCGCAAAGCGCAGCGCAACTCCGGAGATCATCGATCTCGCAAACGCCAGCTCGACCAGAAAACCAATGGGCCCATAGATCGTCATGTGAGGCCGCATGACATCCTTCAGGAACCTACGATGAAACTCGAACGCAACATTAGTTGATTCCCGCTCGATCCAGTATTGCAGACCATCGGACGCCGGCGGCGGCAGCTTCCATAACATGCCCTGAAACCACATGCAGCGATGAGACCCTGACGACCCAGACACCCAGATGACGGCCGGTGCGTCGCGTTAGATCGTTCTGCAAATTTCGCACGGCCATCCCGAAGGCGGCAATCGTGAGCACCCAGAACAGCGCCAGGATCACGTAGCGCCAGCCCCTTGATGCAAATAGTCGTTGGTGTTTCCGGTCAGGAAAACACCTGAGATCAATGAAGGGATTGGCGGGCATGCGCGGTCTCTCACCTGATGGAGTAGCTTCTCTATGTATCGCTCAATCGAATCGTTACTCCGCACATCGGTTGACAGGCAACGCATACCGCCAAAGGGACCAGTGCGCCTAAAACCCGGACAATCAATCACTCAAACGACGACCAGTGTTCACTGCGCGTCCAGCCAGTCTTCGGGTCCCGTGAGTTTGCCAACCCATCGGTCAAGGTAAGCCGGAACGATTTCCCATCGACATCCGCGGACTGCAACTTCCCATTGGTTATGGAATCGATGACAGTATGTTTCGCATCACCAGGCCAGTTGTTGGCTGACCACCCGGATCTCCTGCGTTATTCTCTAAACCGATCCAGTTGCAGGAGCGCCTGATATCATCTGGGTCGATCTCGTAGCTTGCGAACCCCAGTCTTTCCGTCACATTTTGAGGCCGTTTCCGCGCCATCCACAGCCGGCGCCACGACAAACGGCTACGCAAGCAGCGACTTTCTCCTACTTTTGAAAGCCGGGACTCCCCGACCTAGTCGCTGGAACAATTAAGGGGCTCGTAGCGCGTCTATGCCGCAATCCGAATATGTGAGCGGGAATTCGTACTCCGCCAGTGGACGGAAGTCGGGAAACGGGCCGCATGACGGGCAGTCGTATCGAAATGATAGCGACGAGGCTATAGCGCTAAAGGCCGTGCGTCGCTCTACCCTAAGCGGTGATGCGGACGACTTCCGGGTCACGTTGACGTCGGGGCATGGCGGTGAACGGACCTGTCTTTGGCGCGATCCGCGCCTGCGCCTTTGTCAGCAGCGTCTGCCAATCGAATCGCCTGCAGATCTTTATGAAAGCGTCGAGCGCAGGCGAATATTGACGTCCCCCGACAACAAAGAGCTCAACAGTGTGTTTGAAGTCGAAGTCCGCGATAGGACGGACGACAGCATCCGGCAGTGCTGGCGCGTGCTCTGGGGTTAGCATAACGCCAAGGTTTGCGCTAACTAGGTGCTGCAGGTGCTGCAGCCCTTGCGCGCGGTGCCCGGGCTGTGCGACCTGCCCCTCGCACAGCTGCTCGCGGAACGCACGGTAGATCTCGCAGTCAATCGCTTCAAGCCATTTTGCGGACCGCAGATCCTTCAGGCTAATGGCGGCCTCCTCTGCCATCCGGCTCCCCTCGGCGCATGCGACAAAGACTCTCTCGCGGAATAAGCTGAAACGCTCGATACGTTCGGGCGTTGGCCCAATGCAGCTGCTACCCAGAGCGGCACTGACGTCGTCGCTCAGTAAGCCTTCGAAGACGTTAGAGGATTCAGCATCGACCAGATCGACTTGGAGGCCCGGTAGCTGGGTCGTGAGCGCCGCGATCGGTTGCGCCAGGATCGACGCCGAGATCATCGGTGTCAGGGCCACCCGGAGTGTGGCGACCTTCTTCCGCTTGAATTTTTTAGCATTGGCGCGAGCCTCCTCGACGGCGAGCAGCGTCCGCTCCAGCGTGGGCAGCATTAGCTTTCCAAGGTCTGTTAACTGGCTGAGGTGCCTTTCACGGAAAACCAGTGCGCCACCAAGTTCGTACTCCAGCTTCTGAATTGACTTGGTCAGCGCAGGTTGGGAGACGTTGCACTGTTCGGCCGCCCGAGTAAAGTTCATGCACTTGGCAAGGGCTACGAAATACCGAATTTGGTGAAATTCCATGGCGGCTCCTTATTTCTTCAGCTAGCCCGTCAAGGGGGCTATCGTCAGGGGACTTCGTTCGCCAACGAGATCCGGCTGGACGTCCGTCATGCCGCAACACTGCGTTGAACGATGTCGAGCAGCGATTGCGCCTCGATTGGCTTTCTGAAAAAGCCGACCGCTCCGGAGTACATCGCGCGTTCGCGCCACGACTCTTCAGGGCGCCCGCTAATGAGAATGACTTTAGGTGGATCCGACATCTCGACGACGCGCTCGACCAAATCGATACCGGACAGCCCCGGCATATCGATGTCCGCGACCACGCAGTCACAGCGCTCGCTCTCCTCGGTATCGAGGAAGGACTCCGCGCTCCCGAAGCAGGCTACTTCGTGGCCAGCAGCACGCAGCAGGTAATTCAACGATTCCCGGAGGAGGGCATCGTCATCGACGACGCAGATGAGAGCTTTCTTGTTCATGAAGCGAAACTGCGCCTATTCGACGCGCTCGCCTACTCTCCCACGGCTGAGGTTAGTCCTGTCCTTTTGGACAGGCTTCGATGAGCACCTACTCCTCGCCTTCCAGAAGTGCCGCCATCCGGGTCAATTCCGCGAGGCTGCTGGCCATCATCTTCGTCATGACCGCGCTCCGATGAAATTTCACGGTCGTCTCCTGGATCTCTAATGCGCCTGCGATTTGCTTGTTCATTTGGCCTGCACACACTAGCGCCATGACCTCGCGTTCACGTGCGGTCAGGCTTTCGTATCGTTTGCGCAATTCCGACAGCCGGTCCGGCGCCGGCGATGGCGGCTTCCACGTTCGGATCGCGTTGGCAACTGCCTCCAACATCTCCTGGTCCCGAAAAGGCTTTTCGATGAAGTCAACAGCGCCTGCCTTCATCGCCTGAACTGACATGCGGATATCGCCATAGCCGCTCATCAGGATAATTGGCAAACGGTTATTACGCCGGGCGAGCGACGCCTGCAGTTCGAGCCCGCTGGGCCCCGGCATCCTGACGTCGATGATCACGCAGCCAGGCACATCAGCTAGATCGGCAGCAAGAAAATCCACCGCACGACCGTAGAGCTTCACGGTGTAACCGACTGATCGCAGAAGATCGTCGATCGAATGCCTCATGAGCTCGTCGTCGTCGACGACATGGACGATAGCGTCGCCCAACATAGCTATTTCGTCTTCAGAGCAAGCGGTTGCCCTTCGGTCTCGTTCACCGCTCATGGTCCCAAGCTTCGGGTTCCGGTCGATCCGACGCGCTCGTCCCCTCTATCATTTTGTTGGGAGACATTGGTAGGCATAGAGTCAATTCCCAATGGGAATGGATGTAGTGCCGCGCCTGAAAGGCGGACGGAACGCAATTTTCCATCACCCCGCATCATCCCGGTGGGCGCCGCCACAGGACGTCCGGTTAGAGAATATCGTTCCTAGGTCATCTCCGACAGCCATTGATGCCCAAGAGAGTCACGTCCGAAGAGCTCGCGGGCCTGTTGATGACCATCACAAGCAACTGAGATCAACGTTGAAGATCATGGGGCTTACCCCATACGCATCTGATTTCACCGAGGCGAGCATCTTCACCGCCATTATCGCCGCGCTCGCGTGCGCCTTAACCTATCGCTATTGTGTTTCGAGGATACCGCGCTAGTCCGGCGTCTAATCGGGCGCGGCTGTTCCTTTAAGGTCGATGTGACTGTAAGGATCCGTTCTAGTGTCGAAGTCGGATCCGCGCCTCGCGAGGGGCCGCGATAACGTAGGGATATAGAACTTATGGCGACCGAGGTCTCCAAATCGGTCCAAAGTCGCTCTCGTCGGGTGTCGCATGTCGGCCCTGTGACGAGAACTTGAGGGAGGCGCGAATGTCGGTCGTGAGCTTGCGAGAAACGTTGAAGTCAGCATTGGGGGCTATTCTTTCGCTACCAGATGCGGCCCCTATCGGAGACGGAGCGTTCGCGATAGATCTCTCCGCCGTGACAGAGGCGACATCTAAAAATGCCCGTAATGGGCGGGCGGAGATCCCTTTGCAAGGCGCAGATGGAGAGACCTCGGGCGTCCTGTGCAAAATCGTTTCCATCGATATTCCGGTCTGCGGGCCCGCGGAGATCGATCGAGACACCACGAAGATCTTCGTCCATGACATCGCAAATCTCTTGGCAGTTATCGATGGAGGCCTGCGGCTGCTTGACGTAAAGACTGACGCGCAAGATCGCGCTGTGATCGTTGAAAGGCTCCGCCGCGCAATCCAGCGCGGCGCGTCGCTCAGCCGCAAACTGCTGGACAGCGATCGTCCGTATTGCAGCACAGCTCGGCCCGTCTCCCATGACCATATCGTGGACATCGGAGATCTGGTCGACCAGACGCTGCGCGCTGACGTTGTTGTCGACACGCACATCGACCCGGGTCTCGGGCAGTTCCAAGCTGATCCGGAGGAACTCCATCTTGCACTCCTCAATCTCTGCAAGAATGCAAGCGACGCGATGCCCGAAGGTGGGACGATCAGTATTAGCGCGCGGAACGTCTGCGTGCAGATAGACGCTCCCTGGGTCGAGATATCGGTTTCCGACGATGGGACCGGCATGAGCCCGGACGTGCTCGAACGAGCCTTCGAGCCCTACTTCACGACGAAGGAAATCGACACAGGTACAGGGTTGGGTCTCACCCAAGTCAAACGCCTCGTCGAACGCTGCAATGGAACGATTAATATCCAGAGCGCGGAGAACAAGGGAACGACCGTGCGTATGCTATTTCCGTGCACGTAGAATGGCATCAACGCGGCCGATCCGCAGGGCAAGTGGAGGACGGTCACATGTGCAAACAAGATCAATATCGAAAGTTACCTCTCAAAATGAGAGACGCGCCATCAGGATCGTGCGCGCCGCCAAGGGCCCTTCCGGCTACCCTCCACGGATACTCCTTTCCTCGTTGGGGCCGTCCTGTGCCAGGCATATCCGAATCGGCCGGTGCGACCGCTTAATCGCTGCTGGCGACGGCCTCCAGGTAATCGACGCCTCGATCATGCCCAACATAACCCGCGGCAACACCAACGCCCCGACCCAGGCGCTTGCGCGCCACGCCACGGCGATGCTGGTCGACGACCTAAAGCGGACCTAAGGAGCTCTGGCACAAGCCGAAGTGGCCCGACGTAGATAGTGATCGAGGGCGGAACCGACTATGCCGCGGGATCAATGGGATCGATTCCTTTCATACTTGCAGTTTATTTCGAAAAATTGCTTGTTCAGAGCCCCGGCGTGCAACAAGGCTGCATTAGTCCTGAAGGAGGGATGAAAATGAGTGTAGAGGACGCGAGAAAGCGCCGCGAGGCTCCGCTCGACACGCCGAGCAATCTCGGCTCCAATGCACTAAAATATTCCGGCCCCCCTCACTGTGCTTCTGGCAGACGTGTTCGCGCTTTACGTCAAGACCAAGAACTTCCATGCACATATCAGGGCCGCATTTCCGGGATTATCACCTCCTTGTTGATGAGCAGGCCGCGCAGATTTTCGCGATGATGGAAGACATCGCGGAAAGAGTCCGTAGGATCGGCGGCACAACGATCCGCCCGATCGCCCACATCGCCAGAGTGAAACATATCAAGGACAATGACGCCGATTTCGTCACACCTGACGGCATGCTAGCCGAGCTGAAAGAAGACAACCTCGCGCTCAGCCAGCGCCTGCGGCAGACACGTAATATCTGCGACGAACATGGCGATGCAGCTTCAGCTAGCCTGGTCGTAATCGGGATCGACGAGGCGGAACGTCGCACATGGTTCCTTTTTCGAGACAACGAGGAAAGCTTAACCACGAGCGCACGCCACCCGCGAACTTTCTGACGACGCCAACTGACTCCATTTGCGGCCAAACCGACGAGGAGATCGCTAAGCTCGACGAGGTCGAGCGTCCAGCCGTGCGCGAGGGAAAACTGCGCCACTGTATCTTGCGATTGACTGATTTGCGCGGCAAGGGCCGAGAGCGCGTCTGCCAGACGCATCACAGTGGATTAGCTGGATCTTGCATGATCGACCGCGCTCCGTCGGTAGATGTCTAGAATCCTGCGAGGCCCTGGGTGCTGTTGTAGGGAATCGGGTTTCGACCAATCTCCGTCAGTCTGCCGCTCGTCTTGTCGAGGCCGTAGCTGACAAGCACCTGGGCATTTCCAAAGACCTGGTAGAAGTACTGGTCGTCGGGAGTCAGCCAGCTGTCGCTGGGTCCGCTGCTGACGAGCCCGTTCACAGCGCGGAAGGTACCGTCGCCCGGTATCGCTTTGTTGGCCGGGTCCTGGAGAAGGCTCAATCGGCCGTCTACAAGCCGGTAGGTCGAGACCGTTCCGTATCCGAAGTTGGTCGCGAGCACCAGCGAGTTGTCAGATGTCACCTGCAGCCAGCAGAGCTCAGATGGCTTCCCGAGCGCGGTATCGATCGGGGCCAAAGGACCGTCGGTCACCCGACCCTCGCCATCAATGCGGCTCACTAGCACGCCGTCTCCTACCGCGAAACCGTTCAGGAAAGTATCGCGGCTCCGGTTGAGGAAGGCGATGTAGAATGGTCCCGCGCCGCCGGCATTGGCGAAGGAGGCCTCGCCGAGTGCGCCGTCGTCGCCCACCGGGAATATCACGAGCCCGTCTGGATCGGGGGCGTTCGCCACGACCAGATTTGGCGACCCGTCCGGATTGACGGCTGGACGAGCGTCGAAAAGAATATCGACCAGCAGGAACCGGCCGTCGGGCGACAGGACAGCTTGTGTCGACACCCGATCGGTCTTTGTCGCGGTATTTACCGAAGCCCGCTCCGGGCGCAGCTTCAGCTTGCCGTCCTCGGCAACCGTGTATGACCGGAGGTGGTTGGGGCCGAAGGCATGGAGCACGTATAGAGTTCGACTTTGGGAGCGGTAGGCGAGCGACTTCGCCGTTCCGCTGCGCCCTATTACGGGCTCGCCAGTCGGTTGTCGATCGATCAGTGTCAGCTTGCCGTCTGGACTCACCCGGAAGCTCGTCACGCTGTTGTCGCCGCCGTTCGTCGCGAACAGCAGAGTGTTGGATTCGGCCAGGATCACGCTGCCAGCGCCCTCGAATGCGTTGGGCGCACTCTTTTGGCCGCTGATCGGCTTGAAGACGCCAGACCCAGCGCCCCCGGTAGGGATACTCTCGAGTAGCTTTAGTTGCCCATCCGCGTTGCGACCGAAGTGCATGATGCGGTTCTGGGTTTCATTGGTCTGCACGTAGACATGACCTACAAGCTCAGAAGCGCGTGCTTCTATTCCGAGAGTCCCGAACAGAAGCAGCACGAGAGGTATAAGGAAGAGCTTCGACGATCGCGGACGGGTCATATAGTTAATCTCCTTAGGCCCGAGTTCTGACCGACAACTTCCACTGGGGCCGGACGAAATGGCAGGTGTAGCCGTTCGGATGCCGTTCCAGGTAGTCCTGGTGCTCGGGCTCGGCCTCCCAGAAATCGCCGGCGGGTGAAATCTCGGTCACAACCTTGCCCGGCCACAGCCCTGACGCCTCGACGTCGGCGATGGTATCCTCGGCGACGCGGCGCTGCTCCTCGGTAGTGTAGAAAATCGCCGACCTGTAGCTTGTGCCTCGGTCGTTTCCCTGCCGGTTGAGCGTCGTCGGGTCGTGGATCTGGAAGAAGAACTCGAGCAACTCTCGGAAGCTCGTCTGACTCGGGTCGAATACGATCTCGAGCGCTTCGGCGTGCTTTCCGTGGTCGCGATACGTAGCGTTCTTGACGTCGCCGCCCGAGTAGCCGACCCGCGTCGAGACGACACCGGCCAGGCGCCTGAGCAGCTGCTGCATTCCCCAGAAGCAACCTCCTGCCAGGACCGCGCGCTCTGTAGTCGCTGCCATCGTCAGGCCTCCTGCTTTGAGAACAGCGTTGAGTACTTGCCGTATCCCTCGCTTTCGAGTTGGTCGCGGTGGATAAACCTCAACGAGGCCGAATTTATACAGTACCTCAACCCGCCCTTGTCGCGCGGCCCATCTGGGAAGATGTGGCCAAGATGGCTGTCGCCGTGCTTGGAGCGAACCTCGGTCCGCGTCATGCCATGCGAGCTGTCAACGTTCTCGGCGACATTTGCGGCCTCTAGGGGCCGCGTGAAACTCGGCCATCCCGTTCCGCTGTCGAACTTGTCGAAGGACGCAAAGAGCGGCTCGCCGGAAACTACGTCGACGTAGAGACCAGGCTCCTTGTTGTCCCAATATTCATTGGCGAAGGGACGCTCGGTCCCGTCAGTCTGCGTGACGCGGTACTGCTCGGGAGTCAACTTCGAGACCGCTTCGGGATTTTTCCTGTAGGTCGGCATTCGCCGTGCTCCTTTTTGTTCTGCAAAGACCCAATCATAGAAATCTGCGACAATCGTATTTCGCAGACTCGAATTGAGTCATTGACTTCGGAAACTCCCGTCCATGCTGTGACGAGCCGCGGCAAACTGCCAATTCCCTTCTGGAATACGTTCGATAATTCCTCGGCTACGCCGTCGTGAACGGTAGATGAGGTGACGGCGCCTTATTCGAGTCTCGCCATATTGCAAATTGGGTGCCTAACATTTCGACAATCCGAACTCAGATTTGATGGCGGTGACTAAGCTGCAATGAGCACCAAGGGTTGGGATACGTGGACCCTTCTCCGTTTCCTGATTGTGAGCCGGCAGGGATCCGTCCGCGTCTTCAGCGAAGCGTCCCATCCGTATCGCTCTTGCCGGACTGCCTGGAGGATTGGCTAAGCGAGGACAACGTGGTCCATGTGGTCGATGCGTTCGTTGAAACGCGCGGCCCGGAGCGATTGTCGATCAAGGTTTCGTCCGCTTGCGCACGCAAAGACCAATTGCGCAAGTGGTCGGCATTGAGGGGAGCCCTAAACCTTCGTATCGTTCCACGGCACCATTTGGATGACGGGACGACTAAACGTTCAATTGAGTTGCTGATCTCAATCGCCCTAGCATGCATGCGTTGGAAAAGCGCACGGCCTCATGAAGTGCGATCGTGAAAAAAGGATGATCGATTAACAGCTGCGATAAAGCCAAGAGGAGATTACAATGCCCAACTGCTCCGAAAGTCCTAGATCCGGCAGTGCCGCACGATGCGCAGTTTGTGATGGCAACTTTGGTCTCGTCCGGCACTACTCGTGGCGAACGCCTCTTTGTTCCAAGAAGTGCGTCGATCGCTTCAGAGCTCGCAGGGAAAGTGACCGCAATTGGGTGGGCTGGCTCCAGATCACCTTCAACCAGCTGCCAGAGAACCGCGCGAGGGTCTTGTGATGGTCCAGATCTCACAACGAGGCGAGGCATATTTAGAGACAGCATGGACTTGGCTCCGCGCAGCCCAAAACATGACCGACTCAGCGATCGCGAATCACCTTAAGGGCCTTGCCGACTATTACGAGTGGCGAGCTGAGAACGCTTCGCATGTTGATGCGGCCAAACATTCGTTCGATAGCCTGAGCGCATGACCGGGTGCGCAGCTTCAAACGACTTTTCTATCTTTGAAAGTTGAACTTGCGCTCGGCGCTCAAAGAGCTAGAGGCATCAAAGTCTAGCAGGTTCGCGGGGGTTTGCTAACAGTCGAAACGGCACAACTGACTTCGTATGTCGGCCTTCCTTATCAGCCAGCCAGGCAACTGACTCTGTTATGCAAAAACCTTATCGCTGAAGAAGCCAAGCCGTCTCATATGAAGCCTGTCAGCCTCAAATGGCTCAAAAACCTGATGACCTTTTGTCTCAAATAGGACGTCAGCAGCGCGGTAGAGAGCTACTGCTATGGGCCGAAGGGTGCAGGCTAGGCCGAAACCCGATCCCCTACAACAGTCCCCAGGGCCTCGCGGGATTCTAGACACCCACCGACGGAACGCGGTCGACCGTGCAAGATCCAGCTGCTGCCACTGTGAGCAGGTCTGCAGATAAGCTCTCGTCCCTTCGCAGCCGCGCAAATCAGTCAATTGCAAGACTCTGCGGCGCAGTTTTCCCAATGGACGCTCGGCCTCATCGAGTAGAACAGCATCCCCGTATAGAAGAGGAGAAATGTCGTTCCGGTACGGTTCGTTGGCTGTCGATTGAAGCGAACAAAGGCAACGACGAACAAGCCAGATACACCCACAGCCCTGATTGACTACCGTGTGCATAGTCGCCTCCCAGTCAGTTCTGACGCGCAGATCGGCACTTTTTCGGTACTGGGTGTCTTGGACATGGCGTTCTCCTTGTCTTGGCGCCCTGGCCAACTTATCGCTGGCAGGGCAGGAGCACGGCCGGACCATCCAACAAGCGGAAGTGGTCTTCTTTAAGAGCGAGCGCCATAGACCTTCGTATCGTTTCCATGACCACCTTGGATGCTCGGCGATTGCCTACGTTCAATTGAACCGCTGATCGCGATCGTCTTAGGCTGCATGCGTTGGAAAAGCGCACGGGCTCATGAAGTGCGACGGCGAAAAAAAGACGATCGACGGACCTCAAAGCTCGTTCCCTTAGGTTGCCTTCCGGTGGAATACGCCCCCTCCGCCGGAAGGTCGAAGGGCGGTGAAGTCCCCCAGCTTCACCGCCCGCTTTTCACTTGATCGGGAGTACCAGGAGGAAACTACAATGCTCAACTGCTCCCAAAAGTCTGTCAGAGCCGCGCGATGCGCAGTTTGCGATCGTAAGTTTGGTCTTCTCCGGCGCTACTCGTGGCGAACCCCGCTTTGCTCCAAGAAGTGCGTCGATCGCTTCAGAACTCGCAGGGAGAGTGATCGCATCGGCGCAGTGACACGAATGACCCAACCCCGCAAATACGCGGCACTTCTGTGATTTGAAAAATTGCAACACGAGTTCGTCGAATTCTTCAGCTATCATAGGAGCAAGCTTGAATATTGTTCTAATATCTCAGTTGGTAGCGGCCGCCATCGTCGCGTTGTTTGTGGTGTACAACTTCTTTCATTACGTACTTTTTCTTTTGGTGACCCGACCGAAGGACGCGAGCAAGATCGGCCACCAGCTGAATAAGTTCGAGCAGCGCCAACTAATTGAGTGGACACCAAAGCCGAACGACTTTCTCAAGCATGACGACGAAAAGCGCACATATGATGACGTGTTCGGCACGTATCGCGACGAGCAATCGAACTACAGCACGTGTGTGTTTCCCCGATTGGCATTTTCGCACCCTTACGAAGCCGAACGTGCACTTTTGAAGCCAAAAGAGGGGATGCGATTCTTGGATCTCGGATGCGGCTCCGGCGCGGCAGCCGAATACCTAGCTAGGCGGAGCAATATCGAAATTGTGTGCGTGACCAATTCATCTGTGCAGGCGGAGATCTGCCGGCGGAAATTTGCGAGACTTGGCGGGCGTGGACAGGTGATAGTCATCGATTTTGACAGCCTCGATCTCCCGAATGAACACTTTGATGCCATCTATGCGCTCGAGTCGATTGGCTACACCAAAGACCTGGACGCGTGGCTAGCTAGATGCTGGCGGATGCTCAAGCCGGGAGGACGGTTGCTGATCCATTCGCCGGGGTCGCTGGATCATTGTCGCCGTACCAGGGATTACCTGAGTGTCACCGCCTTCTTCGAGAATTGGCGCTACAATTTTGTCGGGGCCAATCTTCTCGTCTACAAGATGCGCCGACTTGGCTTTAGTCCAATCCACTATCGGCGACTACCATTCTTGGCCTGGGGAGTAACCTGGAACTTCATTCAACACATGCTCTTGTGGAAGTACCGGCTAAAGATGCGCACATTCGTGGAACTGGAGCGAATTATTTGGCGCACGTCGAAGGTGTTTGTGTTTGGCAACCCGTACAACACGGTGCTGGCCACCAAACCCAAGGCACCATCTTGCTCCCAAACTCACACATCGGAAGCAGTGAAGCGGCCGCACTGGCGGCACTTCGACGATACTCATCATTGGGATTCGACCGCGGAGGAATGGATCCCCAACGACGTCCACTGATCGCGCGGGTCCACTGCCGTACAGCTACGCCGGCAAGGGCCAGGGCCGCCGTCGTCTGGTAGCGATGAACGACGGCCATCCGACAGATGAGGTGCGCGCATTCATGATAGGAGCATAGCGATCGCCACCCAAACGCCGGCTTCGGGCGTCCAGCCACGGCTGCGCGGGGTTCTGGCGGCTGGTGGTGGCCCATCGAATCGGTGCCGCCGCCGACCGTGCAGATAGCGCGCCTCGCTAGAGACAGCCTCGCTGCCGAACTATTGTCGCCCTTGAGGGAAGCGAGTCCTTGCCCCATCGTACTGACAATTTCCCTTGCGTGGCGCAATCGTAGGAGCCGGCATCCGGGGAATGCCGGTTGTGATGCCTCGGATGGTGCCTCGCTCGTCTCTGCTCCGAAATGGGGACGATCCCGATGGTAATTACCCCAACTTACGATCCGTCTCTCGTTGTCCTGTCCATCCTGGTCGCTGGCTTCGCGTCTTATACGGCCCTAGATCTCGGCGGACGCGTGGCGCTGGCCCAAGGACCCACGCACCGCATCTGGCTGGCGGGGGCTGCGCTCACCATGGGAGCCGGCATATGGTCGATGCACTTCGTCGCCATGCTCGCCTTCGAGTTGCCGATGCCGGTGTCCTACGATGTCGGCTTGACTGTCCTTTCCCTCGTGCTGGCGATCCTGGGCACGAGCGGCAGCTTCTACTTCATCAGTCGCCCGGGCGGCGTATCCCGCCCCCGCCTCGCCCTCAGCGGCGTCTTCATGGGGTTCGGCATCCTCGCCATGCACTACACCGGCATGGCGGCCGTGCGGGGGCCCGTCGAATTGAGCTACGATCCCCTGTGGGTCGCGCTCTCCGTGATCGTCGCGATCGGCGCGGCGACGGCGGCGCTGTGGCTCGCGTTCGGAACCAAGGACCCTGGGCAGAAGCTCGCCGCCGCCATCGTCCTGGGGTTCGCCATTTCCGGCATGCACTACACCGGGATGCGGGCGGCCATCTGTACCGCTCCCGCCACGACGGACGTCGCCCAGGAGATCACGACCCTCGATCGGACCTCCCTGGCGGTGGCGATCGCGGGTTTCGTGCTCGCCGATCTGGCCGCCCTGTTCGCCTCCGCGTACAAGCGCAAGCGCGCCGACGAGGCCCTGCGTCAGACGCGGGCGGATCTTGCCCATGTCCAACGGGTCACCGCCATGGGAGAGCTGGCGGCCTCGATCACACATGAAGTCATGCAGCCGCTCGGGGCGGGAATGAACAATGCCGGCGCCGCCTTGCGCTGGCTGGGTGCCCAGCCGCCAGATCTGGACAAGGCCCGGGACGCGCTTGGTCGTACCGTCAAAAACGGAGAGCGTGCGGCCGAGATCATCGGCCGCATCCGTAGCCTCGTCAAGAAGGAGCCCCCGCGGAAGGATGCCTTGGAGGTCAACGAAGCGATCGTTGAGGTTGTTGCCCTGACCCGTGGCGAAGTGATGAAAAACAATGTCTCGGTGCAGACGCAACTCGCGGAGGGCTTGCCGCTCATTCAAGGAGATCGAGTCCAACTGCAGCAAGTGATCCTTAACTTGATCATCAACGCCGTCCAAGCGATGAGCGGTGTCAGCGAAGGGTCGCGCGGGTTGCTGATCCGCACTGGGAAAGATACATCGGACAGAGTGCTCGTCGCCGTGCAGGATACTGGCCCGGGACTGAAGCCGGAGAGTTTTGAACGCCTGTTCGACTCATTCTACACTACCAAGCCCGGCGGCATGGGCATGGGGCTATCGATCTGCCGTTCGATTGTCGAAGCTCACGGGGGACGCATATGGGCCACCCCGAACGCCGGGCCAGGCATCGCAGTTCAATTCACTTTGCCGATCAACGATCAAGCCACGGCATCCGCGCGTCCGGCGGCGTGATCTTAACTACTATTCAGAGAGCTGGTATGGTTTCCAAGCCGGAGTAGCCATTCCGGGAAAACGCGCACGTCCTTGAGCGGCCTTTCCTCGGCTTTGCTCGCATGAAACAGCAGTTCCCGATGCAGATGTCGTCAATGAAACGTCGAGTGCTGAAAAGATGACCTTGCCGTTTTGATCGACGATCGAAACGTCACTGGTGTTAGTCCACACCATTTGTCGTTCCAATCTGACGCTACAACACGCCATCCGTTCGCACCTATATCCTCATTCTACATGTCCATTCTACACATTCGCTCTGATTCTCCTTCACTTCCGTCGCTTTCGCTTGGGCTTGTGGCCCATCGCGTCAATTAGCTGCGATGCAGAACTTGATCGCTATGGGTGCATAGCGGACTCTGGCAAGCCGCCCGTCCGGCAAATTTATGGGTTCACGGCCTAGCCTAGTAGCTCGAGGACCGCAATACGCGAGCTCTTAGCAGCCATCCGAACCGACTCCTCACTCGTCTATGAACGGCTCACCGGTTGGCTCACGGCTCGACGCAACGGCATTTCCAACGTGGCGACCTCGCGCCAAACGTCCTAATCATGATCGCGCGGCGCTACTCAAGAGTGCCACACAAAAACAGATCGCCGGGCCGAAAAACACAATAGAATAAATGCAGACCAGGATTGCTACCTCAGTTCAATCCTTCAATCCTGTCCGGCAACGACCTTCTGCTCAGTCTATCAGACTGATAAGGTTTCGCATATTACCTTATCAGTTGGCCAACTGACTCCATTTCGTATGAAAGCTTATCAGTCGACCGAGCGCCCGCCCCTAAGCCAAGTAACCGGCGCCTAATCGATGCAATTGCCTGCAGAGTAATCGAAATACTTCCGATAACAGCTCTTCTCGGAAGTATCGGAGATCGGTACGCATCCGGCGACGGCCCCGGCTAGGACCGCTCTTGTCGGAAGGCTGGTCGCTCTTGAGCGGCGTGAGCGATGCTTTAGCTGCCGCCTCCAAGGCAGCGGATTACATGACGACACTATCGGACAAAGGCCACACAATATTTCCAACGAGCAGGCTCGAATTCAGATAGGCCGCCACGGCGACCGGAGTGTACGTTCTTTCGTACGCGTCCGGTGAAGCTTTCAATTACCCATAACTTTGGCCACCGGGCTGATCCGCTGATCGGCGAAATCTTGAATCGAAAGAATCACTTGTGATTCCTTGCTGAGCACCTGATTCGCGAGGGGTGCTCTATGGGGCTGACATTAAGGGATCGATCGGCAAAAGGCTGTTTGCGGTCCTTGGAAGGTGAATGTTGGATTGATCGAGAGAGTAGTGGATGCGAGTTTAGGGATGCGCGGCTCGGCGACAGATTCCGCAAACTGCTCATGCAGATTGGAAGCGCCATGGGACAAAGCATTCCGCTCGTCTGCCAGGATTGGGCGAATACCAAGGCAGCCTACCGCTTCTTCTCTAATGACCGGGTCAGCGAAGCGGACATTCTGGCCGGCCATTTCCAATCGACACATGATCGTGCCGCCGGCACTGAAGGTCTCGTTCTGGTGCTGCACGATACAACCGAGTTCAGCTATCAACGCGAGAAGTCAGAAGCGATTGGCATCACCAAGAGCATAAACAGTGGACGGGATAAGGCGGGTCGCCTCAGATCGCACACGGTTTGCGGCATCCTGATGCATTCGAGCCTCGCAGTTACAATCGAAGGGGTGCCGCTGGGGTTGGCTGCCGTTAAGTTCTGGACCCGGAAGAAATTCAAGGGACGGCAGCGCTTAAAAAGAAGATCAATCCGACCCGGATTCCCATCGAGAAAAAGGAAAGCGTCCGGTGGTTGGAAAATCTCAAGCAGTCTACGCAACTCTTGGATCATCCGGGACGATGCATCCATGTTGGTGATCGCGAGAGTGACATCTACGAGCTTTTCTGCGCAGCACAGGAGATCGGCACTCATTTCCTGATCAGGACCTGCGTCGACCGCTTGGCTGGAGAGGGGGATCGCACGATCGCCGACGAAATGGACGAGGTCGCCGTCAAAGGGCTCCATCGCATCGAAGTCAGAGACAGTAACGGCGATCCCGACCAGGCCGTTCTTGAGATCAGGTATCGCAAGATACGCGTCCTGCCGCCGATCGGAAAGCAGAAGCGCTATCCTGCTCTGACCTTGACGGTGATCCATGCCGAAGAGCGCGGGACGCCGAAAAACAGAAAGAAGATCGATTGGAAGCTGATCACCGACCTGCCTGTTAGTTCCCGCACCGACGCCATTGAGAAGCTCGAATGGTATGCTTTGAGATGGAAGATCGAGGTGTTCCACAAGATCCTCAAATCGGGCTGCAAAGCCGAGGAGTCGAAGCTCAGGACAGCCCAGCGTCTGACCAATCTGATCTCGCTCTTTTGCATCCTGAGTTGGCGGGTCTTCTGGATGACGATGCTCAACCGTTCCGCCCCAGACGCGCCGCCAACCCTCGCGTTGACTGCGACTGAAATCGGCGTGCTCGATCGGCTCGTCAACGACAAATCAAAAGCAAGACAGAAAACGCTCTCGCACTATCTGATCAAGATCGCCCGGCTCGGCGGTTATCTCGCCCGCGCCAGCGACCCGCCGCCCGGCAATACCGTCATGTGGCGTGGGCTGTCACGCCTCACCGACATCGCGCTGGGCGCCATGGTCGGACGAGAATTTGTGGGTAATTGAAAGCCGGTGAAGGCCCCTGGTTAGGTCATCCTGAGCGGATGGCTGAGCTCGCTTATGCGGCGTGAGCGACGTCCCGAGGTCGCCAATTCCAGGGCATGAGTTCCTGGATGCGCTTGGCATGTTACCTGCTGAAGAAGAGGCAGACCGCGGCAACGCTTGTTGCATCCCGGCAGAAACCCTAACTCGCACGCAGTTCTTGTTACCATGAGCCTCTCGGCATTCGCACTTTCCTCCCATTCTCTCCGCCTTCTGCTCAGCCCCAAGCACTTGTGCTCGCAAGTGTTCCAGCTCGGCAAGTTGAAAGGTGAGCCGACCGCCCCGTTGCGCTGTTCGACTGCGGGAGGCGAGCGAACGCCTTAAGAGCCTACTGTGAGCATACTTCTCATCTAGGACGATCCCCTGGCCCACGAATTCATCGTCGAGGCGCTGCGCGAGGCGGGCTATCACGTGATCCACGCGAGCACTGGAGATGAGGCGCTGGCCCGGTGCAAACTCCGGGTCGCAGATGTACTGGTCACCGACGTCAGGCTGCCAGGACAACTCGATGGATGGCAGATAGCGGACATTCTTTCCATGTAGTGCACGCGCCTGCGACTTGGGGCAATGGCGTACTACGGCTTCTATCCGGGGATAACGCGCAGCCGAATGCACCTTGGGACCGCCGCGAGGTTCGAGAGCGCTCGCGCTGACTTAGAAGAGCTTGGATTGGACAGCGCGGAAGTATGCCGCGCGAGGCGCGCGGCGAGAAAGTGCCCGTCGGCAATATTGTGGAGATCGCCGTCACCATCGAACTGGTGCAGGGCGGACCGCATCTGAGTCGAGAAGTTCAACGCGCCGTTCCTGCACCAGCTCAAGGTGACCTAAGGAGTACATAGATGGGGATCGGCTTTACACCGGCTTTCGGAGTTGTCGTGACGAAACCATCTCGGCTTCAACCTCCTTAATTGTGTCGAGGACGTTTTTGACGGATGCTTCTAGACCAGATAGGGGGTTGGGATCGGCTTCGATTTGCGGTGGACGCGCTAAGCTGAGTTGGCGAGCATCGTCGGCTCGCGCTTCGGAGCGGCGCATCGCAGCAAAGGCTAAGACGCGCTCGGCATAGGTATGGTGAAATGGCAATGATGTGATAAAGCCAAGTGCCACGAGTGCCATCATCATCACTAGCGACAACCCGTCGAGGGAGCTGGTTATCCGCGCGTCATTGTATTCGATGTCGGGAGGCGGTGTGACCTGAACGACCTCCGCCGAGACGTCGACCGGTGCCATGCCGATCGTTTGCTCGCCTTTGCGGTCGATAGCGGGTGGCGGTGTGACCTGAACTACATCCGCTGAGGCATCTACCGGTGCCGCGCCGACCGTTTGCTCCCCCTTACGGTCGATGACGGATGCGGGCGCGACTTGAACTTCATCCCGCGCGCGATCTACCGGTGGGCTGGCAGCCGTGGCATCATCATTTCCCGCGCGCCGCGCGCCCAATGGGGTTCGCGCCCCAAGCGGCTGCACAGGGTTGTGATCCGAGAGGATCTTCCGCATTGGTTCGTGCGGCTTGAGCTTCGTTCGCTGAGCTTTGTGAGCCTTGTGGCGGAAGGGCGCGGGCGTCGCGTGTCTCCACATATCCCACCCAGGACGGGCCGCGCGCTCTCGGAAGGGGTAAGAAGCACCGTCACGAAGCCAGCCATCGCCAGACCAACTCCTGCTCCGTTGGATCTGCATGCCCAGTCGGTTCGGGTAAGGCAAGCCGTATGCACCGACATAGGGATCGCCCCCACCATACCCCCCACCGGCACCAGCGCTGGGAGCTCCCGCACCGGCATCGGCGCCACCGCTGGCAGCCGAACCGCCGTTGGCAGCACCGCCACCGGTACCAGCTCCCGCTGCACCACCGCCACTGCCGCTACCAGCTCCCGCGCCACCACCGCCAGCTCCCGCACCACCGGCGCCACCACCGCCAGCTCCCCCACCACCAGCGCCACCACCGCCAGCTCCCCCACCACCAGCGCCACCGCCGCCACCACCCCCGCCACCACCGCCACCGCTCCCGTGGCCAAACGCCTGGGTGATTACGGGAGGAGTAATCAGGGACATCAGCAAGGTTGCCACTACCGTAAACTTGATCACCGACCTGAGCACATCTTGCTCCGAGCTTCGGGCAGCGCGAAGTTCGCTTGTGTATCCGCGCGCCTCAATCCGAGACTAGTCGCGCAGGCGCCAACGCGCGCGCATCTTCAGAGACTGGTAGCGCCGCATTTCGTTCGGCGTTTCTCGTTTCGATCCTCTGCTCAGCCTGATGCACTCGTTCGCGAAGAGCGTCCAGCTCGGCGAGCTGAGAAGCCAAAGTTTCTAAACGGCACCGAAGAACAACGGCAGCAGCATGCGCTCCACGGCATGAATCGCCCGCCCCGGTCAAATTGGCTGATTTGAAGAGATCGGCTCATCGCGGAGCTTCCGGGAAAGTCTGGGTATGATGGAGGCCACTCATGGCAGAACCCTCCCTATGGCGACGTTCGGGCGATTGAGCTCAGTCACCACACCGATTTCATCGCAAGAAAGCGGAACCTAGGTTGACCCTGATGGTTTCTTTGGGCGCAAATTAAATCACCGGAGCGATTTAACTAAATTAAATTAGGTTACACAAGTTCAATCACTAAATATAACGAGCCCGGCGGTAGCGTCCTGCCCCACCCACTCCACCGGTGGTCGTACTTGCGACCGTCTCGGTCGCCTTCCATTGCCGCAGTCATTGTTTCCCTGCACCACGCGGCTCAATTGGGCGAGCCGTTATCATCGTAGAAGCCGCGCACAAGGTCCGCCAGAAACATTCGTGCTCGACGGCGAAGCTGTCGTCCTAGGTGTCGACGGCATTTCCGATTTTAATGCACTACACTCGCGCAAGCACGATCAGGAGGTGCAGCTCTTCGACCTCCTAGCGATGGACGGCGACGCACCTCCGCGACCTGCCGCTGCATCTGCGCAAGACCAATCTGGAGCGGCTGCTGGGCGCCGGTGGGAGGGCATCACCGTTGCGCCGTTTGACCGCGGCGAAATCGGCCTGATTCATTCCGCGCCGCACGCCGAATGAGCTTGGAGGGGCTCGTCTCCAAGCATCGCGATCGGCCGTACCGCGGCGGCGTCAGAAGCACTGGATCAAAGTGAAGAACCGCAGCCATCCGGCAATGGAGCGGGAGCTTTAGCACCCTGCTGTTCCAGAATTAACCCGCGGTCGCGACATCAAGCTTAATTCCAGAGGTTGATTGCACCGAAGCCGTGGCCGGACATTGCCCTTTGTCCGGGCCCCCATGGGCGAAGCCGTCGCGCCATTATATTCGACGCGGCGGCTCGTTTGATTGCAGGCCATCATCCTGAAGCAGCGGTCACACTACGCAAAAGTGGATCTTATCGAGATGCGTCGGCAACTCACGGCACTGCGCTCGCAGCACTCGGACAATCTTGCAATAGCATCGCTGCTGAACCGCTTCTTGGTGAAGATTGCATTCCTTTCGGAGCCTACAGACCCGAAACACGAACAGTATCTCCGATCTGAGCTTGCACAGACGCTGAAGAAGGTAGAGGCGATCACCTCGCGAAAACCAGCAGCGAAGCGGCCGGTTCCCACTAAGCCATCCAAGTAACGCTAACCGCCAATCCTAGACGCAGTCGCGAAGAGCGTCCTCGTTTCGCGCACTGATGCCTTCGTGGCGAGGGGCCGCCGCGTTCGTCGGCGGCCTCGCCCATGAGCACGCCTAGTAGGCCCGGCGCACCACGCGATGCAATCGAGATTGTTTCGGCAAGATCCTATTGGCTAGCGCAAGCACTGACATTTCGTCTGTTTCGAACGCGATCTTCTGCGCGAGCATGACATCGCCTGCCGCCAAAGCTCTTTCGGGAACGAAACACCACCCGGCTGTCCGGCTTCGTCGACCTGCACAACATTACTCACGGTACCATAGTGAATTCGATATCGTCGGCCGCTGTGAGAGCCAGTGACTTCGAAATAACTCTCGGCATCAAACTGCGCACGTTGATCGGGAGAGACCATTCGCGGAGAAGACGCCGCCCACGTGCTTCCGGAGTGTTTTGCTCGTTGAAGCTCCGGTAGAGCGCGCGCAGCGCGCGCAAATGCGGGTTACTGGCAGCGCCTCTGCGTCTGACCAAAACATTTTGTGCCATATGGAGGCTACCCGCCGACGAGGCGCGGATAAAACAGCGTCTCGTCAGCGGTCGGATCAAACGTCCGTACGAGGTTGAAATGGCCGGACGGCATTCGGCTGGCGGCTGTATATCCTTGGCCGGTCAGCTTGCCAAAGCGGCGCTCAGCCTTTGCCAGCCCAACGGGATCAGTTTGGTCAAAAAAATGTCTGCTGTCGCCGGTGCCGTCCATCACGATCTGGGTAGCCATGGAAGAGTACTCCGCAATGCCTAGCCTATGACGAGGAAGAACCTGGCAGCGGTGAACGGTGTTCCTATTCTCGGATAATTTCGATGTGGCCTTCGTCAAGCGCGTCCGTTAGACGCTCGCCGAAAACCTTGGACGCGATCTGATGTGGTTCAGGGCGCGCGGTAGCGCGGCTCTCGGAAAAACCTACGCAGCGATGTCAAACGATGCAATCAGTGCGCGGACCTCGTTTGCCAAGTCCCGATAGTGCCGCCCGGCCCGGAGATACAACTCTCGATTACTGCCATCAGACTTTTTCGCAATCAGATCGCATTCGGCTGCGAGACTTTCGAAACGTTCCAGCTTGGCCTGAAAACCACTCATTGGAAAACACCCCTACTCTACAAAGGGAGGCGAAGATATCCGCCGGATTAGATTAGAGCAAGCGACCGAATATAATCATGCTGCAGCGCACTTGCCTCGGGGCGGTCGCAGAACCAGCGTGTACGCCCCTGCCGCCAAGGACGTCCCGGCGGTCTAGATTGGCGCAACGAGCCTTGGCGCGGGTCGCGTCGCGGCAACGGCCGTCCGTGACCGGCCGCTTTTCGCAGCCGTGTGGTATTGGGATTTAGATCGCCGCTCTTCGCCTTCCTCGTCTTGGAATGCACGGCTTCACGGCAACTAGGATGGCAGTCGTCACTGCGATGCCGATCGTTTGCGCGACGTTCTTCATGGGGCGGCCCTGCGGCTGAGGTGTGACGCCTGTCCACTCTTCGGCCGGCTGTCGATCCGACGCTACTTCAGGAGCGTCGTGGGTGTGGATAAAACCCGGCGGCTCGCGTAGCATCGGCAAGGGTTCAACGTCTCACCGGGATCAGACCAATGAGCCGTTTCCTGCTGTGCTGTGTAGCCGCTACCTGCTTCGCCGGAGCTTTAGTCTTCCATTCCTCCGAAGCGAATGCTGTCTTTTGGCGCGGCATCACCGCGCCAATAAACATCGATATTCATGGATGGCCGATCATCAAAGAGCCCCCGCCGAGCCCATGCCAATGGATACGGGTGAGCAGTGGCTACTGGGTCCGACGGTGCGTTTACTAGGCCAGCATTGGCCCATCCCTCAATTCAAAGTTAAGGGCGGGGCACTTTGTTCTTTCGCCCAAACCTGAGGCGATTTATCCGGTCGTGCGGTGGGTATTACTCCTCTCTTTTGCGAAGCGGCTTTTGATCTTGCGGCGTAGGAGGGTGTCGAAAAGCGAGGGTAGATTTGCTATCGCATGCTCCAGCTCACTAGCGATGGCCCGATAGCGCACGAGCAGTCTCGCATATAAGTCGCGCTTAATCTGATTTTTTGCAACAATCTGAAGTCGCTCGCATTCAGCGATTTGCGCTCGGAGCAGGTCTAGTTGGGCTTGCATTTCCTTCATGGCGCCGAGTTGATATTCCTGCGACACTGGCGTCAATGCGGAAAGGCGAAGGTCCGCCGGGACCGCGTGACGCCTCCCACCATCGCAGCGTTGCGGTCCACGTCCCTCGCCAGCATGGCCATCGCCCAGTCCGGCGGTGGCTTAGTGCATGGCCCTCGCGGCAATACGGCTATGGCAATGGCGGCGGTGACGGCAGCCCCAACGCCAGCCTGATCAGGATCGCTGACACGCCTTCAGGCGGCCTCAGTTCGGGAGCAGCGGCATTCGGAACACCCCGATCCAGGCGAAAAAAGCAACTTCAATTAAGAAGGTGGTGCCCCATGATGGCGACAGTGAGAACTGCGTCGCCCGCCGGTAAAGTGGTCATAGCGCGCCTCGCGTAGTTGCGAAGCCCCAAAGCCCAGAACAAAACTCTCGGACGTTCGGAAATGTTTCAGTTCCCACGCGGGCTCGAGCGCGGAATGCGTTAGCGCCTTTCGAGTTCCTTGATTGCCAGAGCGGAAATGTTCGACGCGTCTTTGTTGCCGGTCTGCGCGATCTTGATGATCGTTTTTGCAATCATTTCCGTCAGAGGGTCGTCGCGATCCTTGACGCAGAGGGCATGCAACGTTTGCTCGTATGCTTTGGTAATACAGGCAACCTCTCTAGGTGCCATGCCGTGGGTTTGCAGATGCAAGTAGATAGCCATCTCGACCCGAACCCATACCTCAATGAAGCACATTATCACGGGCCTGCTTTGCGAAAGCTGGAACGAACGGCTGTGGAGTGATGGCGAACCGATCGATCCGTCGCCGACCATCGATCAGGCCGTGAACGGGGGCTTCCCCTGGCTGGAGATCAGGTGCGCGCGCTGCAAGACGCCGAGCGACGTCGACCTCGCGGCGATGAAGCACCCGCCGACCACCTTTGTGCACGATCTCGCCAGCCGGCTGCGCTGTCGCAAATGCGCCAAGGCGGGCCGGCGTCCATCCGCGACTCTGCTACAGTTGACGTGGCAGCCGCGCCACCCTCGAACCGAATCCTGACCGATGTGCAATCTTTATTCGATCACGACCAATCAAGCCGCCATAAGCGCGCTGTTCCGCGTCGTGAACCGCTACGTCGGCAATCTGGCGCCGATGCCCGGCGTATTTCCGGACTACAAGGCACCGATCGTGCGCAACGGAGCCGAGGGTCGCGAGCTCGCCACGGCGCGGTGGGGAATGCCGTCGTCATCAAAGGCGTTGATGGACGCCACCAAGAAACGCGCCGAAAAGCTGCAGGCTAAGGGCAAGTAAGTGGATTTCAAGGAATTGCTGCGGATGGAGCCGGACGGCGGCACGACAACCATCCGCAAGGTGAAGAGCAAGCACTGGACACGATGTTGGGGACCGAGAATCGCTGCTTGGTACCGTTCAACTCCTTCAGCGAATTCAACAAGGCCGAGGGCGGCGATGTTTGGTTCGCACTCAATGAGACCCGTCCCCTCGCCTGCTTCGCCGGCATCTGGACCAACTGGACGTCCGTCCGGAAGGTCAAGGAAGGTGAGACGACCAACGACCTCTACGCGTTCCTCACGACGGAGGCGAACGCCGAGGTCGGCGCTATCCACCCCAAGGCGATGCCGGTCATCCTGACAATACCGGAAGAAGTCGAGATCTGGATGACGGCTCCTCCGGACGAAGCGCTGAACCTGCAGCGGCCGCTTCCGGACGGATCGCTCAGGATCGTCGGCCGCGGCGTCAAGGAAGACCAGGCCGGGCAGACAACGTGACCGACGAGGACGACGACCAGGCAGAGCCGTCGGCCCGCCAACGCAAGATCATCCACGTCGACATGGACGCCTTCTATGCATCCGTCGAACAACGTGACAATCCGGATCTCCGCGCAAGCCGGTGGCGGTCGGTGGATCCCGCGAGCGGGCGTCGTGGCTGCCGCGAGCTACGAAGCCCGCAAATTCGGTGTCCGATCTGCCATGCCATCCGTGACAGCCAAGCGGCGGTGCCCTGACCTGATCTTCGTGAAACCCGTTTCGAGGTCTACAAGGCGGTCTCCCAGCGGATCCGCGAGATCTTCGCGGAGGACACCCCGATCATCGAATCGTTGTCGCTGGACGAAGCCTATCTGGACGTCACGGAAAATCTGCAGCGCATTCCGTTAGCTCGAGACGTCGCGTTGGCGATCCGTGCGAAGATCAAGGAGGTAATCCGCCGGCACCGCGGCAATGCGTTTGTCTTGGATCACGAAGCGATCCAGGCACCCTACGAACAAAAGACGATCGTCCTGAAGTGCTATTTGAAGGACGTTGAGGACGGGTACAAGCCGCCGAAACTGATTCGAATCGACGCGCTGACGTTTCGAGGGCAAGCCCTTCCTTATCTCGAAGCCGGCTGTAAGAGATGCGATCGCGGCCTTAAGCCATCGCTTTGGCGTCATCTCCTCGTACGGTCCCGGCGAAGCAGAAGAGATCGCCGTCGTCCGCTTGATCGCCATCGTCTTTACCGTGATCTCGGTCGCTAACGGGCACTTCCGAAACTATGCAACGCGGCATGACAATATCCGCGCCATGCTCAACACGCTCTTGAATAGCGTGGAGGAGATACAGCGCTATGCTCTCTTGATCGAATTCCTTCTCAGCATTGTAATCAAAACGGCCTCTTGAGCGGCAAGGTTGGCGAACATATCAAGCGCGCAAAAGCGGCGGCGGAAGGTAATCTCTGTCTCGAGGGCGAGCCCGAATGGCAGATTATGGCTAATCTCCTGCCAGAGGCGTTGAATCGCATCACGCGCGAGGAGATGGTTTATTTAGATGAACTACTGAGTTGGGCCTCTATCGTGACGTAAAGGCCTTGGCCTGGGTCTCGGATGGGCCTCAAGGTAAGCTGCCTCTCCCGCCTGACCTCGACGGCATCTCTCGGCTCGGCTCTTCTGAGGCCATCGCGCATCGCTCGGAAATTCGGTTGCCGGGTCTTCTAAGATCTAGTCAGGAAGCGTGTCGAACTGCTCTTTGGGCAGTCTCAACATCTGCTCGCGGATTTCTCTCGCGGTCTTGTCCAACTGCGGACTTAGATCGTGCTCGATAATCAGCTCACAATGGCGCGACACTTCCGTCAGCGTTTGAGTGTTGGGAACGTTCCGTCTCGCCAGCATAGCAGCCAGGAGGCCGCGCGGGCGCTTGCCGAATGATGTGTCTTCCACGAGATTGATGCCGGCATAGGACCGCTCCAGCCTCAGATCGGCGTGAGCGATATGGCTGTTTCGTATCTCCATGCACCACAGATGAAGGTCCTTCTGCGGCGCAAGCGCGCCCTTGAAAATATCCTGAGACAGGCGTGTTCGCATGTTCGAGTTGAAGCATTTTGCATTGGCAACGATACCAGCCTCAAAGTAGGCCCTCTTGTCAAAGTCCTGTGGGTTGGTCTTTGCACTTTCAAACGTAACTGTTCCACCAGCGCGCAAACGAGGATGTGCCGCGCTCAGATTCTGCTCGAAGTTCGGAAATAACTCACCGGCCGGCGGTTCTGTTCTTTCAGACAGTTCAGCTGCACGGGCGAATACGTAACTAGAGAACTCGAGATCCGTTTGATGAGTGCGTATGCCTCTTGCAAGTGATCATTTGTGGAGGATTGGCGCTTAGTCGCAGGTGCGCCGATCCCTTGGCGTTGGGCTTTGGCTTCAGCTTCCTCAGGCATTATCTCGCCGATGCGCACCCTGTGAATGAGGCGTAGTAGTCGTCAAACCGTGCGATGACCTCGCGCACGCAGTGACCGAACTTTCAGGCGGCCGTTGGGAGAGGCAAAAGAGCGCGCCCGATATCAATATGCTTCGTAATTATATGCGGCGGGATATATACTTATTGCTCTCGGCGGGAGACGTGAACTCACAAAACGAGGCGAGGTGCACGATGACATCGATCGCGCGGACGCCAGTGCCTGCGGATGCTCAGGCGCCCCAAGAAGCAAAGGTGCGCAACGCCGCGCTCGATCGCTGCCGCACCTTCCTCACGCTGGTGGTACTGCTGCATCACGCTGTCATTCCATATACCTATTTCGGGCATACCGATCCGAAGTCGTGGATCGGTTTTGACATCATCGTGCTCGCCACAGACAGCTTCTTCATGGCGATGTTCTTCTTTCTCTCGGGCCTGTTTGTGTGTCCTGGACTCGCTCGCAAGGGACCGCTCGACTATCTGCGCGATCGCCTGATCCGGCTCGGCTTGCCCTTCGTGATTGGTGCCTTCACGATCATCCCGTTGGCCTACTACGCGATTGAACTGCGTCAGCATCCAGACGTCGGCTTCGCCGACTTCTGGTGGAAAACCATCACCGAAGGACCTTGGCCGAGCGGTCCGATCTGGTTCCTCTGTGTGTTGGTTGCCTTCGACGTCATCGCAAGCCTGCTTTACAAGCTCTCGCCGACACTTCTCGACCCGATCAATCGCCTGTCGCTGCGCGGCCATGACCAGTCGGCGCGATTCTTCGCAGTCATGCTTGCCGTCACGACCGTGCTCTACATCCCGGGGCGAGTTCACTTTGGACCATACTCCTGGTTCGAGTTCGGTCCATTCTCGGTCCAGCACGGACGTGTACTGCTGTATGCGACCTACTTCTTTTTTGGCGCGGGCATCGGCGCCAGGTACCTGCACCGCGGATTGCTGGCTCCCGATGGCCAGCTCGGAAAGCACAGCCTGGCCTGGACGATTCCGGCGCTCGTTCCCTATTGCCTCATGTGGGTGCTGATCTACATCAAGCGCGAAATTCTGGGAAATCCGACCCCGCTGCCCCACTGGTATGAAGCCATCTATGGACTGTTCTTCGCGGCCTTCAGCGTGGCTATCATGTTTACGATCCTGGCCTATTTCCTGGGATTCAAGCAATCAGGCTGGAGCAGCCTCGATACCTTGCAGCCTGCCGCCTTCGGCATGTTTTTGGTGCACTACCCGATTGTGCTTTGGCTCGTATATTGGATGTTCGACTTCGACGTCCCGGCGATTGCCAAGGGCCTGACCGCATTCGTGCTCACTGTCTTCCTGAGCTGGGGCGCGACTGAAGCGTTGCGAAGGATTCCGGGCGCAGGCCACGTGCTCTAGGGTTGTATCAGATCAATTGCGTGGGGATGGATTCAAGTAGCCATGACGAAGAATATCGTAGCCGGACTTGTCCTGCTGGGTTTTATGATCATTGGCGTGCTCGCCTTCGCCCAGAAACATGATGTGTGTTTGCACGGACACCTGGTCAAGAACTTCAAACCCTGCGGATCAGTCAGCGATTCAATATAGGACCTCCGATAGTTGGCGAACGTAGCGACAGACAGGTTGCTTCCGGCCCGTAGCGGCGCTTTAGCGGCCAATTCAGCAGCCGGTGCCGGGACCGTCGTCGCTTGCCGTGACGCAAAAACGAAGCGCTAAGCGGTCAAGGCACTCACTTGTCGATGGAGCAGCCGTCCACTGCATCAAAAATGGCATCGATCTTGCTGGCTGCCCGTCAATCCTTGCGCAGGCCCTTTCCCATCGCTTCGTAGATCATCGTTTTCAAGTTCAGCTGGATCCGTCCGCCCTGTGTGGGCGACATCACCATGAAGACTCCAAGCATGTAGTCCACGGGGTCGACGAAATAGAAGCTGCCGCCGGCGCCGTCCCAACGGTATTCGCCGAGTGGCCAGCTCGTACCAGGAGGTGACGAGGTGCGGACGGCAAAGCCAAGACCGAAGCCACTAGTGGGTCCGGGAAAATAGAAGAGATCATGAATGATACCGGTCTCCGGCCCAATCTGATCCGACGTCATCAGCGCGACGGTCTCACGCTTGAGGTATCGCTTGCCATCCAGTTCACCTCCATTGAGCAGCATTTGTAGGAAGCGGGCGTAGTCCCTTGTCGTGGAGGCCAAGCCCGCTCCGCCGGACTCCCAGCGCCGCGGCAATGTAGGATCCCTGATTCCGGCGACCCGGGATCGATCAACAGGAAATCCCTTCGCAATCAGCGGAAATTTTGCGCTATCCAAAATGTAATACGCGGTATCGGACATGCCGAGCGGATCGAACAACCTCTGCTTTTCGAACTCGTACAGCGTTTGCGCCGAGACTACCTCGACGACCCGGCCGAGCACGTCGGTTGAATGACTGTAGTTCCAGTGTGTTCCGGGTTGATCGTCAAGCGGCAGCACTGCGATTCGGTCGGCAAAATCGGCGTTATCGAAATCCCCGGCGTACAATAGAGGATTTGCATAGAGTTTCTGCACCTGGGTACGACCGAGGAAGCCGTAGGTGATGCCCGACGTGTGCCGCAATAGGTCCCTGATCGTAATCGGGCGCTTCAACGGCTCGAGCTTGAGCGGATACTCTCCGGCCTCATCGGAAACATCGACACCGACTTTGGTCTTCGCAAAGGAATGAATGTATTTCGACACGGGATCATCGAGAGCGAGCTTGCCCTCGTCCACCAGCATCATCGCCGCAACCGACGTAACCGCCTTCGACATGGAATAGATCTGGAAAATTGCGTCGGGAGTCATCGGTAGCCCCGTGTCGGGGTCCCGCACGCCGAAACATTCGAAATGGACCGGCTTGCCGTGCTGTTGGATCAGCAGAATGGCTCCGGGAATCTTACCGGTCGCGATCTCATTGCGGATGGTGTCGTCAATTCGCTTCAGGGCCGCGGGTGAAAGAGTTCCTACAGCCGGCGTTCGGGCTTCGGCGCGTAGTTCAAACGCCCATCCGACGATCAAAGAAATCACCAACGTTGCCGCGGCAAGGCAGCGCAGTACGGTTTTTTCAGTTTGAAAGTGCATGGTCGCGCGGCTTGAGGGTCCACAGAATGTTCGGGCGGTCCGCAGGCGTCCGACGGGCCTCCGGAGCGACGGCTTGCCTCGACTTTCTCACGACCGGAATGCTCGTGCAAGGCGCGCGCGTCGTGGCGATCTTCGCTGCGGCCCGGGACTACGTCGCAAGCTGCCTCGAGGCAGGATGGACGCATGGTGCTTCCGGGCAGCTCACGATCGTGTCATTCTTGGCGAGGACTGGAGGCTGATCTGGATCAATGAGCTTGCAGCAATCTCGCGAAAATTGTGAGCCGATCCGGGAGCGCCGAACAAGCTCAATCTATTGATCCTCTTGCTTTCTCTGCAGTCGCAATCACAGGGGCGCTCTTGATGCGTGATGGGATGAGCCCGCCAGCGAGCGAGACAACACATGCTACGTGTGATCGCGCGATCCATCATCGACAAACAAGAAAGGTCATCGACGAGCCGAACTCGCGCGTTGACGGGGCCCAGCATACAACTTCTGCCGGCAGGACACTGGTTTCTCACCGCACACCGCTAACGCTTTTGCTGATATCCTTAGGCGCCATCGCCGCAGTCTGGTGGTGGCTGGGGATCCCGGTCGACCTGGTACGCGCACCGATCGATCCGAACGACAAAGTTCAGTGCATATCATACGCTCCCTTCCGCAACCATCAGACGTCGCTTTCGTCGGCGACGCGGGTATCGCGGGAACAGATTGCAGAAGATCTCGCCGAGCTTGCGAAGATATCCGACTGCATCCGTACCTATGCGAACGATCTTGGGCTTGATCAAATCCCCGAGCTTGCGGCCAAGGCGGGATTGAAGGTCATTCAGGGCATTTTTCTTGATAAGGATCGGCAGAAGAATTTGACGCAGATATCCACGGGGGTGCGTCTCGCCAAAAAACATCCGGGAACCATCATTGCGCTTGTGGTCGGCAGCGAGACCTTGTTGCGTCATGACATAACAGTTTCTGACCTCGCCGCTACGATCCGCTCGGTGAAGGCGCAGGTCTCTGTCCCCGTTACCTATGCTGATGTCTGGGAATTCTGGCTGAGCAATCGCGAACTTTACGACGTTGTCGATTTCGTTACGATTCATATCCTGCCATATTGGGAAAATGTTCCGGTCCCGGCGGAGCTTGCCGCCGCGCACGTTGACACGATCCGCCGGCAGATTGCATCGGCTTTTCCGGGTAAAGAAATTTTTATCGGAGAAATAGGTTGGCCAAGTGAGGGGCGGATGCGCGAGTCGGCGTTGCCGTCGCGCGTCAATCAGGCCCGCGTGGTCTCGGAGATCCTCGACCTCGCCCGACGCGAGAATTTCCGCGTCAACGTGTTCGAGGCCTATGATGAATCGTGGAAACGGGAAATCGAGGGCACGATCGGTGGGTACTGGGGCCTGTTCGATTCCGTGCAGCGCACGCTGAAATATCCTCCCGGGGTCCCCATCAGCAATTTTCCGCTGTGGAAACTGCAGATGTGCAGCGGAATGGCACTGTCAGTCCTGGTGTTCGGCGTGGCATGGCTGACTTTGCGGCGCAAGGGCAGGGAGCCCGGAGCGGCCCCATGGTTTGCAGTAGCAATATCGGCAACCACGGCCGGAATCCTGTTTGGGGTTGCCGCCCAAAAGATGTTCTATGAAAGTTACGGAGCAGGTGGCTGGCTTCTGTGGGGCTCGTTTCTGGCGGCGGCCGTTGCCTCGCCGGTGTTTGGCGCCAACGCCCTGATGTCGGGCCGCGTATCACCCAGTTTCCTGGAATTGCTGGGTCCCTCGGAGCACCGGACCCAATCGGTGCTCGCGACCGGGAGCGGGTTAGTCCGGATCGCAACCGCGGTGATCGGCACGGCCACAGCACTCGGCTTGGTTTTTGATCCGCGCTTTATTGATTTTCCTTTCGCGCCTCTCACGATGGCGACGGTGCCTTTTGCGGCTGTGACGCTGCTCGATCCGGCTAGGAAAGGTATCCGCCCTGTGGCGGAATCGATATTTGTCGGCGTGCTTATTGTGTCAGCGATCTACATAGGGTTCAACGAAGGGCCGGCCAACTGGCAGTCGCTATGGACCTGCGCTGCCTATGTACTGCTTGCGGTTACTCTCTGGCGGACGCGTGCCTGAGAACGACGAGACAGTCGGCAGGAAAGGCTTGTAAGCCTCGCGGTACTCATCCAACCCGGCCCGGCCCTGCGCCCAGTCAAAGTCGAAATCCCGGCGCGCGTTGGCGATGAAGCTGGCTTCATCTGGTATAGTGATCGCCTGGGCGCGAGGCTAGCGCCCTCCCCTGTTCTCCGGCAATTTGGTTTAGCCAAAACCACATGTTGTTATGCCCAGAGCCATAGAAGAAGTTGAAGTCGAGTTTGTGTGCCCCAAACCCTTCGCATTGGGGTTTCGAGAATCTGGATGGTGGTGCAGTCCCGACAATTAGCAATCGAACATTAGCAGGCATGGGCTCTGAATTGTAAGGATGCGTTTCCGTAGACATCTTACCCCTCCCCATTCAACAAGTCAGATGCACTCACGGAGGCCCTATTCATCGATAGCGATGGTGATGCTTGGCAGCCGTCGATAATTTGAAGGGAAATGTCCGATTATGAATCAGCACGAGTTCAACAAGACCCATCTCGAGCATTTTATGAGACTAAGCCCACCCGATAGAAGTGGAAACG